>NZ_PKFQ01000001.1:6151967-6463510 GCF_002939475.1 Streptomyces cinnamoneus | reverse complement strand
GCGCGTAATCCGCGTACTGCACCGGCAACGCCGACCACCCAGGCTCGCCACCAGCACACCGCGCCGCGTACGCCACCGACACATCCCGCGCCAACGGCCCCATCGACCAGCCGTCACCAGCGATGTGGTGCAACACCAGCACCAGCACATGCTCATCCGGCGCCACCGCGAACAACCACGCCCGCACCGGAACCTCCGCAGAGAAGTCGAAGGCGTACGTGATCGCCCGCGTCACCTCGTCCGCCAGATCCTCGGCAGCCACGTCCCGCACCGACAGCGCGAATGCGGCTTCATCGGCCGACAGCACCCGCTGGTACGGCTCGCCGTCCGCGATCGGGAAGACCGTGCGCAGTGCCTCGTGGCGGCCCACCACGTCCTGCAGGGCCGCGGTCAGCGCGTCCCGGTCCAGCTCACCGCGCATCCGTAGAGCCAGTGGAATGTTGTAGGTCGCGCTCGGTCCTTCAAGCTGCGCGAGGAACCACAACCGGCGCTGCGCGAACGACAACGGCACCCGCTCCGGTCGCTGCTCGTGCGCACTCAGCGCCACGCGGCCCGGGGCGGCCTGCTCCAGGAGGGCGGCCAGGGCTGCCGGCGTCGGATGCTCGAACAGCGTCCGCAGCGGAATCTCCGCCCCGAGCACGCTGCGCATCCGGCTCACCAAGCGCACCGCTGACAGGGAATGCCCACCGAGGGCGAAGAAGTCGTCATCGACACCGACGACCGGCAGGCCGAGCACCTCGGCGAAGGCATGGCAGAGCAGTTCCTCCCGCACGCTGCCAGGCGCACGCCCCGTGGAACCCATCGCCCCCGCGTAGTCCGGCGCGGGCAACGCCTTGCGGTCGAGCTTGCCGTTGACGGTCAGGGGAAGCGCGTCCAGTACCACGAAGGCGGCCGGCACCATGTACGACGGCAAGCCCTCGCCGGCATGCCGACGCACCGAGTCGACAAGGTCCTCAGTGCCGTGATCCGACGGCACGAGGTAGGCGACCAGGCGCTTGTCGCCGGGAGTGTCCTCGCGCACCGCCACGGCCGCCTGCGCCACACCAGCGTGCGCGCCGAGCACGATCTCGGCTTCGCCCGGTTCGATGCGGAACCCGCGGATCTTCACCTGATCATCCGCACGCCCGGCGAACACCAGCTGCCCGTCCACCGTCCACCGCACCCGGTCCCCCGTGCGATACATCCGCTCACCCGGCTCAAACGGACACGCCACGAACCGCTCACCCGTCAGCCCCGGACGGCCCAGATAGCCCCGCGCCAGACCCGAGCCCGTCACATACAACTCACCCACCACACCCGGCGGCACGGGATGCAACGAGCCGTCCAGCACATACACCCGGTTGTTGGCGATCGGCCGACCAATGGGAACGGCATCACCATCCACCAGGTCCGGACGGCAGGACCAGGAGGTGGCGTTGACGGTGGTTTCCGTGGGTCCGTAGCTGTTGAACATGACCCGGCCATCAGCCGTGCACCGCTCCACCAACTCCGGCGGACACGCCTCACCCCCGATGTCCAGCACAAACCCTTCCGGCAGCACCTCGCCCGGGGGAATCGACGCCACTACCGCCGTCGGCAACGTCGCATGCGTCACCCCCTCATCCCGCAAGAAACCAGCAAGCTCCGCCCCCACCCGCCGATCAGAGGGCACCACCACCAACGCCGCTCCCGACAACAACCCCAGCAGCAACTCCTCGCAGAACATGTCGAAACCCACCGACGCGAACTGCGCCACCCGACACCCCGGACCCACCCCGAACTTCTCATGGCTCAACGACAAATTCGCAAAAGCCCCATGCGAAACCACCACACCCTTAGGCCGCCCCGTCGACCCCGAGGTGTACAGCACATACGCCGGATGACCAGCCAACAGCACACCAAGCCGGTCCTCATGCCCAACCGGCGCCCCCGACAACCCCAGCAACTCGCCACTCACCCGGGGGTCGTCCATCACCACCACCGGCACGGCCCCACCCGCACGAACGACCCCAGCCGACGTCTGGTCGGTGAGCACCACCACCGGCGCCGCGTCCCCCAGCACGAACCCGACCCGCTCCACCGGCAACCCGGCATCCACACTCAGATACGCCCCACCAGCCTTGAGCACCGCCAAAATCGCCACCAACAACTCAGGCGAACGACCCAACACCACACCGACAACCGACTCCGGCCCCACCCCACGACCGATCAACAACCGGGCCAAACGATTCGCCCGCTCGTCCAACTCCCCATACGACACCTCACGACCACCACACACCACCGCAACCGCACCCGGCGTCCGCGCCACCTGCCCAGCGAACAAATCCGGGACCGTCACCGCCGGACCCGCCACCGCCGACTCGTTCCACTCCACCAACACCCGCCGACGCTCCACCCCACCCAGAACCCCCACCGCGTCGAAACGCGCCCCAGGGTCCCGCTCCAAAGAGGTGATGAGGTTGCCCAGTGCGGCATGCAGCATCGCGCACACGTGTGCCGAGTCGACCGAAGGCACCGCGTCCACCGTGATCACGAATCCGGTGCCGTCGTCGTCGACGGCGACATCGAGGGGGTAGTTCGTGTGTTCCCTGGAGAAGAGCGCTCTGACTCCTTCGAGCCCTGAATCGGCAGCCGACGTGGCCCGGTCGTAGCGGTAGTTGATCAGCGAGGTGAACAGCGGCCTTCCGCCAGTGACGCCGCTGGCCGCCTGGGCCAGGGACAACGGGGCGTGCTCGTGCACCATCAGGTCGGCTAGCTGTCCCCGCATCCCGGCGAGGGCCTCACCGACGCCCTGCTCCCCGACCCGAACGCGTACCGGCAGGGTGTTGATGAACAGGCCGGGGACACGGTCGGCGCCCGCACCCCCGTTCATCCGCCCGAACAGCACCGTGCCGAACACCACGTCGTCACGGCCCGAAACCGTCGCCAGCACCCGCGCCCACGCCAGGTGGAACACCGTCGCCGGGCTCACCCCCAGCGACCGCGCCACCTCCCGCAACCGCCCGGCAAGCGCGTCCTCCACCGGCAGGTGGGCCTGCACGTCCGCCGTACCGTCGCCGTGCACGTCCAGCAGGCCGTACGGGGCGGTCGTCTCGGTCACGTCCCCCAGCAGTGCGGCGAAGTACCGCTCGTGCTCCTCCCGCGAAACCCCCAGCCGGGCCTGCGCCACGAACTCACGGAACGGCAACGGCTCCGGCAGCGCCTCCTCGTTCCCCGTGAGGAACGCGCGCAGCTCCCCGAGCAGGACTTCGAGCGTGGTGTGGTCCTGCACCATGTGGTGGATGCGCAGCAGCGCCAGCCACCGGCCGTCGGCGCCCGGCTCGGCCGCGACCGTCATCCGCAGCAGCGGTGCGCAACGCAGATCCATCCACGAGCCAGCAGCGTGCAGCAACTGGTCGACCGGCTCGGGGCCCTCCTCGTCGAGGACGATCTCCGTCACCGGCAGGTCCACGTGCCGGGCCACGACCTGGACGGGCTCACGCAGTCCTTCCCACACGATCGCGGTGCGGTAGATGTCGTGGCGGTCCACCACCCGCTGAAGGCCGAACGTGAAGGCGTCGAGGTGCTCGCGGGTGTCGAAGGCCAGGGCCAGGGGGAGCACGTACACGTCACCTCCGCCCCGCTCGGCCATCAGGTGGTGGAAGAACATCCCTTCCTGTAGGGGAGCCAGCGGGTACACGTCCGCCACGTTCGTGGCACCGCCCGGTACGGACGCGGTCACGGCCGCGATCTCCGCCTCGGTCAGGTCCACCAGCGGCAACATCTCCGGCGTGACCTCACCCGCACCCTCAGGGATGCGGTTCGGCGGCACCACGACCTGCCCGGGCCCGGCCACCGCCGCCAACCCGGCCGGCGTCGGCGTCGCGAACAGCGCACGCATCGAAACCGACACGCCTCGGGCCCGCAGCCAGCCCACCAGCGAGACGGCCAGCAGCGAATGCCCACCGAGAGAGAAGAAGTCGTCGTCGACACCCACGACCGGCAGACCGAGCACCTCGGCGAACCCCTGGCACAGCAACTCCTCCCGGGCATCCGCCGGGGCCCTGCCCCCACCCACAGCCGCCGCGAAATCCGGAGCCGGCAACGCCTTGCGATCCAGCTTGCCGTTCACCGTCAACGGCAAGGCATCCAGCACCACCACCGCCGACGGCACCATGTACGAGGGCAACCGCTCCGCCGCGAACCCCCGCACCGACTCGCCCAGACCACGGGCCCCCGCACCCGCCGGCACCACATACCCGACCAGCCGGGCGTCACCCGGAACGTCCTCGCGCACCACCACGGCTGCGTGCTCGACACCTTCGTGCTCCGCCAGCACGGCCCGCACCTCGGCGGGCTCGATGCGGAACCCGCGGATCTGTACCTGGTCGTCCGCGCGGCCGGCGAACACCAGCTGGCCGTCCGCAGTCCACCACGCCCGGTCGCCGGTCCGGTACATCCGCTCACCGGGCTCGAACGGGCACGCCACGAAGCGCTCACCCGTCAGACCCGGCCGACCCGCATAGCCCCGCGCCAGCTGCGTCCCCGAGACGTACATCTCCCCGGCGACGCCCGGCGGCACCGGTTCCAGCGCCTGGTCGAGCACGTAGACGCGCAGGCCCGCGAGTGCGCGCCCGATCATGCTCCCGGTCGTGCTCCGGGCGGGAGCGTCCGAACCGAGAGGCACATGGGTGACGTGGACCGTGGTCTCGGTGATGCCGTACATGTTGACCAGCAGCGGGGTGTCACCCGGGGGCCGGTCGTACCACCCCGCCAGGCGTGCCGGGTCGAGTGCCTCGCCGCCGAAGACGATGCGGCGGAGTGCCAGTTCGTCGCGGCCCGCGCCGGGAGTGGCGGCCTCCGCCTGTGTGAGCTGGTAGAAGGCGCTGGGGGTCTGGTTGAGGACCGTGACGCGCTCACGCGCCAGCAGGTCGAGGAAGTCCACCGGGGACCTGGACGTCTCGAAGGGCACCACCACCAAGCGCCCGCCGTGCAGCAGCGCCCCCCACAGCTCCCACACCGAGAAGTCGAACGCGACGGAGTGGAACCAGGTCCACACGTCCTCGGCCCGGTACTCGAACCAGTCAGCCGTCGCGCGGAAGAGCGACACCACGTTCGCGTGCGGTATCACCACCCCCTTGGGGCGACCGGTGGAGCCGGAGGTGTAGATGACGTACATCGGGTGGTGGGGTAGCAGCGCTCCGCGCCGTTCGACGTCGGCCGGCTCGGTGTCGTCGCACTCCGCCAGCTCCCCGAGCGTCTCCGGGGCATCGACGACGACCACCGGCACCGCACCCGCGTCCGCCGCCGACGCGACTGACGCAGCAGTCGCCGCCTGCGCCAGCACCAGAGCCGGGGACGCGTCGCCGATCGTGAAGGCGATCCGCTCGGCCGGGTACGCCGGGTCCAGGGGCACGTAGGCGCCACCGGCCTTGAGGACGGCCAGCAGCGCGACCATCAGCTCGGCCGAGCGGTCCATCACCACCGCGACGAACGACTCCGGACCCACGCCACGGCTGATCAGCAGCCGGGCCAAACGATTCGCCTGTGCGTCCAGCTGCGCGTACGACACCTCGGCCGACCCGTGCGTCACCGCGATCGCGTCCGGAGTCCGGGCCGCCTGGGCGGCGAAGAGCTCGGGGATCGTGACCGCCGGGGCCGTCGCCACCGCCGAGACCGTCGCTTCCGGCCCCGGCGCCGCGGGCGCGTCGCCTCCCTCGACGAGCCTGCGACGCTCGGCAGGGTCCAGCACTCCCACCGTCGCGAAGCACGTGTCCGGGGCCTCTTCCAGCGCGGTCACGAGGTTGGCGACAGCGGTGTGCGTCAGAGCGCACACCAGACCGGGGTCGACCGGGGTCGATGCGTCGACGACGAGGACGAAGCCGGACCCCTCGTCGTCGACGGCGACGGTCAGGGGGTAGTTCGTCCGGTCCTGGGAGAACACGGTCCTGATGCCGTCGACCTGGTCGCCGGCACCGGGCGTGGGCCGGGTGTGCCGGTAGTTGAAGAGCGAGGTGAACAGCGGGGTGCCGCCGGGCAGGCCGCTGGCGCTCTGGGCCACGGTCAGCGGGGCGTGCTCGTGCACCATCAGATCGGCGAGCTGCCCCCGCATCCCCGCCAGGGCCTCCCCGACACTCTGCCCCTTCACGCGGACCCGTACGGGCAGGGTGTTGATGAACAGACCGGGGACGCGGTCGGCACCCGCCCCCGCGTTCATCCGCCCGAACAACACCGTCCCGAACACCACGTCGTCACGGCCCGAAACCGTCGCCAGCACCCGCGCCCACGCCATATGGAACACCGTCGCCGGACTCACCCCCAACGACCGCGCCACCTCCCGCAACCGCCCGGCAAGCGCATCCTCCACCGGCAGCCGCCCCTGGGCGATCCCAGTCCCGTCGCCGTGCACGTCCAGCAGTCCGAAGGGAGCGGTCGTCTCCTCCACATCGCCCAGCAGCTCGGCGAAGTAGCGTGCGTGCTCCTCGCGCGCGCCGCCGGAGCGTGCCTGTGCCACGAACTCCCGGAACGGCAGCGGCACCGGAAGCTCGTCGTCCGTGCCGGAGAGGAACGCACGGAGTTCCCCGAGCAGCACGTCCAGTGCGGTGTGGTCCTGCACCAGGTGATGGACACGAAGCAGCGCCAGCCAGCGGCCCGACGTGCCGGCCTCGGCCGCGACGCATACGGTCATCAGCGGCGCACGGCCGAGTTCCATGCGCGAGCCGCCCGCCGACAACAGCTGTGTGACCGCGTCGGCCTCGGGGTCCAGGACCACTTCCTCCACAGGGAGATCCACGTGCCGGGCGACGACCTGGACGGGCTCGCGCAGGCCTTCCCACACGATCGCCGTGCGGTAGATGTCGTGCCGCTCCACCACGCGCTGGAAGGCGGCCAGAAAGGCATCGAGGCGCTCACGCGAGTCGAACTGCACCACTGTCGGCGACGCGTAGACGTCGCTGCCGTCGCCGTTGCCCATGAGGTGGTGGAAGAAGATGCCTTCCTGGAGCGGGGCCAGGGGGTAGACGTCGGCCACGTTGGCCGCGCCACCGGGCACCGCGGCCACGACCCGTGCGAGCTCCGCCTCGGTCAGCTCCACCAGCGGCAGCATCTCCGGCTTGATCTCGCTCGTCCCGATGGGGATGCGGTTCGGCGGCACCACGACCTGCCCGGGCCCGGCCACCGCGGCCAGTCCGGCCGGCGTCGGCGTCGCGAACAGCGCACGCACCGACACCGACACGCCTCGGGCCCGCAGCCACTCCACCAGCGAGACGGCCAGCAGCGAATGCCCACCGAGAGAGAAGAAGTCGTCATCGACACCCACGACCGGCAGACCGAGCACCTCGGCGAACCCCTGGCACAGCAACTCCTCCCGGGCATCCGCCGGCGCCCTGCCCCCACCCACAGCCGCCGCGAAATCCGGAGCCGGCAACGCCTTGCGGTCGAGCTTGCCGTTGACGGTCAGGGGAAGCGCGTCCAGTACCACGAAGGCAGCCGGCACCATGTACGACGGCAACCGCTCCGCCGCGAAATCACGCACCGACTCGCCCAGATCGTTGATCCCCGCACCCGACGGCACCACATACCCGACCAGCCGGGCGTCACCCGGAACGTCCTCGCGCACCACGACCGCCAGCTGACCGACATGCGGATGGAAGCCGAGCACGGTCTCCACTTCGCCCGGTTCGATGCGGAACCCGCGGATCTTCACCTGGTCGTCCGTACGGCCGGCGAACACCAGCTGCCCGTCCACCGTCCACCGCACCCGGTCCCCCGTGCGATACATCCGCTCACCCGGCTCAAACGGACACGCCACGAACCGCTCACCCGTCAGCCCCGGACGGCCCAGATAGCCCCGCGCCAGACCCGAGCCCGTCACATACAACTCACCCACCACACCCGGCGGCACGGGATGCAGCGAGCCGTCCAGCACATACACCCGGTTGTTGGCGATCGGCCGACCGATGGGCACTACGCCGGGCTCGACCGCGCCCATGTGACACGGCCACGAGGTGGCGTTGACGGTGGTTTCCGTGGGTCCGTAGCTGTTGAACATCACCCGGCCATCAGCCGTGCACCGCTCCACCAACTCCGGCGGACACGCCTCACCCCCGATGTCCAGCACAAACCCTTCCGGCAGCACCTCGCCCGGGGGAATCGACGCCACTACCGCCGTCGGCAACGTCGCATGCGTCACCCCCTCATCCCGCAAGAAACCAGCAAGCTCCGCCCCCACCCGCCGATCAGAAGGCACCACCACCAACGCCGCACCCGACAACAACCCCAGCAGCAACTCCTCGCAGAACATGTCGAAACCCACCGACGCGAACTGCGCCACCCGACACCCCGGACCCACCCCGAACTTCGCATGACTCAACGACAAATTCGCAAAAGCCCCATGCGAAACCACCACACCCTTAGGCCGCCCCGTCGACCCCGACGTATACAGCACATACGCTGGATGACCAGCCAACAGCACACCAAGCCGGTCCTCATGCCCAACCGGCGCCCCCGACAACCCCAGCAACTCGCCACTCACCCGGGGGTCGTCCATCACCACCACCGGCACGGCCCCACCCGCACGAACGACCCCAGCCGACGTCTGGTCGGTGAGCACCACCACCGGCGCCGCGTCCCCCAGCACGAACCCGATCCGCTCCACCGGCAACCCGGCATCCACACTCAGATACGCCCCACCAGCCTTGAGCACCGCCAAAATCGCCACCAGCAACTCAGGCGAACGACCCAACACCACACCAACAACCGACTCCGGCCCCACCCCACGACCGATCAACAACCGGGCCAAACGATTCGCCCGCTCGTCCAACTCCCCATACGACACCTCACGACCACCACACACCACCGCAACCGCACCCGGCGTCCGCGCCACCTGCCCAGCGAACAAATCCGGGACCGTCACCGCCGGACCCACCACCGCCGACCCGTTCCACTCCACCAGCACCCGCCGACGCTCCACCCCACCCAGAACCCCCACCGCGTCGAAACGCGCCCCAGGGTCCCGCTCCAAAGAGGTGATCAGGCTCTCCAGGCAGGTGTGCAACAACTCGCCGACGTGGGTGGGGTCGGCCGGCGGCACCGCGTCAACGGTGATCGTGAACCCCGTCGTGTCGACGTCCACGGCGACGTCCACAGGGAAGTTCGTGTGCTCACGGGAGTAGAGGGTCTGGACGCCTTCGAGCATGTCGTCCATGTCGTCCGGCTCGGGTCCGGCCTGGGGGCTGTACCGGTAGTTGAAGATCGAGGTGAACAGCGGGCTGCCGCCGGACACACCGCTTGCCGCCTGGACCAAGGTCAGCGGGACGTGCTCGTGCGCCACCAGCTCCGCAAGCAGGCTGCGCATGCTCCTCAACGCGTCGCCGACCCCTGTCCCGTCGACGTGCACGCGGACGGGCAGCGTGTTCATGAAGAGGCCGGGGATCCGGTCGGCGCCCGCGCCCGCGTTCATCCGGCCGAACAGCACCGTGCCGAACACCACGTCGTCACGGCCCGAAACCGTCGCCAGCACCCGCGCCCACGCCAGATGGAACACCGTCGCCGGGCTGACACCCCAGGAGCGGGCCGCTTCGCGCACGCGCTGTGCAAGAGCGTCCTCGACCCGCATCCGTGCCCGCACGGACGCGCTCCCGTCACCGTGTACGTCCAGCAGGCCGTACGGGGCGGTCGTCTCGGTCACGTCCCCCAGCAGTGCGGCGAAGTACCGCTCGTGCTCCTCCCGCGAAACCCCCAGCCGGGCCTGCGTCACGAACTCACGGAACGGCAACGGCTCCGGCAGCGCCTCCTCGTCCCCCGTGAGGAACGCGCGCAGCTCCCCGAGGAGGACATCGAGTGCGGTGTGGTCCTGCATGATGTGGTGCAGACGGAGCAGGGCCAGCCACCGGCCGTCGGCGCCCGCCTCCGCCGCGACCGTCATCCGCAGCAGGGGTGCGCAACGCAGATCCATCCACGAACCGGCAGCTTGCAGCAACTGGTCGACCGGCTCGGGGCCCTCCTCGTCGAGGACGATCTCCGTCACCGGCAGGTCCACGTGCCGGGCCACGACCTGGACGGGCTCGCGCAGGCCTTCCCACACGATCGCCGTGCGGTAGATGTCGTGGCGGTCCACGACCCACTGGAGTGCCGTGAGGAAACCGTCCAGCCGCTCACGCGTGTCAAAGGCCAGGGCGAACGGCAGGACGTACACGTCGCCGCTGTCCTGGTCGGCCATGAGGTGATGGAAGAAGATGCCTTCCTGGAGCGGGGCGAGCGGGTAGACGTCGGCCACGTTGGCGGCACCACCGGGCACCGTGGCCACGACCCGCGCGATCTCCGCCTCGGTCAGGTCCACCAGCGGCAGCATCTCCGGCGTGATCTCACCCGCACCCTCAGGGATGCGGTTCGGCGGCACCGCCTTCCATTCGTGGCCCGCCACCGCCGCCAGCCCGGCCGGTGTAGACGTCTGGAAGAGGGCCTGCACCGAGACCGACACGCCTCGGGCCCGCAGCCACTCCACCAGCGAGACGGCCAGCAAGGAATGCCCGCCCAGCGTGAAGAAGTTGTCGTCGACACCGACTGTCGGCAGGCCGAGCACTTCGGCGAACGCCTCGCACAGCAGCTCTTCCTGAGCGTTGGCGGGGGCGCGGCCCGTGGTGCCCGCGGCGGTCGCTACGAAGTCGGGTGCGGGCAGCGCCGAACGGTCCACCTTGCCGTTGACGGTCAGCGGGAGCGTCGCAAGCTCCGTGAAGGTGGCCGGCACCATGTACGCCGGGAGCCGGTCCGCGACGTACGTGCGCACCGCGTCCGTCAACTCGCCGTCACCGACCCCGTCGACGGGCACCACGTAGGCGGCCAGGCGCTTGTCGCCGGGTGCGTCCTCGCGGACCACCACCGTCGCTTGGCCGACCTGCGGATGGGCTCCCAGCACCGCTTCGATCTCGCCGGGTTCGACGCGGAAGCCACGGATCTTGACCTGGTCATCAACCCGACCGGCAAACACCAACTGCCCGTCCGCAGTCCACCGCACCCGGTCCCCCGTGCGATACATCCGCTCACCCGACACAAACGGACACGCGACAAACCGCTCCGCCGTCAAACCCGGACGACCCACATACCCCCGCGCCACCCCCGCACCCACCACATACAACTCACCCACCACACCCGGCGGCACAAGACACAACGAACCATCCAGCACCAACACCCGCGTGTTATCCAACCCCCGCCCCATCGGCACCACATCACCAACCACCGCCGCATCCGACACCACCCACTGCGTCGCACACAACGTCACCTCAGTCGGCCCATACAAATGCCGCACCACCACACCCGCACAACACTCCAACACCCGACGCACCGCACCCGCCGGCACCACATCCCCGCCCGTCAACACCTCCCGCACACCCACAAAACACCCAGGATCACGCTCCGCCAACACACGCAACAAACCAGCCGTCACATGCACATGCGTCAACGCGAAATCAGCAACCCACCTACGCAACACACCCGCATCAACAGCCACCGGCGGTGCCACCACCACCGTCCCACCCGACAACAACGGCACCCACAACTCATACGACGACGCATCAAACGCATGCGGCGCATGAAACAACACCCGCATCGAACCCGACGCCCCCCAGCACCGGTCCAACGCCAACCGCACCACATCACCATGCGTAGCCACCACACCCTTAGGCCGCCCCGTCGACCCCGACGTATACATCACATACGCAGCCTGACCAGCCCGCACCACAGGCAGCAGCACCCCGGCATCGCACTCGACGTCCATCTCAGCATCAGCCGACACCACCCCCACCCCACCAGCACGAGCCCACCCCACCAACCCATGACCCACCAAACCCGCATCCACCACCAACACACACGCCCCGGCATCCCCCACCACCTCCTCCATACGCCCCACCGGCCACGCCACATCCAACGGCACATACACACCACCAGCCCTCAACACCGCCAACAGCACCACCACCACATCAACAGACCGCTCCATCAACACAGCAACCCGCGACTCAGACCCCACCCCAGCCGCCACCAAACACCGAGCCAACCGAGAAACCCGATCCCCCAACTCCCCATACATCAGCGACACATCACCACACACCACCGCCACCGCACCCGGCGCCCGACCCACCCACACACCAAACAACTCCGGCACCGAAACATCCGGCACCGACACCACACCCCCACCACCCCAACCACCCAACAACACCCCACGCTCCGCCGAAGACAACACCTCGACTTCGCTGACCCGGACCCCCGGATCCGCCGACACCGCCGTCAAGACCCGCACGAACCAGCTGGCGAACCGCTCCGCAGCCCCCATGTCGAACAGATCCGCCGACACCGTCAACCCACCCCGCAAACCCGCCGGAGCACCCTCAGCGTCGAAGACCTCGCCGATCATGACTTCGAGGTCGAACTTGGCCCCGGGCCGGCCGATCGACAGGGCGTCGGAGCGCAGGCCGGGCAGTTCGACGGCCGGGCCGACGTCCAGCAGGGACAAGGCGACTTGGAACAGCGGGTGGCGGGCCGGCAGCCGGGACGGGGCCAGGGCCTCGACCAGCTTCTCGAACGGCACGTCCTGGTGTGCCAGGGCGCGTACGGTCGTGCCGCGCACCCGGTCCAGCAGTTCCGTGAACGTGGGGTCGCCGGTCAGGTCGTTGCGCATGACCAGGGTGTTGACGAAGCAGCCGACCAGGTCGCCCAGGGCCTCGTCGGTGCGCCCGGCGACCGCCGCTCCGATCGGGATGTCGTCGCCCGCTCCCGCCTTGGACAGCATCACCGTCAAGCCGGCCTGGAGCACCATGAAGAGCGTGGCCCGCCGTTCCCGGGCCAGGCTGCTCAAGGCGCGGTGTACGTCGGCCGGGACGCTGAACCCGACCATGTGCCCGCGGTACGAGGCCTGGACGGGGCGCGGCCGGTCGACGGGCAGTTCGAGCCCTTCCGGGGCGCCCGCCAGTTCTTCGCGCCAGTGGGCGATCTGGCGTGCGAGCACACTGGTGGGGTCGGTCTCGTCGCCGAGCAGCTCGCGCTGCCACAGCGCGTAGTCCGCGTACTGCACCGGCAAGGGCGAGGGCCACCGTGGCTCGTCACCGGCACACCGCGCCGCGTACGCCCTGGCCAGGTCCCTGGCGAAGGGTCCGCTCGACCAGCCGTCGCCCGCGATGTGGTGCATCACCACGACGAGCACGTGCTCCTTCGGTGCGGCCTCGAAGAGCCAGGCACGGATGGGGATCTCCGTGGTCAGGTCGAACACGTACGACGCCGCGCGGGCGACGGCGCCGGCGAGGTCCTCGGCGGGCACTTCGGCGCCCGGCAGTTCGTCCGCCGGTTCGACCATCGGCAGGTCCAGTACCTGCTGGTGCCAGGGCAGGTCGTCCCAGGCGGCGAGGCGCTGCCCCGCCCGCGCCGGGCCGCCCTCTTCGGCGGCCACGCGGACCACCGCCAGCTCCCACGGCAGGTCGTCGAGCTCGACGACGCGCTGCTGCGGTTCGCCGTCGGCCTCGGGGAACACGGTGCGCAGCACCTCGTGCCGGCCGATGACGTCCCGGAGGGCGGCGCCCAGTGCCGCGCTGTCCAGTCCCTCCCCCGTGAGCCGCACGATCATCGGGATGTTGTACGTGGCGCTGGGTCCCTCGATCCGCCCCTGGAACCACAGCCGGCGTTGGGCGAACGACATGGGACTGGCCATCAGAACTCCCCGTTCTTCCGCGTCATCTCGTGCGTGTACGACATCTCGTGCGGGGACGACGTCTCGTGCGGGTACGCCGTCTCATGCGGGTGTTTCATCTCGCGTGGGTGCTTCATCTCGCGCGTGCGCGCCGGACTCGTACCTGCGCGCCCACGCCTCCAGCTCTCGTGCGGGGGCTAGCTCTTGCGTGTCATCGGTCGCAATACCGGTCTCGCAGCGGTCTCCGTCTCCGCCGGGCTGTCGTGTCCCGCGAGCCAGGCCCCGAGTGCGGCGGGCGTCGGCGTCGCGAAGACCTCTTCGATCGGCAGTTCCTCGCCCAGGGTGGCGCGCACCCGGCTGACCAGTCGGGTCGCGAGCAGCGAGTGGCCGCCCAGGTCGAAGAAGTCGTCGTCGACGCCGACCGCGGGCAGGCCCAGGACCTGGGCGAACACGTCGCACAGGACCTCCTCGCGCCTGCCGGCCGGTGCCCGGCCGCCCTCCGCGGCGCCGCCGTGCTCCGGCGCGGGGAGGGCCGCGGGGTCGAGTTTCCCGTTGGGTGTCAGCGGCAACGCCGTGAGTGTGACCACCGCGGCGGGCACCATGTGCTCCGGCAGGCGCTCGGCGACGTGCGCGCGTACCGCGTCGGCGGGGAACCCGCCCGCCACGCTCTGACCGTCCCAGCCATCCCGGCCATCCCAGCCGTCCTGACCCTCCCCGTCTTCGATCGGCTCGGGGACGACGTAGGCGACCAGGCGTTTGTCCCCCGGCGTGTCTTCCCGGACGACCACCGCCGCCTCCGCGACGGCCGGGTGCCCGAGGAGCGCCGCCCGTACGTCGCCCGGCTCGACCCGGAACCCGCGGATTTTCAGCTGGTCGTCGGCCCGGCCGACGAACTCCAGCTGGCCGTCCGCGTTCCAGCGCACGAGGTCCCCGCTTCGGTACATCCGCCGTCCCGGCTCGAACGGGCACGCGACGAAGCGTTCGCCTGTCAGACCCGGTCGGCCCGTGTATCCCCGGGCCAGCTGTGTGCCCGCGATGTAGAGCTCGCCGGCCACTCCCGGCACCACCGGTTCCAGCATGTCGTCGAGTGCGTAGAGCCGTACGTTCGTGACCGGCCGGCCGATCGGCACCCGATCCGCCACGGTCCGGCCCGGCCGCACCTCGAAGGTGCAGCATCCGACGACCGTCTCGGTGGGCCCGTACTCGTTGACCACCACCGAGCCCGGTGCCCGGTCCAGCCAGGCCCGGACGTCGGGCCCCGTCAGCGCCTCGCCGCCCACCACCAGGCGCCGCGCGGACCGGGCCTGCTCCCCGTCCGACAGGAGCTCGGCCAGCAGGGGCAGATGGCCCGGCACCACCTTCACCACGTCGAAGCCGTCACTGCCCCGCACCAGCCGCGCCAGTCCCCGGGCACCGCCGTCGGGGCTGACCACGACGCTGCCCCCCGACACCAGCGGCACCAGAAGACTGGTCACCGTCAGGTCGAAGGCCAATGAGGAATGCAGCGGCGCGTCGACGGCCGGCGAAGACCCGGAGGGCGTTGCCGAGCGCGTTCCCGACGGGCTTCCCGACGGGCTTCCCGACGGGCTCGCAGACGGGGCCTCCGGCGCGGCCCCGTACGCCTTCGCCGCCCAGGCCACGTAGTTCGCCAGGCCCCCGTGCGTGACCATCACGCCCTTGGGCGTGCCCGACGAGCCCGAGGTGTACATGACGTACGCCACCTGGTCCGGGGATGCGGGTGGGACATCCGTCGGCCCGCTCGGGGCGGCGGCCGCCAGGCGGCTCCGCGTCAGGGGATCGTCGAGTACCAGGACCGGCGTCTTCACAGCGGCGGGCGGAGCGGTCAGTGCGTCGAGGGTCTCCGTCGTGCTCACCAGCACCGTGGCCCGGCTGTCGGCCAGCATGGACGCGATCCGGGCGGGCGGGTACTCGGGGTCGATCGGCAGGTGGGCGGCTCCGGCCTTCCACGCGGCCAGCATCGCGACGACGGCCTCCGGGCCCCTGGGCAGGCAGAGCGCGACCACGGATTCCGTCCCCACGCCCGTGTCGCGCAGGCAGTGCGCCAGCCGGTTCGCGCGCGTGTCCAGCTCCGCGTACGACAGCTCGCGGTCCACCGCGCGATCGGCCTCACCGCACACCACCGCGATCGCGTCCGACGTCTGTGCCGCCCGGGCCGCGATCAGGTCGGGGACCGTCGTTGCGGGCAGCGGCCCGGCTGTGCCGCGGCCCTCGTCCAGTGCCCGGCGGCGCGTCGCCTCGTCGAGCAGGCCGACCGCCGCGAACGGGAGGTCCGGGGTGTCGGTCAGGGCGGTGACGAGGTTGGCGAGGCCGGTGTGCAGCATCGAGTGGACGAGGGCGGGGTCCGCCGGCGCTGCCGCGTCCACGGTGATGAAGAATCCGGTCCCGGTGTCGCCGACGGCCACGTTCAGGGGGTAGTTGGTGTGTTCGGTGACCTCGGCCACGCCGACGCCGGCGAGGCCGATGTCGGTTTCGTGGACGGTCTGGCTGTGCCGGTAGTTGAAGATCGAGGTGAACAGTGGTCCGCCGCCGGGTATCCGGGCCGCCTGCTGGGCCACGGCGAGCGGCGCGTGTTCGTGTTCGAGCAGGCCCACCAGTTGCCGTCGCACGCCGGCCAGCGTGTCGGTGACGGTGCCGTCCTTGAGGCGCACGCGCACGGGCAGGGTGTTGAGCAGCAGGCCCGCCACCCGGCCGGCGCCCGCGTTCATGCGGCCGAGCAGCACCGTGCCGAACACCACGTCGTCCCGCCCCGACAGCGCCGCCAGCACCCGTGCCCAGGCGAGGTGGAAGACGGTGGCCGGGCTGACGCCGAGCGTGCGGGCGAGGTCCCGTACCCGTGCGGCCAGGTGGTCGTCGACCGGTGCGTGCGCGCGCGACAGGTCGGTGCCGTCGCCGCGTACGCGCAGCAGGCCGAAGGGTGCGGTGGTCTCGGTGACGTCGCCGAGGAGGCCAGCGAAGTACCGGGCGTGCTCCTCGCTCGTCATGCCGAGCCGGGTCTGTGCGACGAAGTCCCGGAACGGGACGGGGGCGGGCAGCCGGTCGCGCTGCCCGGCCAGGACGGCGCGCACCTCTTCGAAGAGCACTTCCAGCGTCGTGTGGTCGCGTATGAGGTGGTGCATGCGCAGCAGGGCCAGGCTTCGTCCGCCGTCGTGTCCGGCGGCGGTGTGGACGTGCAGGAGCGGTGCGCGCCGCAGGTCCATCCACGACCCGCCGGCGGCGCGCAGCCGTTCGTTCGCGTCGGGCTCGCGGGGGTCGATCCCGCTCTCGACGACCGGCAGGCCGGCGTGGCGCAGGACGACCTGTACGGGTTCGCGCAGTCCTTCCCACACGAGGGCGGTGCGGTAGACGTCGTGGCGGTCCACGACGTGGCGGAGGGCGTCGAGGAAGCCGTCGAGCCGTGCCCGCGTGTCGAATTCGAGGACCGCGGACATCATGTAGACGTCCGTCTCGTCCTGGGCGCGGGCCAGGTGGTGGAAGAAGATCCCTTCCTGGAGCGGTGTGAGCGGGTACACGTCCGCGATGTTGGCCGCGCCGCCGGGCACGGCGTCAGTGATCCGTGCGAGTTCGGCTTCGTCGAGGTCCGCCAGGGGCAGCATGGCGGGGGTGAGTTCGGTGGCGCCGTCGGGGATGAGGTTCTCGGGGACCGGCACCGGGCGCGGGCCGGCCAGTGCCGCCAGCCCGGCCGGGGTGGGGGTGGAGAACAGGGCGGGTACGGAGACCGCGACGCCCTTGGCGCGCAGGTGCTCGACCAGGGTGACGGCCGAGAGGGAATGGCCGCCCAGGGTGAAGAAGTCGTCGTCCACGCCCACCGTGGGCATGCCGAGGACCTGCGCGAAGGTCTCGCAGAGGATCTCCTCGCGGATGCTTCTCGGCCCGCGCCCGGATCCCGTGTCCGTCCCGAGGACGGGTTCGGGCAGGGCCCTGCGGTCCAGTTTCCCGTTCGGGGTCAGGGGCAGTGCGTCCAGGACGACGTAGGCGGTGGGCAGCATGGGGGCGGGCAGTCGTTCGGCGGCGTGGTCGCGCACGGCGGCGACCAGCCTGGCCCCGGCCTCCCGCGCGGCCTCGCCGGTGTCGGTGTCGGGGCCGTGGTCGGCGGGGACCAGGTAGGCGATCAGTTGTTTGTCGCCGGTGTCGTCCTCGCGGACCACCACCGCCGCCCGGTCGACCCTGGCGTGCGCCGTGAGGACCGCCTGTGTCTCGCCCGGTTCGACGCGGTGTCCGCGGATCTTGACCTGGTCGTCGGTGCGGCCGGTGAACACCAGCTGTCCGTCCGGGGTCCAGCGCACCCGGTCGCCGGTGCGGTACATCCGCTCACCGGGCTCGAACGGGCACGCGACGAATCGTTCCGCCGTCAGTCCGGGGCGGCCGACGTACCCGCGGGCCAGCTGGGCGCCGGTCACGTAGAGCTCGCCGGGGACGTCGCCGGGCACCGGTCGCAGCGCGTCGTCGAGGACGTAGGCCCTCGTGCCGGCGGCCGGTGTCCCGATCGGCACGTCGCCGTCGGCCAGCGCCGCCTGGTCCAGGCGGCCGGTGATCACGCCGATGGTCAGTTCCGTCGGCCCGTAGTGGTTGAACACCGGCCGGTCGCCGGCCGCCGTCACCATCTCCCGCACCCACGCCAGCGGTGCGGCCTCCCCGCCCAGGACCAGTGAGCGGGCGGGGAGCACGGCCGGCCGGCCGGCGACGGCGGCGAGCGCGGCCAGGTGGGACGGCACGGCCTTGAGGTGGTCGATCCGGTGGGCCGACAGGTAGTCGGCGACCGCGGCCGGGTCCACGGCGGCGTCGGCGTCCAGGACGTGCAGCTCTCCGCCCGTGGTGAGGGCGGTGAAGAGCACCGTGTTGCCGAGGTCGGTGTGCTGTGGCTGGAGCAGCGCGTAGCGGCTGCCGGGTGCTCCGAGGCCCAGGCGCGGCGGCACGGAGGCGACGTAGTTCGCCAGCGCGCCGTGGGTGACCGCGACGCCCTTGGGCCGGCCGGTCGATCCCGACGTGTAGATCACGTAGGCGACCGCCGCGGGCCGCGCCGGCACCGCGGGCGCCGTCGGGGGCTGCGCCGCGAGCTGCGCGATCTCGGCGGGGTCGTCGAGGGCGACCGTCAGCGCCGAGGTGACGGGCAGTTCGTCGAGCACCTCCTCGTGACCGACCAGCACGGTGGCGCGGCTGTCGGCGAGCAGGTAGGCGATCCGGTCGGCGGGCATCCCCGGGTCGACGGGCAGGTACGCGGCGCCGGCCTTCCACGTCGCCAGGATCGCCGCGACCATCGGCGTCCCGCGCGGGAGGCACAGCGCCACCACGGACTCCGGCCCGGCGCCGCGGGCCCGCAGCAGCCGTGCCAGGCGGTTGGCCCGCTCGTCCAGTTGCGCGTAGGAGGTGCGCACGCCGTCGTGGACCACGGCCGCCGCGTCCGGGGTGCGGGCCACCTGGGCCTCGAAGAGGGCCGGCACGGTCTCGGCGGCCGGGGTCGCGGCCGAGGCCCCGCTCCAGTTGATGAGGACACGTCGGCGCTCGTCCTCGCCGAGGAGGTCGAGGGCGCCGACCGCGTCGGTGGGCGAGGAGGCGGCCAGGGCCCGGAGCGTGTGCAGGAACCGGTCGGTGACGCGGGCCCCCGTGCCCGGGTCGTGCAGGTCGCGGTTGAACTCGACGGCGGTCTGGATCCCGCCGTCGCCTCCCTTGTCGTAGACGTCGATCTTGAGGTCGTCGGCGGGGCCGCTGGACAGGCCGGTGCGCACGGCGGTACAGGCGCCGAACATGGGGGGCCGGGCGAGCGACATGACGTTGACGATGAGGGCGCACGGGGAGCCGCCGCCGACCAGCCGCAGGTCGCCGAGGATGTCGCTGTACGGATAGCGCTGGTGACGCAGGCTGTCGCGCAGGGACTCGGCGGTCTGCCGCATCAGCCCGGCGACGGTGAGGTCGCGGCCGATCGGGAGGCGGACCGGCAGGATGGTGGAGGTCATGCCGGGGATCCCGAACTCCCGCCGGGTCGTGCGGCCGCCGGCGGAGACGCCGAGCACGATGTCGCGCTCCCCGCTGACGCGGTGGTGGTGGACGGCCGCCGCGGAGATGACCAGGCCGGCGAAACCGGTGCGCAGCCGTCGCGCGGCCGCGCGCAGTCCGGCGCCCTCGGCGGGACCGAGGTCCCGGGTGTGGATCGCCGCGCGCTCGGCCATGTGACGGCGGGGGGTGCGGCGGTGCGGGCCGGTCGCGTCCGGCAGGTCGGCCAGGGCGTCGAGCCAGTGCCGCCGGTCGAGGTCGTACTGGGGTGAGGCGACGTAGGCGCGGTCGGCGTCCAGCAGGACGGACAGCGGTCCGAGGGCGCCGTCGTGCGGGGCCCGGCCCGCCGAGAGGGCGGTGTAGACGTCGGCCACCCGCGCGGCGAACGCCGCCATGCTGCGGCCGTCGAGGATCGCGTGGTGAACGCGCTGGTACCACCGGACCCTGCGCGGTGCCAGGACGAGGACGGCCTGTACGGACAGCGGGCCGTCGAGGAGGTCCATGGGCCGGTCGAGGTCGGCGCGCATCCACGCCTCGGCGGCCGCCTCCGGGGCGGCCTCGGCGCTCAGGTCGACGACCTCGACGGGGTGGTCGCAGGCGTCGTGGACGTACTGCCGGGGTGTCCGCCCGTCCAGGACGAACCTCAGCCGGTACGCCTCCGCTTCGTCGAGGCCGCGGCGCACCGCCTCGACGAGCAGGCCGACGTCCAGGTCGCCGTCGATCTCCAGGTACTCACCGATGGTGTACGCGGGGTTGCCGGGGTCGAGCTGCTGGGCGTACCAGATGCCGAGCTGACCGGACATCAGCTCCAGGGTCATCGTCGGGGCCGTCGTCATGTCCGTCCGCCTCACCGGTTCCGCAGGTCCGCGAGCCGCGCGCCGAGCACGGCGAGCGTGTCGGCCTCCCAGACCAGGTCCGGTTCGACGGCCAGGCCCCAGGTGTCCTCGATGTCGCCGCAGAGCACGACGGCGTACAGGGAGTCGAGGCCGTACTCCAGGGGCGAGGCGTCGGGGTCGATCTCCTCGACCGGCAGCTGGACGTAGTGGGCGACGCGCTCGACCAGCCAGGCCCCGATGCTTTCGGGTGCGCGCGCAGCGGGCGTCAGGTCGGTCTGGGTCACGACGGTTCCCTTCTCGGCGCCGAAGCGCCGGGCGGTCGGATCACGTGGGTCTCGCGGGGGCGGCGGCGTCACGCGGACGCGCCGGCACCGCTCGGGGCGAGCCGCCGCACGGCGGGCTCGACCTCGGCGTGCAGGGCGGCGATGCCGCCCGTGAGGAACCGCTGCCGCATCTCGGCGCGTTTGATCTTGCCGCTGGTCGTCCGGCGCACCGCGCCGCGGCGCACCAGGACGACGTTGCGCACCGGCACGCCGAGGTCGAGCGTGAGTTCCCGGGCGACGGTCGTGGCGACGGTGGGCAGGTCCCCGGCCGGGACCTTGGGGCTGACCTCGTGCACGAGCACGATGCGCTCGTCGGGCGCCTGCACCCCGAAGGCCGCGCCGAAGAATCCGGTCAGGGCCTCGTGGGCGGCGCGGGCACGCTGCTCGATGTCCTGCGGGAAGAGGTTGCGCCCGCGGACGATCAGCAGTTCCTTGAGGCGTCCGGTGACGAAGAGTTCGCCGTCGAGCAGGGCTCCCAGGTCGCCGGTGCGCAGCCAGCCGCCATCGCCGGGGGCGGCGTCCGCGAGGCGGGCGGCGAAGACCCGCGCGCTCGGTCCGGGCTGGTTCCAGTAGCCGCGGCCGACGTTGGGGCCGCGCAACCAGACCTCCCCGATCGCGCCGGCGGGCAGTTCGTGGCGGGTGTCCGGGTCGACGATCCGTATCTCCGGGGTGCGGGGCCTGCCGACGCCGGTGAGCTGCCTGCCGGGTCCGTCGGAGAGGGGCCGCAGTGCGGGGCGCCCGGCGGACTCGAGGTGGTGGGGGTCCACGGTGAGCACCGTGGGGGGCGTCCCGACGGGGTGCGTCGACGCGAACACCGTGGCCTCCGCCATGCCGTAGGCGGGGCAGAGGACGCCGGGGGCCAGTCCGGCGCGGGCGAAGCGCTCGGTGAACGCGGTCATGGTGGGTACGTGGATCGGTTCGGATCCGTCGAAGGCGACGCGCAGCGAGGACAGGTCGAGTTCGCCCAGGCTGTCGTCGGTGGCGAGCCGTGCGCACAGTTCGTAGGCGAAGTCGGGGGCCGCGGTGACGGTCAGCCGGTACCGGTCGATCATCCGGAACCATTCCATCGGCCGGCGGAGGAAGTCCGCGGCGGGCATGAGCACGATGGGGGCTCCGAGCAGCAGCGCCGCGGTGAGCTGGCCGAACAGTCCCATGTCGTGGTGCAGCGGCATCCATATGCCGAACGAGTCGTCGGGGCCGAGGCCGGTGGCCTCCTGGAACGCGGCGGTGTTGGCGAGGATGTGCCCGTGTTCGAGCATCACGCCTTTGGGGTCGCCGGTGGACCCCGAGCTGTACTGGAGGACCGCGAGGGTGTCCCGGCCGACGCCCGGGACGCGGGCGTCGTCGCGTCGTCCGCGGCCCGCGTCCGCGCCGCCCTCGAAGGGCCCGGCGTCCTCGACGGGCGGGGCCGCCTCGACCGGTAGGGGTCCGAGGCCGTGCTCCCGCAGGCTCACGGCGAGCGCCTCCCGGTCGTCCCCGACGGTGACGGCCAGGGCCGGGGCACAGTCGCGGGCGATCGCCGTGACGCGGTCGGCGGCGGTCGTCGAGCCGCCGGGCGCGGGCACCGGCACGGCGACCAGCCCGGCGAACAGGCAGGCGAGGTAGACCTCCACGAACTCCGTACCGGTCGGCAGGGCGAGGAGCACCCGCTCTCCCGGCGCCAGTCGTTCACCGAGGTGTCGCGCGCGGGCCTGCGCGCGGGCGGCGAGCTGCGCGAAGGTGAGCCGCTGCGGGGGCGCGTCGCCGGACGCCCGGTGGATGGTCAGCGCGGTCCTACCGGGGTGCGCGGCGACGCGTCCGGTGAACGCCTCGCCCACGTTCCGGTATTCGGAGAGATCGCATGTCACGGCATTTCCTCCGCCCACCAGCCTGCGCCGGCTCCGGAAAGGTTGTTCACCGAAAGGGGTTCTCCACCGGGGGCCGGCACCGGTTGCGTTCCGGTGCCGGGAGCCGCGGGCGGAGTGGCGTCAGTTCTTCTCCATGGCCTCGATGAGGCTCTTGGGGCGCATGTCGGTCCAGGACTTCTCTATGTAGTCGAGGCAGTCCTGGCGGCCGGCCTTTCCGAAAACCGCCCGCCAGCCCTCGGGAACGTCGGCGAAGACCGGCCAGAGGGAGTGCTGGTTCTCGTCGTTGACCAGGACGAGGTATTCGGCGTCGGGGTCCTCGAACGGGTTCGTCACTGTCTTTTCCTTTCCGTCGCCCGTGCTGGGGAGTCGTCGAAGAGCGGGTCTTTCACCAGCGCCATTCACGTTTGTTGAGGAGGTGCTCGGCGGGTATTCCACGGTCGGCGCACCAGGTGAGGAACTCGTCGATCTGCTGGAGCTGGTAGGTGTCCTCGTCGTAGGTGGTGGCCATGACGTGGCCGAGCCACTCCTCCTCGCCCATGGCGTAGACGTACGCCTCACGGGCGCCGAACTCCGTCATGATGGCGGCGGCCTGCGCGGCGTCGGAGCCGGAGAGCTTGCGGGAGCCGCTCATCTTCTTGGGCACCGGCCGGGTCAGCAGGGCCCGGTAGAGCCAGGTGAGCGGGGCGCCGTCGCACTCCATGCCGAGGAAGGCCATGTCGGCGGTGCCCAGGTGCTCGCGCACGTAGCGGTAGAGCCCGGGGTCGATGCCGGAGGAGTCGGCGCCGACGTAGACGGACTTGCCGGCCAGCCGCACCCAGTAGGTCGACTTGGCGCGGATGTCCAGGTCGCAGTGCTCGCCGAGGAAGGGGGTGGCCACGACCTCGCCGCCCGGGAAGGGCACCTCGTCGAAGTCGTCCACCTCGACCACGGGAAGGCCCAGGTGCCGCAGGTAGAGCCCGACGGAGGGGTCCACCAGGTTGCCGCGGGAGGCCCGCGGGACGACGACCGCGCCGACCCGGCCCCGCAGCTGGAGCAGGGTCTCCAGCACGATGTGGTCCTGGTGGCCGTGGGTGATGAGCACCAGGTCGATGTGGTCGGGCAGGTCGTCGTAGGTGAAGCGGTCGCCGTGCGAGCCGTCGGCGCTGATGAAGGGGTCGGTCAGGATCGCCGCGCCGGGGCTCTGCAGCAGCAGGCAGGCGTGGCCGAAGTAGCGGATCCGGCCTCCGGCGTCGATGTGCCGGTCGGGAGAGCCGGCCGGCTCGTCGGCCAGCAGCCCGGGCAGCAGCGCGGCCTGCGCGTCGTCCAGTTCCAGGGCCTCGCGCAGGGCGGCCTCGGTGGTGGGCCGGATCCGCGCCCGGAAGAGGTCCGCCAGGCCCTGGTGCCGGAAGGGGACGGCCAGTTCCAGGACGTCGGGCGCGGGCAGCCGGGGGGTGCTCAGGATGAACGGGCGCTCGACGCCCGGTTCCAGGGACAGTTGCACCGACTGCCGCTCCTCGGTGTACGCCGGGCTGTGGTACGCGAGGGGCTCGACGAACCGCACCGAGGCCTGGTTGCCGGTGTCGTACGCCAGCTCCACCAGCCCGGACAGGGCCTTGGGCAGCTTGGGGTAGAGGGGCGTCAGGTCGAACCCGGTGGCGTTCTGCCGCAGCAGTTCCTCGGCCTCGGCGACCGCGGCGGCGAATTCGAGCATTCCGGCGCGTTCCTTGCGGATCGAGTCGAGCAGCTCGCGCACCTCGTCGCTGCGCTCCTCGGGGATGTTCACGAAATAACCGCCGCGCAGGTCGGGGTTGTTGCTGGCCACGACGTGGCTCTCGGGGGACTGCAGATACGACTCGAGAAGCGGAACCTGGAGTCGTGCCAGGTTCATCGAGGCCTGGACCGGCGCCACCGTGTGGAACCACGCGTAGAACCGGTCGACCAGCGGCTCAATGATGACGCGTGATTTCAGGAATTTCTCGCCGCCTTGCATTTCAGTACCACCATCCCGGGATTCCGATGACGCGGCCTGTCACACTCAAAGGTGTTTTCGAATGAACTCTGTCATGGCGCGCCGTACTCGATCAAGATGTTCGGGCCTGGGCACTTCCGCCGCCGTGGCCCGGTGTTTCCGTCAGCCGTGAAGCCCGGCGGTGGCGGCGCGGCGCCGGACGATCGCCGTCATGGCGCCGTTCCCGCGTCCGTCTGCCGCAGCGCGCGGTCGCACGCGGCCAGGTGCGCGCCGAGGGCCTCCTCGAAGCCGACGCTGGACGCGTCGAGCATCAACTGGCGTCGTATCGCCAGTTCCGCACCGGGCACCCGCCCGGCCAGACCGTCGGCCGCCTCCAGCGCGCCCGGCAGGTCGTCGCTGACGGCGTGCACCAGGTGCAGCGCCAGCGCGTCGGCCGCCTCCAGGGGAGCGCCGAAGAGGATCGCCCGGCGGACCGCGCCGGTGCCGCCGCCCTCCCGCACCAGCCGGTAGAGCGCCATGCCGGGCCAGGGGGCCCCGGCCGCCACCGGCAGCACCAGGCGGGTGTCCGGGGAGACGACGCGGTGGTCGGCGGCGAGCAGGGCGTCCAGGGCCGTACCGCCGCAGTCGCCGGTCGCGACCGCGACGGTGGCGGCGGGCAGCCGTTCCAGCCGGCGCAGAGCGCGCTCCCACTTGCCGACCAGTCCGGGCGTCAGACCGCGGGTCCACTCCCCGTCGGGAGCGCCCGACGCCTCGACGACCACCCGCGTGGGCGTGCCGCGGTCCTCCACCCGCTCGCACGCCGCGGTGACGGCGGCGACGAGGCCGGCCGACGGCGGCCGGGTGCCGTCGATCCTGATCACCTGACGGCCGGTGGACGGGGCCGTCACCACTGGACCAGCGCCGTTTCGATCGTCGATCCGGGGCCCATGGTCATCAGCACTCCGTAGTCGCCGGGCGCGGCGACGCCTTCGTGGAGCAGCCGCTCGTAGGAGAACAGGAAGGAACCGCTGGAGAGGTTGCCGTAGTCGCGCAGCACGCCGGTGGTGTGCCGCACGTCGTGGCGGGTCAGGCCGAGGTTGACGCGCACGGCGTCGATGACCTTCTTGCCGCCCGAGTGCACGAGCCAGTGGGCGACGTCCCCGCGGCGCAGGCCCGCGTCGGACAGCAGCCGGTCGACGACCCGCTCGGCGTGGGCGCCGACCACATAGGGGATCTCCGGGTCGAGGAAGAAGCTGAACCGTCCCTGCCGGTCGTCCCAGTCGAAGCGCATCGCGTCGACGGCGTCGGTGATGAGGTGACTGGCGAAGGACAGCACGCGCGGGCCGCCCGCTCCCCCGGCCGCCGTGGGCGGTGCGTCCTCGTCGTCGGGGGTCAGGAGGGCGACGGCGGCGGCGCCGTCGCCGAACAGGCTGTTGACGACCGCGGTGCGCATCGAGTCGTCGATGACGTACGCGGCGGAGCACGCCTCGGCGCACAGCATGACGGCGAGCCGGCCGGGGTGGGCGGCCGACCAGGCGGCCGTCGCGTTCAGGGCGTTCAGGCCCGCGTTGCATCCCATGCCCACGACGTCCACGCGGTGGCAGGCCGGGTCGATGCCCAGCTCGCGGATCAGCAGGGCGCTGAGTCCGGGGGTGAGGAAGCCGGTCGTGGTCACGCAGCACAGGTAGCCGAGCCCGGAGAGGTCGAGGCCGGCGTTCTTCAGCGACTCCTGGAGCGCACGCCCGCCCATGTCGAGGGCGAGCCTGCGGTGCTTGGCCAGCAGTTCGCCCTGGAGTTCGGGAACGGGCGAGCCGTCGGCGTCGCTCGGGGGGACCGACAGGAAGCGCCGTTCGATGGCGCTGTGGGAGAAGACGGAGCGGACCTTCGGGTCGCTGATCGCGAACAGGTCCAGTAACTCGCCCTGGGAGTAGGGGTTTCCGGCGACAGCGGTGCCGACCCCGGCGATCACCGGGTCCGGGCGCCGGTGCCGGCGGCCGGTGGGCGGCGCGGCCGGACGGTCGTCCGGGGTGACTGTTGCGCTCATCGGAACGTCCACCCCCACATGCGGGGCTTGCTGCGCGGTGGGAACCCTGCGCGGACCATGACGATCATCCTTCCTCGACGGCGTCGGCGGATGCGCCCGACGCGGTTTCGCTCTCGTGCTCGATGAACGCGGCGAGCCGGCCGACGCCCTCGTCGATCTCGGCCAGGCTCAGGTAGCTCACGGACAGCCGGATCTCGTGCTCGCCGCCGCCCTGCGGGTAGAAGTACGCCATGGGCGTCCAGATCACGCCGAAGTCCTGGGCCGAGCGCGCCAGCGCCGCGTTGTCGGCGACGAAGGGGACCTTGACGACGAGGAAGAACCCCCCGTCCGGCTTGTTCCAGCGGACCTTCAGTCCGGCGCGGCGCGGTTCGGCGAAGCACGCGTCCAGCCGCCGCAGGGTGGCGCGCATCGCCTCGCCGTAGTGCGCCGCCGTGCCGGCGTTGAGCTGCGAGGCGCGTCCGCCCGCGGCCAGCAGCATGCCCGCCACGGCGGCCTGGCTCAGCGGCGAGGTGTTCACCGTGACCATGCTCTTGAGCTTGGAGAGCTCGTCGGCGAGCAGCCGGGTCGCACCCGCCCGGTCGGTGACGGTCTGGTCCGCGACCGCGAATCCCACGCGTGCGCCGGGGAAGAGCGTCTTGGAGAACGAGCCGAGGTGCACCACCCGGCGGTCACGGTCCAGGGACTTGAGCGTGGGCAGCTGGATCCCGGGGCTGACCAACCGGTAGGGGCTGTCCTCCAGCACCAGCAGGTCCAGCCGTCCGGCGAGCTCCAGGAGCTCGTGCCGGGCCTCCAGCGACATCGTGTTCCCGGACGGGTTGGCGTGGTCGGGCACCACGTAGAACGCCCGGGGCCGGCGGCCGCGCGCCCGCTCGGCGCGCACCACGGCCTCCAGGTCGGCGGGATGGAAGCCGTCCTCGCGCTCGGCGACGGGGGTGGGGTCGATGTCGAGCAGCCGGGCCGCCCCGGTGATCCCGACGTAGCAGGGGCTGGCGACCAGCAGCGCGTCCCGGGGGCCTTGGACCAGCGCCCGTAGCGCGAGGACCATGGCCTCCTGGCATCCGACGGTGACGACGATGGACTCCGCGGGCACGTCGATGCCCTCGTCGGCGCGCAGCCAGTCGGCGATCAGGCCGCGGATCCTGCCGCTCGTGGGGCCGTACTGGAACAGGGCGTCGCGGATCTGCTCGGGCGTCTGTCCCTGCTCGGCGAGGTGGTCGCAGTAGCGGCGCAGGGACGTGAAGACCTGTTCGACGTCGAAGAAGCGGTCGTACGGGCGGCCGGGGGCGAAGGAAACCGCCTCCGGGTAGCGGTGGGTGATCTCGTTGAGGAAGTTCATCGTGTCGAGCACCGGGTCCCGCAGGCTTCCGTGCAGGTCCTCGCCGCGCAGGTCGCCGGTCCGCGGCGCCTCCGGGTCGTCGGCGCTCCGGGCGGGGGCGGGCGGCGGCGGTTCCGGGGCGGCGGTGCCGGTCGCGAGACGGACGAGGCCGGGTGTGGCGTCCGCGACCGAGCCGAGGCCGGAGAGGCTCATCGCGTCGGTCAGTTCGCCGACGAGGATGTCCAGGACCCGGGCGACGCCTGACGCTCCGTCCACGGCCAGCCCGTCGAGGACCGGCCGTCCCAGGAGCACCGCGTCGGCGCCGAGGGCGAGCGCGGCCAGGACGTCCACGCCGCGGCGCACCCCGCCGTCGAGCAGGACGGGGCAGGCTCCCGCCAGCGCGGCGGTGATCTCGGGGAGGGCGTCGAGCGTCGCGACGGCGCCGTCCAGCTGCCGGCCGCCGTGGTTGGAGACGACGACGCCGGCCGCTCCGGCCTCTACGGCGCGGCAGGCGTCCGCGGCCGTGAGAACGCCCTTGACCAGCACCGGCAGGGAACTGACGGACCGCAGCCACGCCACCGCTGACCAGTCGAGGCCGGGGTCGAACTCCATGAGGGAGTGGTCCCGGGGGGAGGCGAAGCCGGCGCCCTCCAGGTTGGCCGGGCCGATGCCGGCGGGCAGCCGGAAGCCGTTGCGCAGGTCGCGCAGCCGCCGGCCCAGGTGCGGGGCGTCCGCGGTGAGGACCAGGGCCTCGAATCCGGCGCGCTCGGCCCGTTCGACCAGGCGCCGGGTCACGTCGCGGTCGCGGAAGCAGTAGACCTGGAGCCACAGGGGGGCGCCGGCCGCGGCGGCGGCGACGTCCTCCAGGGTCCGCCCGGCGAAGGTGCTCACGATCAGCGGCAGCCCGGCCCGTCCCGCAGCGCGGGCCGTCGCGGTCTCCCCCTCCGGGTCCGCCATCGTGTGGTAGGCGAGGGGCGCGATGCCGACCGGTGCCGCCCAGTCGCGGCCGAGGATCCGCGTCATGGTGACGGGTCGTCCGGCGCCGGTCAGCACGCGGGGCAGCAGCCGCACCCGCCCGAAGGCGGCGAGGTTGGCCGCGAGGGTGCGTTCCTCGCCGGCGCCGCCGGCGAGGAAGTCCCAGACCGCCGCGTCCATGCCGCGCCGCGCCAGGTCGGCGTAGTCCGCCAGGGTGAGCGCCGCCGGGGCCGCGACGGCGTGGCCCTTCATTCGGCGGCCACCCGGTCGAGCTCGATCGCCTCGTACAGCGACCGGATGTTGGAGCTGCCGAACCCGCGGGAGCCGCGGCGCTGGACGAGCTCGTAGAAGAGGGTGCCGCGTGCGTAGGGCGAGCGGGTGAACAGCTGCAGCAGGTATCCCCACTCGTCGCGGTCGGCCAGGACGTCGGCTCCCTTGAGGTCCGCGATCTCGCCGGCCATCTCGGGGAAGCGCCGCTCCAGCAGGCCGTAGTACGCGGCGGGGGTGCTCAGGAAGTCCACCCCGCGCCCGCGCAACTCGTGCACCGCCGGAACGATCTCGTCCACCAGGAAGGCGAGGTGCTGCACGCCGGGGCCGTTGTTCTTGTCGAGGAACGCGTCGATCTGCCCCGCCTGCTTCTTCTTGTCCGGCTCGATGAGGGTGAAGGTGATGCCGCCGGACGCACTGCGCACGACCACCGAGTCCATGGCCTGGTCCCCGAAGGCGACGTACTCGCCGGAGTAGCGGCCCAGCCCGAAACCGCGCTCGTAGAACTCCGTGTGGTCCTGCAGGGTGCCCGCTTCCAGCACCACCGCGACGTGGTCGAGGACGGAGATCCGCTCGACCGGTCCGGCGGCTGCGGACAAGGGCGTCCACGCGCGCCCGGCCGGCAGTCGCGTGGCGGCGTCCGGCCCGTCGGGGAACAGGGTGTGGCGCACGCCGCCGAAGCCGGTCACGGCCGGGCCGCCGACCGCGTCCCCCAGCTCCCGGGCGCCGGCCGCCGTCGCCGACGCGAGCGTCCCGGCGACGTCGTCGCAGCGCAGTGCCATGTCGGCGACGCCGTCGCCGTGTTCCTCCAGGAAGCGCCCCGCCGCCGGGCCGGTGGAGACCAGGACCTGCACGGTGCCCTGGCGCAGCAGCACCGTCTCCAGGCCGGGGCGCCCGGCCCGCGCGACCCTGCGGAATCCCAGGGATCCCGCGAGGTAGCCGACCGTAGCTGCTTCGTCATGTGCGTAGAGCTCGACGTACTCGATGTCCAGCGCGGCCATGGCACGACCTCCCACGAAGTGGAATGGCTAATGTTTGTCAAGGAATTCGATGATCGACGCGTTGACCTCCTGCGGCCGTTCCAGGTAGCCCAGGTGGCCGCAGGACGGGATCTCCACCAGATCGCAGTCCGGGATGGCGTCGGCCACCTCGGCGCACAGCGCGGGCGGGGTGATGACGTCGTCGGTGAAGGAGATGACACGGCACGGTGCGGAGACCTTCCGCAGCTCCTCGCGCCGGTCGCTGACGATGTCGGCCCAGGCCTGGCCCGCGGCCGTGTGGCCCGGGGCGGACAACTCGAAGAGGTCCAGCCACCGTTCGACCTTCTCCTCGTCGTTCCGCGTGGCGGGCGAGAGCATCTGCAGGACGGACACGAAGGCCTCGTAGGCGGGCGGCATGCGGACGCCGCTCTCGATGAGGGCGCGCTGTGCCGTCACCTCGGCCCGCCGGAACTCGTCGGCGCGGCCCCGGGTGCCCAGCAGCACGGCGCAGCGGACGGATCCGGGGCTCTGGATCGCCAGTTCCTGGGCGATCATGGAGCCCAGGGAGGTGCCGACGATGCGGCACGGCGCCAGGTCCAGCGCGTCGATGAGGCCCTTCGTGTCGGCGACCATGTCGTCGAGCGTGTACTTCCCGGGCGGCGCGTCGGACGGCGGAACCCCGCGGTTGTCGAAGGTCACGGACTCGTAGCCCGCCCGGGCCAGCGCGGGCGTCTGATGCGTCGTCCAGACCCGGCCGGGAGAGGACGAGCCCATGACCAGCAGAACGGGCTTTCCCCCGCCCGAGCGGCTGTAGGAGATCCTTATACCGTTGGTGAAGACCTGCTGCATATCATGCCCGCATCATTCTCGTCGTCGAGATCCCGGCCGGCGCGAGCATTTCCGCGCATCCGTCAAAGCGCCGGTCCCGCTGTTAATTTCATGAGGCACAGAACTATGACACCGTCTCGGAATCCGATCAACGTCGAACAGGGTGCGCGCGAATGCCCGTGCGGCGGGGCCGGGTAGGAGAGTTCGCGATCCCTCCCTTTTCCGGGAAGAGGCGGACGACGCCACGGCGACGGCGGGGCCCACGCCCTTATGGCAGCGCACGCCCCACATCGTCGTCACGAAACGCACACACTTCGCGAAAAGACGGCACGCAGCCGGAGTGAGGAATTCCGGCACGGGCGCCCGAAGGGCCCGTCCGACACCGCACCGAAAACAGCCGCGTGGCACCGCACGAGGGCCGAATCGTCACCCGGTGGCAGATCACCCAGCCCGGCGGAAGCCCGCGTCAGGAGTCGGCGCGGTCGTCCAGCTCCCTGGCGAATTCAACCCACATCTGCGCGAATTGCACGGCGAGCTGCCCCACCAGGACCTCGCAGTGCGCCGGCACCGCGGCGGACAGCTCCGCCCAGTCCTCCGCGCCGATGGCGTTGTGCCGCAGCAGCCGCAACAGCCTCCGGCCGCCGTCGTTCAGCCGCAGTGACGGGTCGCGCAGGAGCTTCTCCAGCACGACGGTGGGGTTGGTGTGGGCCTCGCGGATCGCCCGACGGGCTTTGCGGCGGGCGAGCTGGGCGCTGCGCGAGTAGGCGGCGCCCTCGCTCGCCGCGGCGCGGGTGGGCACGGGCTCCTCGCCCCGTTCGAGCCGCTTGCGCACGTCACTCGCCGTGGCGAGGGAGATCCCGGCGACCCTGGCCACCTCCCGCAGCGACGCTCCGGGGCGTTCGGTCATCACTTCGGCGGCCTTGCGGCGGCCCTCCACGCTGCTGAGCGGGCGGACCCTGCCGTCCCTGCCCACCCGGCTGTTCGACTGCGTCGTCGCGTCGGTCGAACAGCGCCGGATGGTGGCGACGGCCTTGGCGCCGAGGCCCGCCGCCTCGGCTATGACGCGGTCCGACAGGTGCGGATGGGAGGCGATGATGCGGGCGGCGGCGGCCCGGCGGTCGGCCGGGGAGAGCGGGAAGCCGTGGGAGACGTTGGCCCGCACCGCACGCAGAAACGCTTCTGCCTGCGATCCGTCGAAGTACTCGACCTCGATGGTCTCCAGCCCCCTGCGCTTGGCGGCCTCCAGCCGGTGCATGCCGTCGATCACGCGCCGGGTGCACCGGTCGACGAGGATCGGCGGCAACGGCGAGTCGAGCTGCGAGAGTACAGCGATGTGTGCGTGATCGAGGCCCTGGAGACGGGGGGACTCCCCCGGCAGCAGCGAGGCGATCCGCACGGTCACGACACCCCATTCGGGAACCGTATCGGATTCGGGAAAACCAACGGCCGAGCTGTCTTGTACGATTCCGACGGCTCCGGAGTTCGTCGGGTCTAACACTGGCAACGTCTCCCCCGCGTGAGTACCTATTGTGCTTGGCGCCTTTCCTCGGGAGGCTGAGGCATCGGTTCCCGCTTCTTCACGTATGCGCGTCTTCATAGGTGTTCGCGATTACCACAATCCGTGTCGGGCGCTGGGCCCCTCACTCGATGTGTCACGCCGAAGCCGGTCCGGCGTCCCGTCTCCGTCAGGCTCTCGCACACGGCCAGGTTTTAAGGTACTGATACTAAGCAAGGCAACAGCCGCCCCGTCAATGGCTTTGCGCCCCTTCGAGGCATGAACCGCAGCCCCAGGCACCCGACACGGAAGGTTTCGCATGCGCATCTCGGGATCGCTTCTTCCCAGGATCGGTGATGAAATCACCGACCAGAAGATCAAGCCCGGCACCGTGAGACGGATCCTCCCGTATGCCAGGCACTATCGCGTCGCATTGGTCATATTGATAGTGATGACCGTGCTGGACGCGGTGATCACCGCGGCGAGTCCGCTGGCCCTCAAGGCGGTCATCGACGAAGGCATCGTCCCGGAGGAACTCGGGGTCGTGGTGTGGCTGTCCCTCGGGGTCGCCGGCCTCGCCCTCGTCGACGCGGTGGCGGTCTACGCCCAGACCTGGTTCTCCGCCCGGATCAGTCAGGGGCTCGTCTACGACCTGCGGACCACCGTGTTCCGCCATGTCCAGCGCCAGCCGCTCGCGTTCTTCACCCGGGCACAGACCGGATCGCTGGTCAGCAGGCTGAACACGGACGTCATCGGAGCCCAGGAAGCCGTCTCCTCCCTGCTCTCGCAGACAGTCTCGACGGTCCTGACCGTCACCCTCGTCATCGCGGCCATGTTCTACCTGTCCTGGCAGATCAGCATCGCGGCGCTGGTCATGATCCCCTTGTTCCTCCTACCCGTCAAGAAAGTCGGACACAGACTTCAGCGACTGGCCCGGGAGAAGATGCAACTCGACGCCGAGATGGGCTCGATGATGAACGAGCGGTTCAACGTGGGCGGGGCGATGCTCGCCAAGCTCTACGGCCGGCCCGCACGGGAGTCGGAGCAGTTCGCGGCCAGGGCGGGCCGGATCCGGGACATCAGCGTTCTGGAGTCCCTGTTCGGACGCTCCTTCCTCGTGCTGGCGACCCTGCTCGCCTCCTTGATGACCGCCATGATCTACGGTCTGGGCGGGAGCCTGGTCGTCCACGGCACGCTCCAGATCGGCACGCTCGTCGCCATGGTGACACTGCTCGCCCGGCTCTACGGTCCCATCAACCAACTGTCCAACATCCAGATGGACTTCATGACGGCACTTGTCAGCTTCGACCGGGTCTTCGAGATCCTTGACCTCGAACCGCTGATCATCGAGCGGCCCGGCGCCCGCGCCCTGCCGGCCGCCGCCGGCGCGGCCGGCGACGGCCGGAGCCGTGCGCCCGAGGTCGAGTTCGACCAGGTCTCCTTCCGGTACCCGGCCGTCGGGGAGGTCTCGCTCGCCTCCCTGGAGTCGATCGCGCTGCCGACTCCGGAACGCGACGGCGACACCATGGTGCTGCGGGACCTGAACTTCCGCATCCGTTCCGGGCAGATGACCGCTCTGGTCGGCCCGTCGGGCGCCGGCAAGACCACCATCACCCACCTGGTGCCCCGGCTCTACGACCCGGTCTCCGGCGTCGTGCGGATCGACGGCCACGACATACGGGACGTGACGCTGGAGTCGCTGCACCAGACCGTCGGCATCGTCACCCAGGACGTCCACCTCTTCCACGACACGATCCGCACCAACCTGCTCTACGCCAGCCCGGACGCCTCGGAGCGGGACCTGCTCGACGCCTGCGACGCGGCGCTGATCGGCGAGACGGTCGCGGCGCTGCCCGACGGCCTCGACACCGTGGTCGGCGATCGCGGCTACCGGCTGTCCGGCGGTGAGAAGCAGCGGCTCGCCCTGGCCCGGCTGCTGCTCAAGAACCCGCCCGTCGTCGTCCTCGACGAGGCCACCGCGCACCTCGACTCCGCCTCGGAGGCGGCGATCCAGCAGGCGCTGAAGACGGCGCTGGCCGACCGCACCTCGCTCGTCATCGCCCACCGCCTGTCCACCATCCGCGAGGCCGACGAGATCCTGGTGATCGATTCGGGCCGGATCGGCGAGCGCGGCACCCACGAGGAACTGCTCGCCGCGGACGGTCACTACGCACGGCTCTACCGCACCCAGTTCGCCCGCCAGAACGGCGACGGCGACCCCCGCCCGGTCGGCAGGCCCGCGGCGAACCCGGCGGCGGCCGGCTAGCGGGACCGGGCCGGCCGGCGGCCGGAGCACGGAGCACGGAGCACGGAGCACGGAGCCCGGCGAGAACGACCACGGCCTTCCGGTGGGTGCGGGCTTGACGCCGCGCATCCGGCCGGAAGGCCGTGGTCGTACGGGGGAACCGCCTCCCCCGCCGTCGGCCGTCGGCCGACGGGGGGGGGAAGCACCGTCAGTTGAGCCGGCCGCGGATCCGCCAGAAGGACAGTCCCGCCATCACGGCCGTGACCAGGGCGAACAACCCGGCCTCGTACCACTGGAACTTCCAGTAGCGGCTCGCGGGCTGTTCCTTGACCTCCACGTGCAGGTCGGCGTCCGCCAGGCACTTGAGCATCGAGGACTGGACCGAGTTGTTGATGCAGTTCGCGTACATGGCCGTGTGGCCGATGTTCTTCCCGGCGGAGTTGAGCATGGGGCTGGTCTCCACCACCCAGTCCCCGCTGGGCACCTTCAGGCCGCCGATGTCGCCGTACTGGCCGAGGAAGCTGAGGGATTCCAGCGCGGTCGGCGTGAGCTTGACCGTCGAGCTGACGGGCGTGACGAGGTTCGGCCGGATCATGTTCGGCATGGCGACCTGCACCACGCCGAACAGCACCAGCGTCACCGCCATGGCCGCCAGGGTGCGGCGGATGAACAGGCCCAGCGTCACCCCGAGCACGAAGGCGAAGGCCGCGTAGGCGACCGGCACGATGTTGCGCGCGGCGAACGGGATCGGCGTGAACCGGTCCGCCTGGACCTGGTCGAACGGGCCGGCCGCCCACGTCAGCAGCAGGCTGAGCGCGCCGGTCACGGCCATGCTGCACAGGCCGACGAACCCGAGCTTGACCGCCAGCCAGCGCTTGCGCGTCACGCTCTGGTTCCACACCAGGCGGTGGGTGCCCAGTTCCAGCTCGCGGGTGATCAGGGGAGCGCCCCAGAACATGCCGATGATGCCCGGGATGACGATCAGGAGGTAGCCCAGGATGGAGACCTGGACGTGGAACTGGTCCGTGAACGAGGCCAGCAGGCTCGGGCAGTTGCCGTGGCTGCGGCACTGGTCGAGCACGCTGTCGTGCTTGTCCCGGATCTGCATGCCGAGCGTCACCAGATAGATCCCGATCACGGCGACCACGGCCAGCGCGGCCAGGATCTGGGTGCGGAACTGGCGCCAGGTGAGCCAGATCATCGCTGCGCCTCCGAAGCCATCGAAGCGGGACGGACGGAACCGGAGTTCGCCCGGGTCATGTAGGCCAGCACCAGCTCTTCCAGCTCGATCTTCTCGACGTTCCAGCCGACGGGCGGCAACGGCCCGTCCGCACGCACGATCACGGCGCTCCCGCTCAGGGTGTTGTCGGTCTCGATGGCCTCGACCCCGGGGGGCAGGCTGGTGAAGTCACCGCGGCTGCCGGTGAACCGGTAGTGGGCGGCCAGCAGGTCCTGCACCGTACCGGCGACCTGGACGCGGGACTCGGACAGCACGATCAGGTAGTCACAGACGCGTTCGACGTCGCCGAGCAGGTGGGAGGACAGGATGGCGCTGGCGCCGAGGTCGGCGACGAACTCCATCAGGTTCTCCAGGAACGCGTGCCGGGCGAGCGGGTCGAGCGCGGCGGCGGGCTCGTCGAAGATCAGGAGTTCCGGGCGCTTGGCGGCGGCGATCGTCAGGGCGAGCTGGGCGCGCTGACCGCCGGAGAGCCGGCCCGCCTTCTGCCGGGGGTCCAGGCCGATCTGGGCGATCCGCCGCTTGGCCAGCGGCGCGTCCCAGGAGGGGTTGAGCTTGGCGCCCATCCGCAGGTGTTCCGCGACGGACAGCCCGGCGTACACCGGCGTGTCCTGGGCGACGAAGCCGACCTTCGCCAGGTGCGCCGCGTCGGCGGCGGGGCGCGCACCGAGCACGCTGATCGTGCCCTCGGTCGGCGCGATGAGCCCGCAGGCAAGCTGGAGCAGCGTCGACTTGCCCGCGCCGTTGGGCCCCACCAGGCCGACGACGCGTCCCTGCGGAATGTTCAGGTGGCAGTCGGTCAGGGCCTGGCGACGGCCGTACCGTTTGCCGAGCCCATGGGCTTCCAGTACCGGAGTCATTGTGTTTCCTCGAGTCGGTTGCGGGGGTCCTGGTGACCGGGACCCCGGCTGGTCGGATCGGCCCCGCTCCGCCGACCCGGCCCGGTCGGGCCGGCGGCGTGGTCCCGCAGCGGCCCGGGGCGAGCCGACGCGGTGTCCGGTGACGACCAGGATCACGATCCGCCGCGCGAGCGGCGGTCCTTGAGCCGCAGCAGGAAGCGGCCGACCGTGAAGAAGACGATGAAGCAGGCGATGACCACGACGCCGCAGAGGATGTAGAACAGCGGGCTGTAGTGGACGCCCGACTCGGCGGCGAGGACGCTGGATGCGTGCGAAGTAAGCATGGGATCAGCGTGCTGTGCGCGGCCCGGCCGTCGCACCGGCCGAAAGCACGGTTGGGTGGTGAACGGATCGTACTTTCGGCTACTCCGGCGGGCCTTGGGCGGTCCCGTAGCCTGAACGGCGTGAGTGTGAACACTGGAAACCGGCCGGCCGTGCGGCTGTGGACGCTGGCGAACACCGGACTCGGCCTGGCCTTCGCGGTGACGCTCGCCGTCTTCGCCCGGCAGATCGCCCGTGAGGACCGCGAGTGGCTGTTCGGCTTCTGCGTCAGCCTGGTGGTGTGCGCGGCCGCCCTGGTCCGCGAACGGCACCGGGTGGGCGCGGCGGTCGTCGGCATCGTCGTCGCCGGGGGCGCGGGTGTGGTCGCGAAGGTCGCGGACCTGCCCCGTGAACCCGGTGCGGCCTCCGCGCTGGCCCTGCTGGTGCTGGGCGGCAGCGCGGTCCGGGCGCTGCCGCTGCGCGCGGCGGCGGCGGTCGCGGTCGGCGGCGTCGCGGCCATGGCGGTCGACTGGCTGAGCATCGACCCGGAGTCCGGGGTGTGGCAGGGGCCGTTCCAGCTCGGGGCGGTGGGCTGGGCCGTCGCGCTGGGCGTCGGCGCGTGGCTGCGGTGGCTGGACTACCGCCGCCACGCCGCCACCGAGGCGGTGCGACGCGAGGAGCGCCTGGCGCTCGCCCGGGAGCTGCACGACATCGTCGCGCACCACGTCACCGGCATCGTCCTGCAGACCCAGGCCGCCAAGATCGTCAGCCGCAGCAGACCGGAGGCCCTCGACGAGACGCTGACCGGGATCGAGCAGGCCGGTACGGACGCGCTGACCGCCATGCGCCGCGTGGTCGGCCTGCTGCGGGACACCGACGACGGGGCGGGGACGACGCCGGGGCCCGAGGGGCTCACCGAGCTGGTCCGGCGCTTCGAGGGACACGGACACGGTCCCGCCGTCCGCCTCAACCTGCCGGAGGAGAAGGCGGCGTGGTCGCCGGAGGTCACCACCACGGTCTACCGGATCGTGCAGGAGGCGCTGACCAACATCGCCCGGCACGCGCCGCACGCGCGGACGGCGACCGTCGACGTGCTGCACGCCCCGGACGGCATCACGGTCGAGATCACCGACGACGCCCCGCCGGCCCCGGCCCGGTACCCGCACCGCGGCGGGTTCGGCCTGATCGGGATGCGTGAACGGGTCGAGACCCTCGGCGGCACGCTGCGGGCCGGTCCGGGCTCCGAGGCCGGCTGGTCCATCCACGCCACCCTGCCCGTCGCCGCCGGGGAGCGCCCGTGAGCATCAAGCTCCTCATCGCCGACGACCAGGCGATCGTGCGCAGCGGTCTGCGCCTCATCCTGGAGGACCAGCCCGACATCACCGTGATTGCCGAGGCTGCCGACGGGGCCGAGGCGGTCGACCTGGCCCGCCGCCTGCGTCCCGACGTGTGCCTCGTCGACATCCGGATGCCCCGCCTCGACGGCATCGAGGTCACCCGTGCGCTGGCGGGCCCGGGCGTCGTCAACCCCCTGCAGGTGGTCATCGTGACCACCTTCGACCTGGACGAATACGTCTACGGGGCGCTGCGCTCCGGTGCGGTCGGCTTCATCCTGAAGGACGCGGGGCCCACCCTGCTCATCGAGGCCGTCCGGGCCGCGAGCACCGGGGAGGCGCTGATCTCCCCGTCGATCACGGTACGGCTCCTCCAGCACCTGGCACCGGTGAAGCCGTCGAAGACGGCGACCCGGCCCGTGAAGCGGCTCTCCGAACGGGAGATCGAGGTCATCAAGGCCATCGCCAGGGGCCGGACCAACCAGGAGATCGCCGCCGAACTGTTCATCTCGTTGAGCACGGTCAAGAGCCATGTGGCGAGCGTCCAGACCAAGCTCGGGCTGCGCAACCGCGTCGAGATCGCGGCCTGGGCCTGGGAGAGCCAGCTCATCCGCTCGGCGTGATCCGTCGGGACGACGGCGGCCCGGGTTCCTCCGCCCGGCCGGTGGGGGTGGGGGCCGCCGCCAGGGGGTGTCCGTTGGGGCAGCACGGGCCATCGGACACCCCTAGAGTTGCCCCATGTCGGAACTCGAGCGGCACCCCAACATCGAGACGGCCGTGCGCTATCACCAGGCGGTGGCGCGCTGGGCGACCGGCGAGGAACTCGCCCGGTTCTTCCACGAGGACGCGGTCCACCGGGAGTTGCCGAACGCCCTCTTCCCCGACGGCGTCGTCCGTGAACTGCCGGAGATCCTCGCCGCCGCGGAGCAGGGCCGCAGGGTGCTCTGCCGGCAGCACTTCGACGTGGTCAACGCCGTCGCCATGGGCGACCAGGTGGCGCTGGAGGTCACCTGGTCCGGCACCCTCGCCGTGCCGCTGGGTGAGCTGCCCGCCGGGCACGTGCTGCGGGCCCACATCGCCACGTTCCTCCGGTTCCGCGACGGCAGGATCGTCGCCCAGCACAACTACGACTGTTACGAGCCGCTGACGTCTGTCAGCCGTCCGTCTCCTTGATGTCGGAGATGAGCCTGGTGCTCAGGTCCGACTGCACACTCAGGTAGGTGTACGTGGGGCTGCTGTCGTCACCCCAGGTGAGGCGGACATTGACGCGTTTCCCACGCGTCGCCCTTCGGGTGCGGGCAGGGCCGTCCCCCTGCTCGCACCCCCCGGCTGCCCGGCCCGGACCGCGCCGGTCGCCTCGGGCCGGGCAGCCCCGTCCGTCGTCTACAGCCGGCTGTCCACCACCGCCCGCAGCTTCCCGCTCGCCGCCGTGCGAGCGAAGCCGGCCGGGTCCGCCGTCTCCACGGCGAGGTCCAGCAACCGCTCGTCGACGGCCGAGCGCAGCTCGGGGTATCCCGCGAGGAGGGCCGCGCGCAGCCGCTCCGGGGTGGTGTCCGTGCGCTCGACGCGCACGGTGAGCCGTTCACGGGAGCCGTCCGCCGCGAGCAGCACCTGCGTCTCTCCCACGTATCCGCAGGTCTCCTCCGCGATGGCGACGAAACGCCGGTAGTTGAGGAAGTACGTCGCCACCCGCATCACGTCCCCGAGCCTGCCGAGGAGCTCGAAGCGCGGGGCGCGGCTGCCGCAGGCGCAGGGGCCGGGCAGGGCGCGGCCGAGGTCGCCGATGACGTACCGGCCGAGGTTCTGGCCGCGGCGGGCGTGGGTGGTGAAGACCAGCCGGCCGGTCTCGCCCGGGGGCACGGGCCGGTCGGCGTCGACGTCGAGGATCTCCAGGGTGTGCAGGTCGGCGTGCAGGTGGTGGACGCCGCCGGCGGACTCGGTGCACTGGTAGCCGAGCGGGCCGAGGTCGGTGCTGCCGTAGGTGATGGAGCGGATGACCTCGATGCCGAAGGTCTCGGTGAGGGTGCGGCGCTGTTCGGCGGTGAAGTGCTCGCCCCCGTAGAAGATCTTGCGGATGCCGCCGTACGAGCGCAGCAGGTCCGCCTGCTCGTGGAGGAGCTGCCACAGGTAGGAGGGCATGCCGAAGAGGGTGTCGACCTCGTAGGCGACCAGGGCCTCGGCCGTGGCGCGGTGGTCGGTGCCGGCCGCCATCGGCATCTGGACGCCGCCCAGCCGCTCCAGGATGGAGAAGAAGCTGATGAACCCGCCGTACATGCCGCCGCAGTAGAAGAGGTTGGCGGTGCGGTCGCGGGCGGGGTCGTAGCCGGCGGCGAGCAGGCCGCGGGCGGCGGCGTGCATCTGGGTGTCGTAGTCGTCGTAGGTGAACAGCGACAGGGCGGGGGTGCCGGTGCTTCCGCCGCTGCGGAAGTACAGCTCGGCGTCGCGGCGGTCGACGGAGTCGTTGAGCTCCTGGACGGCGGCCTTGTCGAGCAGCGGTCCGGCCGGCGGCGGGAAGGACGCGGGGCGGGTGAGGTCGTCGAGGCAGGCGGTGGTGGCGAAGCGCTCGTCGGCCCGTACGGCCACGCGGCGGCTGTAGCGCTGGAGGGCGTAGACGCCGTCGTGCGGCTCGCCGGGGTAGCTGCCCAGCATCTCGCCGAGCGGGGTGACGCGCGTGGCGCCGGCGGCCAGGGCGAGGCGGGACAGCTCGGCGATGTCGCCGCGGCTGCCGGCGATGCCCGCGGTCTGCAGGTAGCGGCGCATGGGGCGCAGCGTGCGCAGAACGCTCTTGCGGGGCAGGGGCTTGACCCACACGCTGCGGTGCAGCGGGGAGGCGGTGAGGGCCGGCCGGGTGTCCGCCATGACGCGCCAGGAGCCGTCGGGGGCGGTGATGACGCGGGTGAGGTCCAGGTGTTCCTCAAGGCGGGCGATCAGCTCGGTGGTGGTGAGCTCGGCCTCCTCGGCGGCGTCGAGGGCGTCCGCACGCTCGGCGGGCGGCACGTCCGCCAGCACGGCCGCGAAGCGCTCGGCGAAGGCGAGGACCTCGTCGCGGTCCTCGGTGTCGAGGTAGACCACCTGCGGGCTGGAGCACGCCTGCTGCTCGTGGAGGCAGACGTCGCGGGCCAGCGCGGTCAGGGCGGCCGGGTCCTGCCAGGCGTCCCGGGTGAGGTAGGCGAAGGAGATCTTGTGGCCCCACTCCACCAGGCGGCAGCCGGGCGGCACGTGGGCGGCCACGCCCTCGACGGCGGCCTCGCCGCCCCAGACCGCGACGGCGTCGGCGGCCGCGCACATCAGGCTCAGCCAGTCCTGCCGGGAGGAGGAGAAGCGCAGCACGATGACGCGCTCGGCGACGGCTCCCGTGGGGTCGAGCGCGGCGAGCTCGGCGAGCAGGTGCTGGGCCAGGAGGGTGTCGCCGCCGCTGGTCTTGAGGACGTTGACGTTGCCGGCCAGCAGGCCCTCCACGAGGCTGAGGGGTGCGACGGTGGCGGCGTTGCCCGGGGCGATGTGGGCGACCATGCCGACGGGCGCCCAGGCCTCGTAGACGGTCTCCTTGGCGTCGGGGCGGTTCAGCCGCTGCGGTGCGGTGCCGCCGAGCTCGCGGCGGAGCTTGCGGGTCAGCTCGGCGCGGCTGAGGAAGGCCGCCAGTTCGGTGAGGAGGGCGCCGTCCTCGCCCTCGGGCAGGTGCCCGGCCAGCCGGAGGTGGGTGGGGTGGGCGGGGTCGGCCAGGACCGCCGCGAGCCGTTCGCAGGCGGCGAGGACCGTCTCGGTCTCCAGCGGCGCGGCCAGCGCCGCCTCCACGGCGGCGGGCAGATCCGCGAGGCGGCGCTCCGCCTCCGCGTCGTCGATGAACGCGCCCTGCCAGTAGTGGTGTTGCACGGTCGGGGTCGTCACGACATGCCCTTCATCAGTTCGGCGGCGGCCACCGCGCAGCTCTTGTTGCGGCTCACCCCGGCTCGGCCGTGGAGGGTGAACCAGGGGGTGTTCAGCTCGCACCCGCACTCCTCGCCCGGGTGCAGCGAGGCGAGGTCGCCCATGACGACGCTCTGCGCCGGTACGGAGGTGATGTAGGGCGAGACGAGGTGCAGGTAGCCGGTCTCGCCGTACGGCAGGGGTTCGAGGGTGCGGGTGGAGCGGATGAACACCCGTGACCAGACCGGGGCGTGGAGGCGGTGGCGGTCGCACTCGATGTACGGGATGCAGTGCTCGACGGAACCGAAGGTGTCACGGATCCGCTCGGAGGGGATGCCCAGCTGCTCGGTCACGCGCGCGTACAGCTCGTCCTTGCCGATCTGCTGGTCGGTGTGGCCCTTCCAGCCGCCGCCCAGGACGATCAGGGAGCCCTCGGGCAGCCGCAGGGGCGGCAGGCCCATGGCGCGCATGCGCTCCAGGGTGAACCAGAGGAACGCGGGGAAGCCCAGGATGCGCACGGGGGCGTCGTCCTGCTCGAAGCGGCGCAGGGCGGCGACGCAGCCGAAGGGGTCGAACTCGTGCCCCTTGCCGGTGTGGCGCAGGGCGTACTCGACCTGGCGGGCCGGGGCGAAGTCGCACAGGTAGTTGTCGGTGAACGAGGTGCCCAGCTTCAGGTCGCGGGCGGGCTCGTAGCTGTAGAGCAGGTAGTTGACGGGCTGGTCGGGGATGATCCAGCCGTTGCGTTCGAAGATGCGGGCCACCATGCGCTGGGCGGAGCGGATGGTCCACTGGTCGAAGAACATCTGCGACTTCTGGCCCGTGGTGCCGGACGAGGTCAGGTGGAGATGGACGTCGTCGCGGGGTATGGACAGCACCTCGTGGCGCTTGAAGAAGTTGGCGTGCACCAGGGGCGCGCGGAACGGTTCGGCCGGGGACGTGCGCTCGTACAGGCTCCGGAAGAACGGGGAGCGTTCGGCGTGCCAGGCGTGGGACTCGGCCATGGCCGCGGCGAACAGCTCGTCCACGGCCGGCCCGCCGGCGTAGGGGTCGGTCAGGTCGCACAGTTCCTGGACCGCGGCGAGCGCCGCCGGGTCGGGTACGTCGACCGGTGCGAGGTGGGGGTTGATCGGGTTCATGGGGCGACCTCGAGGGTGGGCAGGTAGGTGGCGGCCCAGGCCGACACGTAGGCGTCCAGGTAGGGCTGGAGCGGGGCGTCGACGACCACGCCGCGGAAGTCGATCTGTTCGGCGGTGCGGGTCATGACCACGTAGTCGTGGAAGCCGTCGCCGTCGGTCTCCGGGCGCATCGCCGGGTACAGGGCGCTGGGGATGAAGCCCTGGGCGAGGAACGCGGACAGCAGGCCGTGCTGCGCGAGCGGCAGCAGCGCCTCGACGTAGCCCGTGCCGGCCCGGGTGAGGGTGCGGGTGATGGGTTCCAGGTAGTCGGCGGCGGCGGCCGGGCCGGGGTGGGCCGCGACCAGGGCGCAGTAGCGGCCGGTGCGGTTGAGGTAGGCGTAGACCTCGAAGCGGCCGTCGTCGGCGACCAGCAGCGCGTTGGGCGTGTGCAGCGGGTAGAACCACTGGCCGGCGTCGGGGAAGCGCTCGTGGAAGCGGCGGCGGACGAAGCCGGGTGCCTCGATCATCTCCAGCCGCCCCGCCGGGGGCGCGCCGGGCGCCGCGAGGGGTGCGGTGGCGCGGGTGTGGGCGTAGTCGACGCCCAGGGTGCGCTCCGCGGTGCGCAGCAGCGGGACGAGCGGTGCGGGGACCTCGGGGACGGGGACGCGGCGGTCCAGCACACCGGGAGAGTGACGCGCGTAGAGTGCGAGGCTTTCACGGCTGCTGAGGTCGACGGCGTTGGGCAGGACGCCCATGGGGCGGAAGCCGTTGCGCGAGACGACGCGCTGGGGACCGGCACTGACGGTCCGTACGGTGGCGTAGACGGAGTCGAGGCGGCCTTCGCCGAGCGTGCGCCGGCACAGTTCGTCGGTCAGGGCACCGGCCAGCCCGCCGGCGCGGTGCTCGGGGTGCACGGCGAGGCCTTCGAGACGGCCGATGCGGCTGCCGGGCTCGCCGTGGACGGCCGCCGAGCCGGCGAGGCCGCCGGTGCGCGTGCAGCGGGCCACGAGCCACAGGGTGTGCGGGTCGGCGATCAGCCGGGACATCTCTGCGGGGTCGGTGCCGAGGGCGGTCGGGTAGTGCGGGCCGTAGACGGCGTAGTAGAGCTGGCGCAGGTCGGCGATGTCGGCCGGGGTGGCGCGGTCGAGGGTGGTGGTCATCGCTCTCCTCCGGTGGCCACGAGCGGTTCGGCGCCCGATGGTTGTTCCTCGGGGCCGGCGCTGTCGGACCCGGTGCGCAGCAGTGCCAGCGCGAGGGCCGCGGGCAGGAGCCCGGCCGCCTGGACCAGGCACAGGGTCTGCGCCGAGAGGTGGTCGCCGAGCAGCCCGAACAGCAGGGAGGCGACGGGGAAGGTCGCTCCCAGCACGGCCTGCATGACGGCGAAGAAGCCGGGCTTGTCGGCCGTGGGGACGAGCCGCTGGAACAGGGCCACGAAGCGCACCCCGATGACGCCGACGCACCAGCCGGCCACCACCAGGCTGCCCGCCATCACGGGCCGTCCGGCGGCCAGTCCGGGCACCGCGAGGGCCACGGCCATCGCGCCCAGCAGGTACGAGCCGAGCACGGTGGGGCGGCCGGGGACCCGCGCACCGGTGAACGAACCGATGAGCGTGCCCGTGCCGAGCGACGCCTCCAGCAGGGCGACGGTGCCGCCGCCGTCGTGCAGCACCGACTTGGTGTAGAGCGGGATGACGACGAAGACGGCCGTGGTGAAGAGGTTGGCGGCGGTGAAGCAGATCAGGATGCGGCGGACGAAGGGCAGGCCGGCCAGGATCTGACGGAGCGTCCGCCGGGGCGGCGTCCCCGAGCCGTCCTCGCCGGCCGCGTCCGGTGCGGCCTGCGAGCGGAAGCGGACGGTCGCGAGGAGCAGCGCGGCCGCCAGGTAGGCCGAGGCGCAGCCGACGGCCAGGCCGGCGATCCCGGCGCCGTCGACGATCAACGCGCCGAGCAGGGCACCGCCCAGGCTCGCCAGGGACTGGGTGGACAGCTCGAAGCCGGTCGCGGCCTCGATGTCCTCGTCGTCGACGAGTTCGGGCACGGAGGTGGTCAGGCAGGGGTCGAAGAACGCCTGGCACCCGGCCAGCGCCAGCGTGGCCGCGTAGGCGGCGGCGAGCGGCAGGTCGCTCGCGTACGCCCAGGCGGCCAGCGCCGTGGCGGCCGCGGCCGCGGTGCCGGCGGCGGCCCGCAGCACCGTGCGGTGGTTGACGCGGGCGACGGTCCGGGCGACGACGGGCGCCAGGGCCACGGCCGGCAGGGTGCTGACGGCCATGAACAGCCCGGAGGCCAGGCCGCGGCCGCCGTCGACGGCGTAGGCGACCAGCCACCAGGAGACGCCGACCTGGAACATCCGTACCGCGGCCTGGGTGAGGACCTGGCCCAACCAGACCGTGCCGAAGACGCGGTTGCGCAGGACGAGCGGCAGGCGGCGCGCCGGGGTGGTGGGGGAACTCATGCGGTCGGCCTCTCGTCGATGACGCGGACGAGCTTGCCGGAGCGGGGGTTGACGACCAGGTCGCCGTGGCGGGCCCACTCGACGGCGAGCGGGTGGACGTGGCCGGCGCGCACGCTGTCGGGGTACAGCGGCCGGGCTTCGTCCAGCTCGGTGACGACCGCCTTGGCGAGGACCTCCAGGCCGGCCGGGTCGTCGTCGCCGGGGGCGGTGGCCAGGCGCAGCACGAGCCCGTCGCGGCCGTCCCAGCGGCGCACCACGAGCTGGGTGCCGGTGATGCGGCCTTCGGTGTCGGCCTCGGCGACGGCGTCGAGGGCGTCCTGGGAGTACAGGGACACGGGGCCCACCCGCACGCCTTCCTCGGCGCGGCCGAGGATGCGGAAGTGCCCGGCCTCGGGGTCGGCCCATTCGGCACGGTCGCCGGCGGGGTAGCGGATGACGGGCATGAGCTTGCGGTAGAGCTGGGTCACCACGACGCGGCCGGGGCGGCCGGGCTCGTCGATGACCTCGCCGGTCGTCTCGTCGAGGATCTCGACGACGGTGTGCGGGGTGAAGGCGCGGTGCACACGGGGGTCGGGGCCCGGTACGGGGCGGCCGAGGAGGCCGGCGTCGACGCTGGCGTAGCCGAGGGACCGCGCTTCGGCGTGCGGGAAGGCGGCGGCGAGCAGACGGCGCTGGTCGTCGAAGAGCGCCTCGCCGCCGAAGAACAACAGCTCGACCGAGGGAAGCTGACGTCCCGTCGCGATCACGTGCTCGGCGAGCCGGCACAGGGTGGTCGGGGTGCCCGCGACGACCTCGGCGGCGAAGTCCTCCAGCGTGGGGACGGTGGTCTCCAGGGGTGCCCCGCCGCCGATGGGAAGGCGCACGTTGTCGACGGGGGCGTGGGCGAGCGAGTCCAGGACGAAGAGGAAGCTGGCGTAGAGCTCGCCCGCGTAGAACAGGTCCGCCACCCGGTGGCCGGGGCGCAGGCCCGCTTCGACGAGCCCCTGGCCGAAGGCGGTGACGAACTCCCGCCATTCCTCCCGGGTGTAGCAGGAGAACTTCGGCGCCCCGGTGGTTCCGCCGGTCTTGTAGACGACCGCTTCGGCGAGGGGCCCGGTCAGGACGCGGTTGCCGTGGAGGGTGTTGGCCTTCCAGAAGGCGTCCTGGTCGACGACGGGAAGGTCGGCGAGCCGGTCGGCCTCCGGAGGCAGATGCGCGTAGAGCGCCGAGTAAAAGGGAGAGTTATGGCGGCTATAACGAATGAGATCCGATAGCTGATGGACGGGCATGCGGCCTTTGCCTAGGTGAATACGGGAAGTGCGGGACTCTGTGCGGCACGGCAATGCATGGCGGGGTTCGATCGGTGCGCCCGCCATGTGCCTGTGAGTGTTCCGTGAGAGGCGTATACCGCTCTCCCAGCGTCGTTCCGCGGCATCGGAGCTGACGCGCGGTCACGAGGGAACGCCATAGAAGATATCGCAAATTCACCACATCACTGACCACATGTCAGGCGCAGGTGGCTGGAAACCTTTCTTTCTGCCCCTCCGGCCCCGTCATACCCCCAGTCCTGCGTCACGCGCCAGCAGCGCCGCCTGCACCCTGTTCTCGCATTCCAGCTTGGCAAGAATGCGGCTTACATACGTCTTCACCGTGGCCTCGCTCATATGCAGCCGTCGGCCGGTTTCAGCATTGGACAGGCCCTCACCGAGCAGGGCCAGCACTTCGCGTTCGCGTTCGCTGAGCGCCGCCAGCCGTCGCTGCGCCTCCTCTCCGCGGGAGGGCCCCGCTCCGGCGGCGAGGGATTCCACCACGTGCCGGGTGGCGGCCGGCGAGAGATAGGCGTCCCCCTGGGCGGCCGCCCGGACGGCGCCGATCAGCTCCGCCGGCGCCGAGTCCTTGAGCAGGAAGCCGGCGCCTCCCTCCCTCAGGGCCCGTAGGACGTTCTCCCGCTCTCCGAAGGTGGTGAGGATCAGCGTCCGCAGGCCGGGGGCCGTGCGCCCCAGCTCGGCGAGGGTCGTCAGCCCGTCCAGGACGGGCATCTGGATGTCGAGCAGCGCGACGTCGACCCGGTGCTTGCGCGCGAGGTCGACCGCCTCGCGCCCGTTCGCCGCCTCCGCCACGACCTCGATGTCGTCCGCCGAGGTGAGGATCATCCGGATGCCGGCGCGGATGAGGGGCTCGTCGTCGGCGATGAGGACGCGGATCACCTGGTCAACTCCTGGGAGGGTCGCTGCTCGCCAGGGGGTCTCGAAGGCCCCCCTGACCTTGCCTAGCTCTTGACGTGGAACTCACGCTTCTCCGACAGCTTCCCGTCCTTGAAGCAGAAGCGGTACACGGTATCGGTGGTCAGGCCCCGCGAGGTGTCGCTCGACAACAGGGCCAGGCAGCTCGCCCCGGCCGGCTCGGCCGGTATCTTGCCCCGCACGTCGGAGGTGAGGAAGGAACTGCCCGAGGGCAGCCTGTCCCGCACCTGCCGCTCCGGGTCGCCGACGTGGACCGACGCGTAGTCACTGGGGTCGATCATTCCCTTGTCGGCCTCCTCCATGAGCTTGCCCGCCCCGAACAGGGCCGCCGCCACCAGGCCCGCCACGATCAGGAGGACGACTCCACAGCCGATCAGACAACCGTTGTTCTTCTTCGTGCTCACGATGTCCTTGAACTCCTCGCGCGGATCGAGCCGGTCGATGACCGGTCCACCGTCTCCTGGAGTCCTCGCCCCCGGCTGCTGCCAGAAGTCGTCCGTACCGTCGACGAAGGTCGCCTCCCCGGAGGCCGGCACCCGCGCCTCCCTGGCCTCCGCCGAGTCATAGGGGATGACTGCCGCGAGCCGGAAGCCTCCGCCCCGGGCGGGTCCGCTGAAGACCATGCCGCCGATCAGCCGGGCCCGCTCGCGCAGCCCCGTCAGGCCCTGCCCGCCGCTCACCGCGTCGGGCGGCTGGGCCCCGACGCCCTCCGGCACGGGCCCGTTCGCGACCTCCACCAGCAGCGAGTCCGGCTCATAGCGCAGGCTCACGGCGATGGACGCACCGGGCGCGTGCTTGGCGGCGTTGGTCAGCCCCTCCTGGGCGACGCGGTAGCCGGCGTGGTCGGCGGCCGGCGCCAGCGCGCGCGGCTCCCCCGACCGTTCGAGGCTCACCTTCATGCCGGCCGCCACCGCCGCGTCGACGAGTCCGCCGATGCCGGACACCACCCTCGACCCGGCCTGGTCCTCGTCCGGGGTGCCGTCCTTGAGGATGCCGACCACCTCGCGCAGCTCGTGCATCGCGGCCACGGACGCCTCCCGCAGCACCCCGACCGCCTCGCGCTGCCGCCCGGTCAGCGTCCGGTCCACCTCCAGGGCACCGGTCTGCACCGCGATGAGCGCCAGCTGATGGCCGAGGCTGTCGTGCATGTCCTGGGCGATGCGCTGCCGCTCACGCATCCGGGCCTGCCCCGCGACCATCTGACGCTCGCGCAGCAGTTGCGCGTTGCGCTGCTGGAGGGTGTGCAGCAGTGTCCGCCGCTGGGTCCAGTAGCGACTGGTCAGGCCCGGGACGACCACGGACACCAGGAAGAAGAGGCTGTAGAAGAGGACCGCCAGCCCCGGTGTCTGCTCCGCCTGCCAGAGCCCCAGCGCCACATAGACCACGAAGGAGACGCAGAAGGCCGCCAGGGCCCGCAGGACACCGTCGATCCTGCGCCCGGCCGACCAGCCGAGCACGGCCAGGAGCAGCAGGCCGGCCCCGTTCTCCGTACCGCCGGACAGCACGGCGCCGGCGAGCAGCGCCGTCGTCGGCAGGGCGCGCCGCACCAGGGCCAGCACCGCGACGGCGAACGCCACCGGCACCGCGAGGGCCCAGCCCTGCCCGACCCCGCTCTCCGCCCACCCGGCGAGCAGCGCCAGCCCGGCGGCCAGCAGGCACTCGCCGGCCACCCGGCGCCGGGACCACTCCCCCGGGTCGGTCAGCCGTCGCCGGAGGTCACGGGCCCACGCTGTCGCATCCACCCCGGCACCATAGGCACAGCCGCCCGTCCGGCACATTCACCGAAGGTCGCGTTGCCGCCCGACGAAAGTTGACGCCCCCGCCAGCGTGCGCGCAACGCCTTCCCCTCACCGGCTTCACCCTCAGCCCATGCGACGCCACACCGGCGCCGCCCCGTCCAGCCGGCGCTCACACGCCCACCCGGTCACCCGCGCACCCGGCGCCCGACAGGCGCAGGGCCCGGCCCCGGTCGCCCGCACACCGCGGCACCCGCCTGGGTCACATCGACGGATGGGCCTCGACGTGCGTGGCCTCTTCGATGTCGTGCCCCGCCTTCTTCAGCAGTTCCCGGGAGAGCTCGTTCAGCGCCCTGGCCGCCGCGAGTTCCTCGCCGACCCGCTGCTGCTCGGGGTCGTCCGGGTGCCGGGTGGCGTGGCCGCGGGCCCGGAGCTCCGTCCCGTCCTGGAGCCTCAGCATGCAGGCCGCGCGCGTCCGCTTATCGACCTCTTCGAATTCGACCTCGACGTGCCATCCAACGATCGTCTGCATGGGGTCACCTCCTGCGGTACCCCTCCAGCGTGCACCCGGCGGCCGGAATGCGACACCGGAGACCCCCGGCGGCGCCCCGCTCCGGCCGGGCGCCGCCCCGCGACGGCCTCAGACGGCCGCGGCCCCGAACTCGCTCACGGCGCTCTCGACGATGGCCTGCAGCCGTGCGTGGTGGGCGCCCCGCCAGTACACCCGCCCGCAGGCGGCGCACTGCGCGAAGACGTCGTACGTACGGCGCGTGCCGTGCTCCAGGTGTTCGCGGACCGCGTCCTTGTCGGCGTCCTGGAGCGGGCCGTTGCAGGCGGTGCAGCGCGACCAGGGCGCGAGGCGGGGGGCGAAGCGGCTCAGGACGTCCCGCAGCTGCTCGTCGGGCCGGTCGCTGTAGACGTACCCGCCCGCCCAGATCTCCCGTCGGCGCAGCAGCCCCCGGTCCCGTGAGAGCAGCACCCGCTGTTCGGCCGCCGAGAGCGCGGCCAGTGCCGGGTCGCCGAGGTCCTCGCTCTCGTACGCCGCGTCCACGCCCAGCAGCCGCAGCCGTCGGGCGAGGGTGCCGAGGTGCACGTCGAGCAGGAACCGCAGGGGAGCACCCGGCACCTCCTGGGGGCGGGTGACGGCCTCCACCTCCACGCTCTCCCCGGCCGCGGGGACGTGGGAGACGGGCACCGGCCGGCCGTCGACGCACAGCCGGCCGACCTCCGTGAGCGGGACGCCGAGGGACTCCACGACGTGCCCCAGCGTGGAGACACCGTCCGTGATCACGGCGGCACCGGGCCGGCGGCGGTCGGCGGAGAGGAAAAGCCGCAGCTCAGGGGCGAAGGTCAGCTGGATCTCGGGTCCGTTCACGCCCACAGCATGCCACCGTCGGCGGGGGTGGCGCCCAGGGTTATCCCGGCGGGTTCCGCCACGGGACCCGCCCGTCCGGGGCGGCCGCGGCGCAGTGCGCAGTCCGGGTGACAGGGCTCCCGCCGGCGCGCGTGTCTGCGGAGGGGCGGCCAGAGGCCGGGGGACGCTGCTCCGAAGGACACAACCGGAAAAAAGTGCCATGTCACTAAAGTGCTATGTCACTGGATGAGCGATATGCCTGTTGTCCGGTCCGGCCCCGATCGAGGAGAACGATCGATGGAACCCGTCTACGACCTGATGGCTCGTCTGCTCACCGAGTACTTCGGCGTTCCCGAGGAGGAGATCACCCCGGACGCCACCTACGAACAGCTCGAGATCGACTCCCTCGCCCAGGCCGAAATGGTCACCCTGCTCGAGGACCACCTGCGGATGACCCTGGACCAGGAGCTCCGGGGCGAGACGCTCGGCGAGGCGGCCGCGCACGTCGAGCGGCTGCTGGCGGGCCGCGCCGGCCCGGCGGAGGCCGCCGCGGGGCACGACGCCGGAGCGGCCGGGCCCGCCGCGCTGACCGTGCCCACGCCGTGACCGTCCGGGAGGTCGCCGTCACCGGCATCGGCTTGGTGACCCCGGCGGGCATCGGCCGGGAGGCGACCTGGGCGGGGCTGCTGACCGGTACCGGCCTCGGCGCGCACGACGAGGACCTGGCCGGGCTGCCGGTCGACTTCTCCTGCAAGGTCCCCGGTTTCGACGGCGGCGCGCTGCTGGGCAGGCGGATCACCTGGCGCAACGACCGGTTCATCCAGCTGGCCATGGTCGCCGCGCGCGAGGCGGTCGCCGACGCCGCGCTGGACACGGCCGCCTGGGACGGTCCCCGCGTGGCGATCGTCATCGGCAGCGCCAGCAACGGCGGCGACCGGTGGCCCGCGGAGTACCGGCACCTCGCCGAAGGCCGCGTCGACGCCATCTCGCCGACCGCGCTGCTGCGCTCCCTGCCCAACATGGTGGCCGGCGAGGTGTCCACGGACCTGCGGGCCCTGGGGCCGTGCCTGACGACGTCCACCGCCTGCGCCTCGGGGGCCACGGCGATCGGCGTCGCCCGCGACCTGCTGCGCTCGGGGGCCTGCGACATCGCGCTCGCCGGCGGCACCGACTGCGCCCGCGTCCCCATGGGATCCGCCACCTTCCACCGCATGCAGGCCCTGTCCCGGCGCCGTCACGACCCCGCCGGGGCCTCACGGCCGTTCGACGCGGACCGCGACGGCTTCGTCCTGAGCGAGGGCGCCGCCGTGCTCGTCCTGGAGCGGCCGGACTCCGCGCGGGCCCGCGGCGCGCGCGTCCGGGGCCTGCTGTCCGGCTACGGCGCGTCCAGCGACGGGTACCACGCCACCCGGCCCGACCCGGACGGCTCCGGGGCCCGCCGCGCGCTGGTGGCGGCGCTCTCGGACGCCGGGGCCGGCGTGTCGGACGTGCACCACGTCAACGCGCACGGCACATCCACGCCCCTCAACGACCGGGTGGAGGCCGACGTGCTCCGCGGCGTGTTCCGCAGTGCGCCGCCGGTGACCTCCCTCAAGGGCGCCATCGGCCACTCGCTGGGGGCGGCCGGCGCCGTCGACGCGGCGTGCACCGTGCTCTCGCTGGAGCGGCAGCTCATTCCCCCCACCGCCAACCTCGGCCGCCTCGACGACGGGATGGACCTGGACGTGGTCACCAAGGTGCCCCGGCGGCACCGCATGGAAGGTGCGATCAGCAACGCCTTCGGCTTCGGCGGGCAGAACGCCGTCCTCTTCTTCCGGACCGCGTGAGCTCCCCCGCCGACGTCGAGACCCCGGCGCCCGCCCTCGCGCCCGCGGACGCCGGGGCGGCGAACCGTGCGGGCGAGGCGCTCCGGAGGCTGCGACCCTGGCTGGTCCCCGCGGCCTCGGCCGCGGTGACGTTGCTGCTCGCGCTGGCGGGCGCCGGAACCTCCGAGCGGCTCGCCAACGGCGGCTACACCGCCACCGGCACCGAGTCGGCCCGCGCTGCCGCCCTCCTGGCCGACCGCTTCGGGGCGGGCAACCCCGACGTCGTCCTGCTCGTACGGGCCAGGGGCGGCGTGGACTCGGCCCGGGCGCGCGAGGCGGGGCTGCGGCTCACCGAACGGCTGGAGCACGCGCGCGGGGTGGCGAGCGTGCGCTCGTACTGGACGGCCCCGGACCCGGCGCTGCGTTCCGCCGACGGCTCCGCCGCCGTGGTGGCGGCCGACCTCGAAGGCGCCGACCGGGACGCGGCCCGCACCGCCGACACCCTGGTGCCCCGCCTCACCGGCGGACACGGCGTGCTCGACGTCGCGGCCACCGGTCCCTCCTGGGTCAGCGTGGAGGCCCGCCGGGCCTCCGAGGCGGACCTGGTGCGGGCGGAGCTGGTGGCCGCTCCCGTCACCCTCCTGCTGCTGGTGATCGCCCTGCGGTCGCTGGTGGCCGCGCTGGTGCCCCTGGCGATCGGGGCGGTCTCGGTCGTCGGAACGGCCGCGCTGCTGCGGCTGCTCACCACCCTCATGCCGGTGTCGGTCTTCGCGATGAACCTCACCACCGCTCTGGGCTTCGGACTCGGCGTGGACTACGGGCTGTTCCTGGTCACCCGCTTCCGGGAGGAGCTGCGCGCCGGCGGCCCGGTGGCAAACGCCGTGCGGCGCACGGCACAGCGGGCGGGACGCACCGTGGCCGTGTCGGCGGCCGCGGTGGCCCTGTCGATGTCGGCGCTGCTGGTTCTGCCGCTGCCGTTCCTGAGGTCCATGGCGTGCGCGGGCATGGGGGTCGCGCTGTTCGCGGCGGCCGCGGCCACCGTGCTCGTACCGCCGCTCCTGACGCTGCTGGGCACGCGCGTGGACCGCGGCGATCCGCTGGCCCTCCTGCGGCGACGGCGCCCGGCCCGCGAGGCCAGGCCGGACAGCCCGGTGTGGCGCACGATCGCGCGGGCGGTCACCAAGCGGCCGCTGTGCTACGGCGGCGGGTGCGCGGTGGCGCTGCTGTTGCTGGCCGCGCCCTTCGGGCACGTGCGCTTCGGGCTGCCGGACGAGCGCGTACTGCCGGCGTCGGCGGAGGCGCACCGGACCGCGGAGGAGATCCGCGCGGGCTTCGCCGCCCCGGCCGGCCAGGGGCTGACGGTCGTCCTGCCGGAGGCGGATCCCGTCCGGGACGGCGCGGCGCTGCGCGCCTACGGGCGGCGGGTGGCGGCCCTGCCGTCGGCAGGCCGGGTGGACTGGGCGCGGCCGGCCGGGCGGGTCGGTGCGGTGCGGGGTGCGGTGTTGCGGGTGGGCGGCCCTCGGGAGCCGCAGTCGGCCGCCGCGCAGCGGCTGGTGGAGCGGCTGCGGGCGTTGCCCGGGCCGGGCGGCGAGCGGCTGGTGACGGGGCGTGCGGCGTTTCTGCTCGACACCCGGGCGGCGGTCCGGGCGCGGCTGCCGCTCGCGGCGGCCGTGGCCGGGGTCACGACGTGGGCGATGCTGTTCCTGCTGACCGGGAGCCTGCTGCTGCCGGTGAAGGCGCTGGTCATCGGGGCGCTGAGCCTGGGGGCGAGCTTCGGGGCGATGGTGTACGTCTTCCAGGAGGGGCATCTGCGCCGCCTCGTGGGCGACTTCACGGTCACCGGCACGCTGGACGTGACGGTTCCGCCGCTGATGTTCGTCATCGCCTTCGGGCTGGCGATCGACTACGAGATCTTCCTGCTCTCCCGTGTCCGCGAGGGCTATCTGCTGACGGGCGACAACCGGCGGGCCGTCGTGGAGGGCGTGGCGCGGACGGGGCGGCTGGTGACGACGGGGGCGCTCGCAGTGGCCGTGGTCACGGGTGCGCTCGCCACGTCGGGGGTGAGCGTGCTGAAGCTGCTGGGCACCGGCCTGGCGACGGCCGTCCTGGTGGACGCGGTGCTGGTGCGGGGTGTGCTGGTGCCGGCCTATCTGGTGCTCGCGGGGCGCCTCAACTGGTGGGTCCCCCCGTGGCTTGGGCGGGTGCACGCGCGCGTGGCCGGGCGGCTCGGTCTGGCCGGGGAGCACTGACCCGCCGGGCCCGGGGCCCGGCTCCTACTCCATGCGAGCGGTCATGGGTGGCGGGCGGTGACAGCGTGCCCCGACCACGGGATGTTCCCCCGCGGGGATCCTCCGCCTCCGTGCGGGCCTGCCGGACCCGCCCTGCGCCGACTCCGCGTGCCTTCGACAAGAACGGACACCACATGCTCGTCACGCAACTCGCCCTGGTCTCCGAGACGCAACAGATTTCGCCCTCCCAGCTCACCCGTGTCGCCGCCGCTCTGCAGAAGCAGGCCACGCGGGACTTCGCGCCCCTGTGGGGGGTGCACGCCACGGTCGACGCCTTCGACAAGCTCGAGGACGTTCCCGTCGGATACTGGCCCATGATCGTCCGGGACGACATCGGGATGGAGGGCGCCGCGGGCGTGCACATGGACAAGAACGGCCAGCCGTTCTCCCTCATCGAGTACAGCGACAGCTGGTCGCTGACCGCCAGCCACGAGATGCTGGAGATGCTCGGCGACCCGTGGGGCAACCGGCTGGTGGCGGGCCAGTCGCCGAAGGACGGCCAGGGGGTCGTGGAGTTCCTGGTCGAGGTGGCCGACCCCCCGGAGGCCCCCCAGTACGGCTACACCATCAACGGGCTGCTGGTGTCGGACTTCTTCACCCCGAACTTCTACGACCCCGTCAGCGCGCCGAGCGTCCGCTACAGCTTCGGCGGGCACCTGCCGGGACCCCGGCAGATCCTGCCCGGCGGCTACATCAGCTGGCACGACCCCGTCAGCGACCATTGGTGGCAGCAGGTCTGGTTCGGCACCGACAAGCCCCAGTTCCGTGACCTCGGAAAGCTGACGGCACGCGCGGGCAGTCTGCGCGCCGCCATCGACGCCCGGACGAAGACCGCTCAGCGGATCGCCAGCGAGGGTCCCCGGTCGGACCGCTTCTCGGCCGCCCGGAGCCTGACGGCCCGGGTCAAGGAGTCCACCAGCTCCCGGGCCTCCGGCTGGCGGGAGCGGATCCAGAACATCCAGGCCGGCGGCGCCACCGAGGGCACGTGGGAGGGCGGATCGCGGGACAATGGCTGAGGGCGGGGCCGGCACCCCGCACGGCCCGGCCGCGAAGGAGGGGTCCGTCATGGGCGACGACACCGACAAGAGCAAGGCCCGCGCGCAGCAGCTGCACCGGGTGATCGAGCGTCTGCGGGCCGGACGGCCGGCCGGCGCCGGCGGCGGGACGCCCGCCGCTCCCCCGGCCGACGCCGGCGCGGACGACACGCGCGGAGGCCCCGGCGGTCCCGATCTGCGCGCTGCCGTCCGCAGGCGCATGCGGGAGCTGGACGAGGAGGAGCGCGGCGGCCCGCCGGGCGGCCGGGAATGACACGACGGCCGGCCCCCGCCGGGGCCGGCCGCCGGCGCACGCGGTCGGACGTCAGATCGTCGCGGTGTCGATGACGAAGCGGTAGCGGACGTCGCTGGCCAGCACGCGCTCGTATGCCTCGTTGATCTGGTCGGCGCGGATCAGCTCGATCTCCGAGGCGATGCCGTGCTCGCCGCAGAAGTCCAGCATCTCCTGGGTCTCCCGGATGCCGCCGATCATCGATCCGGCGAACGACTTGCGCGCCGCGATCAAGGCGAACGGGGAGACCGACAAGGGGTTCTCCGGGGCGCCCAGCTGGACGAGGGTGCCGCCGGTCCGCAGCAGGCCCAGGTAGGCGTCCAGGTCGAGGTCGGCGGAGACGGTGTTGAGGATCAGGTCGAAGGTGCCGGCAAGCTCCTCGAAGATCGCCGGGTCGGAGGTGGCGTGGTAGTGGTCCGCGCCCAGCCGCAGGCCGTCGTCCTTCTTGCGCAGCGACTGGCTGAGGACGGTGACCTCGGCGCCCATGGCGTGCGCGAGCTTCACACCCATGTGGCCCAGGCCGCCGAGGCCGACGACGGCGACCTTCTTGCCGGGGCCGGCCTGCCAGTGGGCGAGCGGGGAGTAGAGGGTGATGCCCGCGCACAGCAGCGGGGCTGCGGCGTCGAGCGGAATGCCGTCGGGGACGCGCAGGGCGTAGTTCTCGTCGACGACGATGTGCGTGGAGTAGCCGCCCTGGGTGACCTGTCCGTCGCGGCCGGTCGCGTTGTAGGTGCCGACCATGCCGAGCTCGCCGGTGCAGTACTGCTGGAGACCGGCACGGCAGTTGTCGCACTCCCGGCAGGAGTCGACGAAGCAGCCGACGCCGACGCGGTCGCCGGGGGCGTAGCGGGTGACGCCGGGGCCGACCTCGGCGACCACGCCCGCTATCTCGTGGCCGGGAACGATCGGGAAGTGACCGCCCTCGCCCCACTCGGCCCGGGCGGTGTGGATGTCGGAGTGGCAGATGCCGGCGAACTTGATGTCGATCAGGATGTCGTGCGCACCCAGCTCGCGGCGGGGGATCTCCGTCCTCTCCAGGGGGGCCTTCGGTGCGGGCGCGGCGTACGCGGCGACAGTGTTGTGCGTCATGCGTCGATCGTGCCGGAGCCCGTACCGGCCAGCCAGGTCCCCCTTGAACGTAGGCTCGCCGTGCCTACCACCGGCAGGACCACCTTGTGTCCTCGCCCCGCACGCATACTGGTGTGCATGGATCAGCGCACCGAGCTCACCGAGTTCCTCCGCTCCCGCCGCGCCCGGCTCCGGCCCGAGGACGTGGGCCTGACCGCGCACGGGGGCCGCCGGCGGGTACCGGGGCTGCGGCGCGAGGAGCTGGCGCAGCTGGCGGGCGTCAGCGCCGCCTACTACACGCGCCTGGAACAGGGCCGCGGGCAGAACGTCTCCGCTTCCGTGCTCGGCGCGATAGCGGACGCGCTGCGGCTGAGCGGGACCGAGCGGGACCACCTGACGCACCTGGCCCGCCCGCGCGCGAGGAAGGCGGGGGCGGCGGCCCGTCCGCAGCGGGTGCGTCCCTCGGTGCAGCACCTGATGGACGCCATGGACAGCGTCCCGGCCTACGTCCTCGGCCACCGCATGGACGTCATCGCCTGGAACCGGCTCGCCTGTGCCCTGCTGGGCGACTTCCCCTCCATGCCGCCGCAGCAGCGCAACATAGCCTGGCAGATCTTCCTCAACCCGGCCTCCCGGTCGCTGTACACCGAATGGGAGCGCAAGGCGGACGACGTCGTCGCCTGTCTGCGGCTCTACGCCGGCTGCCATCCCGACGACGCCCGCCTGGCGGCGCTCGTCGGCGAACTGTCGGTCAAGAGCGAGGAGTTCCGTACGCTGTGGGCCGCCCACCGGGTGCGGGGCAAGGGCTTCGGGGTGAAGGAGCTGCACCATCCCCTGGTGGGCCCGCTGACGCTGTCCTACGAGACGCTGGTCCTGCCGGCCGACCAGGACCAGCAGCTGATCACTTACCACGCCGAGCCCGGCTCGGCGTCCGCCGAGTCGCTTCGGCTGCTGGCCAGTTGGACGCTCACCGCGAGCGACGACGACGCGGCGGTGCCGGCGCAGCCGTCGGCCTAGGGGGTGTCCGATGGGTCAGCACGGGCCCTGCGGTGTCCGGCACGGCACCTCGCTGCGTTGTCGCATCAGCCGAGGACGCCCGGTCCGAGGCAGATGCTCCGCCTTGCGATCTACCGCACCGGACACCGCAGGACCCGCACCGACCCATCGGACACCCCCTAGCAGCCCCGCGCGACGGCGCGCGGGAGAGGACCGGGGCGGAAGGGGGCCCCCGGGCCGTGGAGGGGCCCGGGGGCCGTGGAGGGGCCCGGGGGCCGTGGCACCGTGGGGGAGGTGCCCGGGGGTGGTCAGGGGATCTGGGCGCCGACCGCCTGGAGGGCGGCGGGCACCGGCTGGAAGAACGTCTCCCCGCCGGAGGAGCAGTCGCCGCTGCCGCCGGAGGTGAGGCCCAGGGCCGCGTCGCCGTCGAAGAGGGCGCCGCCGCTGTCGCCCGGCTCGGCGCAGACCGTGGTGTCGATCAGGCCCTCGACCGTGCCCTCCTCGTAGTTGACGGTCGCGTCGAGGCCGGTGACCTCGCCGCCGTGGACCTGGGTGGTGCTGCCGCTGCGCTGCACCTGCTCGCCGACGGTGGCTTCGGCGGCGCGGCTGATGTTCTGCGAGCCGCCGTCGTAGAGGTCCACCGCGCTCGGGTGGGAGGCGCCGGAGGCGTAGCGCACGAGCGCGTAGTCGTGGCCGGGGAAGGAGGAGGTCTCCGTGGTGCCGACGCGGGAGCCGCCCTGGGAGGCGGACCAGCTCGACGAGGCGTTGCCGCAGTGTCCGGCGGTGAGGAAGTAGGGCTTGCCGGACTTGGTGACGTTGAAGCCGAGGGAACAGCGCACCCCGCTGCCCCAGATGGCGTCGCCGCCGGCGACGTAGGGGCGCAGGGTGGCGGAGGTCCGTTTGATCCTGGCCTTGTCGCCGAGCCCGGCGACGACGGTCTGAAGCCGCTGCAGGGCGGCGCCCGTGACCGTGCGGTCGGCGGTGACGACGACCTGGTTGGTCCTGGGGTCGACGGACCAGGCGGTGCCGGGGACGGTCGCGCGGGCGGCGAGGGTCTCTCTGGCCGAGGCGAGCTCGGCGGCCGAGTGCTTCACCTGACGCGCGACGGCACCCGTGGCCCGCACCCTCGCGGCCGCCGCCTCGTCCACGACCGTGACGACGAGCTTGCCGGCCGAGGCGTCGTAGTACGAACCGGCCGTGGCGGGCCCGAGGTCGGCCGCGATGTGCTGGGCGAGTTCACCCGCCCGGAGCGCGGACAGGGCGGACGGCGCCGGTCCGGACGCCGCCTGGGCGCTCTGCAGGGTGAGCGAGGCGGCGGTGAGGGCGAGGGTGCCGGCCGCGGCCAGGGCCGCGCGCCGTTTGGGTATGCGTGAGCCGTTCAACTCGTGGACCTCCTGTGAGGGGGGTGTGCCCACGCGGCGTGAAAGGCACCGGGGGCCCTGGAGGAGTGAGACGGCACGAGCGCGACCGCACGTCGCGTTCATGCCAATGGGGTAGTGCGATCGAGTGTCCCGGCGGCACACGGCGGCACACAAGAAGACATCCGGTCGCACACAATCACCCAAGGGTGTGTGCGAAATTGCTCTCGATCGCCCTCGCTTGACGATCCGTCAGGAACTCCCGGAGGTCATCCCCGTCGGCGCCCCGGAGGCGAGAGGCCCGGCGGACGAGCGGTTAACGGACGGAAAGGAATGCGACTGTCCGGTAATCGCCTCTCTCCGCCTCGGGACGGCGCCGCCCGCCCGGACGCGACCACCGCCTGCCGTAGCCGAGCGGCCCCTCACTCCGCCGCCCGGCGCCGCTCGCGCAGGGCCCGGACGCGCCCGCGGCTCGCGCAGGCGGGTGCGGGGCACCAGCGGCGCCGGCCGGTGGGGTTGGCGAAGACGCCCCGGCAGTCGTGCTCGGGGCACACGGCGAGGGTGTGGCGTTCGACTCCGGTGAGGTGGTCGACGGCCTGCCGGGCGATGCGGACGAGGGCCGCGTCCGTGGTGGGCGGCGGCTCGCACACCAGGCGCCCGGGCGCCGCGGCGAGACGTACGGGACCGGGATCGGCACCGCCCGCATTCAGGAAGCGCTCGAGCGCCGCGACGGCCTCACCGGGCGGCGCCTCCCCCCCGACGACGGCGAGCGCGAGCACGCGCAGCGTCTCGCGCAGGGCACGGGCCCGCTCCAGGTCGGCCGGGGTGGGCGGCCGGGCGGGCGCCAGCTCGCTGCGCTCCAGCCACTCCGCGAGCCTGGCCGGCGTGGCAACGCGCTCGACGGGATCCGCGCCGAAGCTGCGGCCGCGGGTCGCGAGCAGGTTGAGCCACACGGCACCGCAGTCGAAGCGGAAGGCCAGCTTGTCGTCGTCCTTCATCCCGGCATCGTAACGCTCCACCCGTTACAGTGATCACCGTCGACGTAACGGCTGACGCGTTACAGCGCTCTTCGGGGCGTCCGGACCGGGAGGGGAACCCTTATGTCACCTATGTCACCGCGGGAAGCAAGCAGCAGGCCGGTCGTGCGGACCGTCCTCGGCGACGTTCCGGCCGAGGAGCTGGGAGTGTGCGACGCGCACGACCACCTCTTCCTGCGCAGCCCGCTGCTGCCGGGGCGGGAGCTGGACGATCCGGGGGCCGCGGAGGCCGAGTTGCGGGCCTTCGCCGGGCTCGGCGGCCGGGCGGTGGTGCAGTGGACCCCGCGCGGGATGGGGCGGCGCCGCGCGCACCTGGCCCGGCTGGCGCGGGCCACCGGGGTCCACCTCGTCGCCGCGACCGGCCTGCACCAGGCCGCGCACTACGACGAAGCGCTGCTGGAGCGGTCCTGGGACCGGCTCGCCGAGCTGTTCGTCGACGACCTGACAACCGCCCCGGTGCGCGCGGGCCTGGTCAAGGTGGCCGGCGCCTTCCACGGCCTGGACCGGCACGCCCGGCACGTCATGACCGCGGCCGCCCACGCCCACCACGCCACCGGAGCGCCCGTCGCCGTGCACCTCGAACTCGGCACGGGCGCCCTCGACGTGCTCGACCTGCTCTGCGACGGGCACGGCGTGCCGCCCACGAGCGTGGTCCTCGGCCACCTGGGCCGCTCCCCCGACGTCCGCGCCCAGCTGGCGGCGGCGCGGGCGGGGGCGTTCCTCGCCTTCGACGGGCCTTCGCGCGCGCATCACGCGACGGACTGGCGGCTGTTCGACTCGCTGGCCGCGCTCGCCGACGCCGGGCACGCCGACCGCCTCCTGCTCGGCGGCGACACCACCACCCGCGCCGCCCGGGCGGCGGGCGGCGAAGGACCGGGCATGCCCTACCTGTTGAGCGGCCTCAGGCCGCGGCTGGCCCGGGAGCTGGGCGAGGACTTCGTCCAGCGCGTCTTCGTGGACAACCCGGCCCGCGCCTTCGCGGCGCCCTGGCGGCCGGCGCCGGCCGCCTGACCGCCGCGGGCCGCTCTCAGTGGGCCCAGCCGGTCTCGCCCTCGTACGAGCCTTCCCAGCCGATGAGCACCTGGAGGTCGTCGGCCTCCGGCACCCCCATGCGGGCGAAGAAGGCGTGGGCGGCGAGCCAGCAGGCGCGGGCGCGGTCGGGCCGGGAGAGCTGGTCCAGCGCGTGGCCGAGGACGTGGAGCGCCTTGGCCCGGCCCCAGGACTCGCCGACCTCCGCCAGGGCCGCGACGGCGAGTTCGGCGTGGATGACGGCCTCCTCGACGTGCCCCGAGCGCAGCCGGGTCTCGGCCAGCCGGAAGAGGGTGAGCCCCTCCCAGAGGCGGTTGCGGCGCCCGCGGAAGAGGCCGAGGGCCTCGGTGAGGTGCTCGGCCGCCTCCGTGGCCCGGCCGACGCCGGCCAGGACGACCCCGAGCCGGTAGAGCCCGAAGGCGACCCGGTGTCCGCCGCCCAGGCCCCGGTGGACGGCCAGGCACCGCTCGGCCGCCGCGAGGGCGCGGTCGCCCTGGCCGAGCGAGAGGTACACGCGGGCGAGCGCTCCGGTGGCGTTGGCCTCGCCGTAGCGGTCGCCGTGGGCGCGGAAGACGGCCAGGGCCTCGGCCAGGAGTCCGTGGGCCTCCTCGTGGCGGCGCATGTGCTGGGCACACCGGGAGAGCTGCACCAGGCAGTCGGCCGTGACGAGGTCGTCGCCGGCCGCGCGGCTGAGCGCCAGCACCTCGTGGCAGACGGGGACGAGTTCGTCGATGCGGTCCGCGTAGTAGTAGACGTAGCCCAGCGCGAGCCCGGCGCGGCCGGCGGCCCGGCCGTCGCCGTGGGCCGGTGCGCCGGCGGTCACCGCCCGGGCCGCCTCTTCGAACTCCCGCTCGTGGGCGCCGTATTCGAAGAGGACGTCCATCATGAGCAGCAGGTCGGCGGCGGAGGCGCAGGTGTCCGCGGCCGCGGCGGCCTGGCGCGCGGCGGCGAAGAGGCAGGGGGCCTCGGCGAAGATCCACGCGCGCGCGGCCTCGACGTTGTCGAAGGACAGGCCCGGCCCCCGGGTCCCCACCTGGAGCCGGTCCGTGCCGGGGCCGGCCAGCAGGTGGGCCGCCCGGGCCGTGGCCACGTAGAAGTCCAGCAGTCGCCGCAGCGCCGCGGCGCGTTCCCGGGGCGGCACCTCGGCTTCGGCGCGGGCCCGGGCGTGGAGCCGCAGCAGGTCGTGGAAACGGTAGCGGCCGGGGGCCGGGGACTCCAGCAGGCTGGCGTCCACGAGCGACTCGCACAGCGGCTCGGCCTCCCGCTCGGTGACGCCGAGGACGGCGCCCGCGGCGGCGGCGCAGACGTCCGGCCCGTCCGGGAGCGCCAGGAGGGCGAGCGCCCGCCGCTCACGGGAGTCGAGCCGCTCGTGGCCGGCGGCGAGTGCGTCCTCGACGGACAGCCCGGCGACGCGCAGCTCGCCGAGCCGGCGGTGGGGGTCGGCCAGTCTGGCGGCCAGGGCGGCGAGCGTCCACGAGGGCCGGGTGGCGAGGCGGGTGGCGGCGACGCGGACAGCCAGCGGCAGGAAGCCGCAGGCCGCCACCAGCTGCTCGGCGGCCTCCGGTTCGGCACGGGTGCGGCCCTCGCCCACGATCCCCGCCAGCAGCGCGAGCGCTTCCGGGACGGTCATGACGTCGAGGTCGACGAGGCGGACCGAGGGCAGCGCGGCCAGTTTGGCGCGGCCGGTGACCAGGACGGCGCACTCGGGGGTGCCGGGCAGCAACGGCCGTACCTGGTCGGCGTCGCGCGCGTCGTCCAGCACGATCAGCACCCGCCGGTCGGCGAGGCGGGTGCGGAAGAGGGCGGCCCGTTCGGCCGGTCCGTCGGGGACGGCGGACCCGGGCACGCCGAGGGCGCGCAGGAACGAGCCCAGGACGGCGGCCGGTTCGGCCGGGCTCTCGCGGGTGCCCCGCAGGTCGGCGTAGAGCCGTCCGTCGGGAAAGTCCGCCCGCAGCCGGTGGGCGACGTGGGCGGCCAGGGCGCTCTTGCCCACGCCGCCGATGCCGGAGACGGCCACGGTGACGGCCCCCTGCCTCGACGCGGGGGCCAGGGCCGCGCACAGTTCGGCGACGGCCGCGGTGCGGCCGGTGAAGTCGGCGAGGTCCCCGGGGAGGCCGGCGGCCGCGGCCGGCTCGTACGCGTCGTCCGCGGCGCAGCGGTCCGCGGCGGGCCGGGGGGCGGTCAGGCACCGGCGGACCGCGGCCAGTTCACGGCCGGGTTCCAGGCCCAGCTCCTCGGCCAGGACGCGCCGTGTGTCCTCGTACGCGGCGAGCGCCTCGGCGTGCCGGCCGTCCCGGTGCAGGGCGAGGACGTGCAGGGCGCGCAGCCGCTCGCGGAGCGGGTGGCGGGCGGTCAGGGCGGACAGCTCGGGGAGGGCGGCCTCGGGGGCGCCCAGCTCCAGGTCGAGTTCGAGGCGGCTCTCCAGGGCGGTCAGCCGCAGTTCGGTCAGCCGGGCGCGGTGGGCGGGGACGGCGGCCCCGGTGAGACCGGTCAGCGGCTCGCCGTTCCACAGGGCGGTGGCGGCGCGCAGGAGTGCGCGGGCCTCCGCCGGGCGGCCGACGGTCCGGGCGCGGCGGGCGGCGGCGAGCTGGTCCTCGAAGCGGGCCGCGTCCACGGCCCGGCGGGGCACACGCAGGGCGTAGCCGTCCGATACGGACACCAGGATCCGTGGCGTCGCGCCCGCTCCGCGCCCGGGTTCGAGCAGCTTGCGGAGCCGGGACGCGTACGTGCGCAGGGTGCCCACCGCGCGCGCCGGCGGCCGGTCGCCCCATAGGGCATCCACGATCTCGGCGGCGGAGGCGGGGCGTCCGCGGCGCAGCAGCAGTTCGGCGAGGAGGCTCTGCTGCTGCGGCGACCCCAGTTCCAGGGCCTGCTCGCCACGCCAGGCACGCAGCGGGCCGAGGACGGAGAACCGCAGCTCCCCGTCCCCGGCCACGGCATCGATGTCGGTCATGCCGTACTCGCCCCCGCTGCCCCCGTGCTCACCCGTTCGCCTCCCGATGGTAGGCGGGGGCCGGTCGACGGTTGTTTGACGAACTGTGAACGTGCAGGCCGGAGCCGGTACCGGGCAGGCGGCCGGCAGGGTAAGCCGGCCGCCGGTCCGCCGCTGTCAGGAGCCGCAGCTGGAACCGCCGCAGCTGGAGGAGGAGCAGCTGCTCGACGAGCTGGAGCAACTTGAGGAGCTTGAGCAGCTGGAGTAGCTGCTGCCCCCGCAGGCGGCCGAGGACGACGCGGCGGTCGTGCTGCCGGCGGTCCGGCGGGCCGTCCGGGAGGTCCGCGTCCGCGTCCGCGTCTGTGACCGGGCCGCCTTCAGCAGCTGCTGCCGCAGCACTCCGTCGTCGAGTGCGCCGACTCCGCTGACGGCGACGACGCCCGCGGCCCCCTCGGGGTGGGTGGCGGGGTTCCTGGTGCTCCAGGGGCCTTGCCGCCCGAGCGCGCGGGTGAACTCCTCGCCGGCCGGGGTGGGCTGGAGGACCTTCAGGTCGGGGCGGCACTTGACCCGCAGCACGACGCCGCCGGCGGCGAGCGCGAGCACGACGAACGGCGCGGGATAGGAGTCGGGCAGGAAGAGCAGGACGACGGCCGCGGCGAAGGCCACGACCAGTCCGGCCGTCTGCGTCCCGGCGGCGAGGCGCCAGCGGTCCTTCGCCCGCGGGGACATGAGCAGGCCCCGCTCGGCCAGCGACCGCTCGACGGCGTCCGCGGCCGGGTCGTACGGCAGCGTGGTGCGCAGTCTGCGCAAGGAGGTGTTCCAGTCGGCTCCGCAGCGTCCCAGCAGCGCCCGTTCCATGGGGTGGTGGGAGACCGCCCGGTGGACCCTGACGCGGCCGGCGGCGTTCACCTCGATGCGTTCGTCGCCGTGCATCTTGGTGATCACGGTCTCGGCGAGCCGGGTCCGGCCGCCGGTCAGGAGGGCCACTTCCAGCAGCTCCGGCTCGGCGGCCGGTGTGCCGGGGACGGTGGGGGTGAGCGCCTTGCGGCGGGCGGCCAGGAGCCAGGCCGTGGGCGGGAACAGGGCGAGTGTCGCCACGATGAGGGCAGCAATCACGGTCACTTGCCTTTCGTGCGGCGCGCGAGGCGTCGGGCGCGAAGGGCCGGTACGAGCCGGCGAAGAGGACCCCGGGCGGAGGGCGTCCGGTCGGCCAGCCAGCCGGCCAGCGAGCGCCGTCGCGCGGGGTCGGTGAGGGCACCGCCGTCGAGCAGGTGCCCGGCGAAGTCGAGGGCGTCGCGGTGGTAGCCGTCGGTCATGGGGCGGCTCCGGGCGTACGCCGCGAAGAGGCCGGCGAAGTCCTCGCCGAGGATGCGCGGCAGGTCGGGTGCGACCTTGGCGACCACGTGCGTGCGCTTGGTGAGCAGCGCCCGGCGCTGCGCACGCAGCCGGTCCCGGTCGAAGCCGGGCGGGGCCGGGGAGTCCGCGACGAGGGCGGAGAGCAGGGCGTGCTGGGCGAGCGCGACCCGCTGCCGGGCGGCGTCGGTGTTCCGGTCAGACACGGGCTGTTCCCCGGGTGACCGCGCGGATGGCGTCGAGTTCGGCGGCCAGCTCGCCCGCCTCGGGGAAGTCGTCGTCGCGTTCGAGGAGCACGCCGGGCGGTGTGGTGCGGTCGCACAGCTCGCCCAGGACGTCGAGGACCGGGCGGGTGACGGGGTGGGCGTGGCTGTCGTGCCAGAGCCCGTCGCGCTCGAAGCCGCCCGCCACGTGGACGTAGGCGATGGCCTCCAGGGGCAGCTCGTCGAGGGCGGCGGCCGGGTCCTCGCCGCGGTTGACGTGGTTGGTGTGCAGGTTGGCGACGTCGACGAGGAGGCGGACGCCGGTCCGCTCGACCAGCTCGGCGAGGAAGCGGCCTTCGCTGAGCTCCTCGTCGGGCCAGGTCAGGTAGGCCGCGATGTTCTCCAGGGCGAGCGGCACGGGCAGCAGGTCCTGGGCGATGCGCACGTTCTCGCACAGGACGTCCAGGGCGTCCCGCGTGCGCGGCACGGGCAGCAGGTGCCCGGCCTCGATGCGGGACGAGGCGGTCAGCGGGCCGCCGGAGCGGACGAAGGCGATGTGCTCGGAGACCAGCGGCGCGCCGAGCTCGTCGGCGAGTTCGGCGAGGGCGACGAGTCTGCCCAGGTCGGGCCGGTCGGCGCCGCCCAGGCCCAGGGAGACGCCGTGCGGCACGACGGTCGTACCGCGCTCGCGCAGCCGGCGCAGCGGCTCGGGCAGGTGGCCGCTGCACATGTTCTCCGCGACGACCTCGACCCAGTCGACACCGGGCAGGCCCGCTATGTCGTCGGCTATCTCCGGACGCCAGCCCACACCGGTGCCCAACACCTTGCTCATGATCACTTCCCCCGTGTTCCCCCGTGGCGCCGAGCGCCGATGCGAAGGTGATTCCCGCTTCTCACCTTATAAACCCTTGATCGGGGGCGAGAGTGCGCGACGGGGTGTGATCTTTTCACCGGCGGGCGGGCCGGCCCCGTGGCGGGGCCGGCCCGGACAGGCGGGTCAGGCGACGGGCGCGCCCTCTTCCAGGAGCGCGGCGTGGTGGCGGCGGGCGACGCCGGGGTGGGCGCGGAGCCAGCCCTTGATCTCGTTGCGGCCGTACTCGGCGAACAGCGGATTGGCCGCGTCCTGGGTGACGCCCGGGGCGCGGTGGGCGTACGGGAAGGAGACGGGCTCGATCCGGGCGTCGAGCCGCGGGTTGTAGAAGAAGGGGACGGAGTAGCGCTCACGGGTGCCGGGCGGGCTGACCACGCGGTGGTTGGTGGCCTTGAGGTAGCCGTTGGTCGCCACCTCCAGCAGCTCGCCCAGGTTGATCACGAACGCGCCGGGCAGCGGCGGCACGTCGATGAAGGTCCCGTCGGGGCTCTCGACCTGGAGGCCGCCGACCTCGTCCTGGAGCAGCAGGGTCAGGAAGCCGTAGTCCTTGTGGGCACCGACGCCCTGGCCCGCGCCGTCGGGGGCGCTGCCGGGGTAGCGGACGAGCTTGAGGTGCAGGTGGGGGCGGTCGGCGAAGGCCTCGTCGTAGAAGTCCTCGGGGGCGCCGATCGCGGCGAGCAGCTCGTGCAGCAGCCGGCCGGCGACCTCGCTGAGCCGGTCGATCCAGTGCAGGGCGGTGGTGCGCAGCTCGGGGAGGCCGGCGGGCCACTGGTTCGGGCCCTCCAGCCACCAGTAGCCGGGCTCGTCCGGGGCGGGGACGTGGGCGGGGCGCTCGGCGCCTATGTCGAGCTGGTCCCGCCAGTCCTGGCTGCCGCCGGTGCGCTCGTCACCGATGCGCGTGTAGCCGCGGAAGTGCGGGGAGTTGAGGTTGCTGATCGCCAGGCGGTCCGCCTCCGGGAGGGCGAAGAACGCCCGCATGGCGCTCGTCAGCTCCGCGGTCTCGGCGGGGGTGATGCCGTGGCCGGTCAGGTGGAAGAAGCCCACGTCACGGGCGGCGGTGTGCAGCGCCTCGTGGAACCGGGCGCGCGCCTTCGGGCCGGCGTGAGCGGCGGAGAGGTCGAGGACGGGAAGCTCGTTCGTCATGAGAAGTCCACAGCGTGAGGCCCGGCGAACGCCCGGCGGTGGCCGGACGGTCCGCTGTGCCGCGGCAGGGTGTGCGGACAGAGCGGAGCCGGGGAGTGGCTAGGAAAGATAAGTGAAAGGAGAAAAGAGGCGGCCTCGGACCCAGAAGGACGGGCCGGGCGCAGCGCGTGAGGTCAGCCGCAGCGGCGACAGGACATGCTGGTGACGCGGACGAAGTCCACGTGGCGGCGCTTGACGAGCATGTTCACACCTCAGAGGGTATACGGCTCCGGCGCCGGCCGAACCGCCCGGCGGGGTGGCACGCGTCACATGACGTTCACATTCCGTATTCCCGCGTTCACATGCGGCGCTTGTCGACCACCAGCGTCCGTTCGTAGTGCCGCATCTCCTCGATGTCGCCGGCGTACGGTCCGACCTCGGCGAGGAAGGGCGGGAAGTGGGGTCCGGCGCGAAATCCCCGCTCGTGGTCCTCGACCGAGGACCATTCGATGCGCAGGACGTAGCGGTCCGGTTCCTCGACGCCGCGCGAGAGCTCGTAGCCCAGGCACTGCGGTGCGGAGTACAGGTGTGCGGCCGCCGCGGCATACGCCTTCTCGAATGCGGTGCGGCGGTCGGGGTCGGCGATGCGGTAACGGACGTATTCGACGGTCACGACGACCCTCCTCCCGGCGGCCCCGTCGATGGACGGCGGGGAACCGCGCCGCGTTGCGCGGCGTTCCCAAAAGCCCGCCCGGACGCATCTTGTGGGGGCGCTGTCCGAGCGGGCCGACGGCCGAGAAACCCGCCGCGCAGCGCACGCTACCAGCCATCCCGCCGCAAACCGGGACATCGTCACTCACATGAGCGCTTCCGTGGCTTCTCCTAAAAGGAGTTGGCCGCGGTGTTTGCGAAATGACCCGCTGGAGCGAATGAGTGAAAGTCCGGAACTTCTGATATCTCCCGGAGTTACTCAGGTCGCTTCCCGGTGGGAATCATCGATCGATCGAAAGGCAAGAGACGTGCTCAAGAAGGTACTCGCCACGGCCGCGGTAACGGCTTCCGCGGTCGGCGCCATCGCCTCCCCCGCGATGGCCATCGGCAACGACCAGGATGTCGCCAACGCCAACGGTGCGAAGACCGGCTACGGCAACACCAAGACCGGGGGCGTGGAAAGCCCGCAGATGAGCCTGATCCAGGGCACCCTGAACAAGCCGTGCATCGGCATCGGCAAGCTTGGCATCCAGTCGCTCATCGGCGCCCTCAACATCGGCCTGCAGGACGTGCCGATCCTCACGTCTCAGCAGCAGCAGCAGTGCACGGACAACTCCACGATCAACGACGGCGACGACCCGCTGTCGCACCTCCTCGACGAGATCCCGATCCTTTCGGGCAACGGCTCGGCGAACGGCTGAGGATCGGCGAAGTCCGACGGGATTCCCCCTGCTCCGGGTGTACGGGCCCCGGGGCGGGGGGATTCTCTGTGTTCGTACGCCGTGCGTGCGGACCCACCGCAGGGCACCGGCCCCCTCCCACCGGGGCCGGTGCGCCGAAGCGGCTCGCGGCGCACCGCCGTTGCCGGACCCGGGCCCTTCACCGCCCTTCGGCGGAGCCGGGAGGCGCGGTGATCGCGGGCCGGCCCCCGCGGTCACGGTCTCGGCGAGTCCGGTGACCGGCGGGCGCGGGACCCCTACAGTCGCGTTGACCGTCTACTGATTGCGGACGGTGGGGCGCTCCGGCGGCCCTGCCCTCGATCCCGGGAGGCCTCGTACTCGTGCTCGCACCACCCCCCACCCCCCTCGCTGTCAATCTCCTGGACGCGTCGTCCCTGCTGGCCGCCTTCGGCGCGCTCGGCATCGCCGTCGTGCTGTTCGCCGAGACCGGCCTGCTCGTCGGCTTCTTCCTGCCGGGCGACTCGCTGCTGTTCACCGCCGGCCTGCTGAGCAGGTCCGGCGCGCACGCGGGGCCGCACCTGGACCTGGCGCAGGTGCTCCTGGCCTCCGTCGCCGGCGCACTGGCGGGCGCGCAGTGCGGGTACGCGCTCGGGCGCCGGGGCGGCCGGGCGCTGCTGGCGCGCTCACGCAACCGGCGTCTGCACGAGGGCGCCGCGCGGGCGGAGGAACTGCTGGACCGGTACGGCCACGCCCGGGCGATCGTGCTCGCCCGTTTCGTACCGGTGGTCCGCACCGTCCTCAACCCGCTCGCCGGGGCGCTGGGCGTCCCTCCGCGCACCTTCGCGGTGTGGCAGGCCGGCGGCGGGCTGGTGTGGACGGCCGGGCTGGTGCTGGCCGGGCACGCACTGGGCTCGGCCGTTCCCCACGTGGACCGCTACCTGCTGCCGATCGTGGGCGCGGTGGTCCTGCTCTCCCTGCTGCCGGTGGCCCTGGAACTGCTGCGGAGCCGGCGCCGGGCCGCCCCTGAGGCGCCCCCGGTCTCCGCGCGCGTGGACGTGGACGGAGGACAGTGATGACAGGCATACATCCGGCGTTCCACCCCCTCTTCGACGGCTCGGGCATCGACGGGGGCCTCTACACGGACATCACCCGGGACGCCCAGCGCGCACCCTGGCTGCTGAACGACACGGTGGCCACCTGGTCGGCCTTCGGGCTGGCCCTCTTCGCCGCACTGATGCTCACCGGCTGGTGGCGGGCCCGCCGGTCGGACTCCCCCATGATGGCCAGGGCCCTGGCCACGCCGCTGGTGGTGGCGGTGGTCTACGGGGTGGACGTGGTGCTGAAGTCGCTGGTGCGGGAGGAGCGGCCCTGCCGTTCCCTTCCCGGCAGCTTCACGCTGGAGGCCTGTCCGGCCCCGCACGACTGGTCCTTCCCCAGCAACCACGCGGTGATCGCCTTCGCCGCCGCCACGGCGCTGTGGCTCGTCGACCGCCGGCTCGGCGCGGTGGCGGTGACGGCCGCGGTCGCCATGGCCGCCTCCCGGGTCTGGGTCGGGGTGCACTATCCGCACGACGTGGCCGCGGGCGCGCTGATGGGCATCGCGCTGGCCGTGCCCCTGACCGTGGGGGCCACCCGGGCGACGCCCTGGGTGGAGCGCGCCCGCGAGGGCCGGCTGCGTCCGTTCCTGCTGACCGCCGCATGACCGGCCGGCGATCCGCGGCGGCGGTGGTGGCCGCCTGCGCGGTGATGGTCCTGGCCGGGCTGACCACCCTGGTGACGGCCGCCCACGGCGCACCGCTCATGGTGGACCGGGAACTGCACCACACGGCGCTGGAGCACCGGTCGGGCCTGGTCAGTGCCGCGGCGAGGGCCCTGACGTCGACCGGCACCGGCCTCTTCCCGTACGCGGTCGCGGCGGCGGCCGGCTGGCTGGCCTGCCGGCCGGGCCGGCCGGCGCCGCGGCGGCTGCCGGTGGTCCTTGCGGCCGTGGCGGCGCTGGGCCTGGGGCAGGTGGTGCGCATCGGGATGCGGACCGCCGTGGACCGGCCGCGGCCGCCGGCCCCCGACTGGGTCACCGAGGCCCATCAGGCGGCCTTCCCCTCGGGGCACGCCACGACGAGCGCGCTGGCGGCGGGGCTGCTGGCGTGGGCGCTGCTGCGGGCGGCGCCGCGCCGGGCGGGGCGGGCGGCCGCTGCGTGCTGCGGGCTGTGGGCGGTGGGCGTCGCGGGCACCCGGGTCTATCTGGGCGTCCACTGGCCCACGGACGTCGCCGGGGGCTGGCTGCTGGCCACGTGCTGGCTCGCGCTCACGCTCCCGGTGCTGGCGCGCGTCGCGGACGATCCCGGTTCGTCGTCCCTCCTCCCGTCCTCTTGGCGTTCGCGTCGGCGCAAAGCCCGGACCGGGTGACGCACCGGGGGACGGCCGCGCCGCCGAGGTGCGGGGCAAGAGTCCACCGATGCTCTATTTTGCGGAGGTATGACGGTTTCTAGAAGGGCGCTGCTGGCCGCCGGTGCCGGTGGTGCGGCGGGGGCGGCGCCGGTGGTCTCCGCGGCTGCCGACGGGCGTCGCGCCGGGTGCCAGGCGGCCGCCGCGGGGCGGTCCGTACGCGTACGGACCGGCTTCGAGCGGCTGGCCGCCGACGGCTACCGGCTGCTGGAGGGCCAGCGGGTCGGCGTCATCACCAACCAGAGCGGCATCACCTCCGACGCGCGCGGTGTCGTCGACGTCATGCACGCCGACCGGCGCGTGCGCGTGACGGCCGTCTTCGGCGCCGAGCACGGCTACCGGGGCACCCCGCAGGCGGGACTGTCGGAAGGCGACTACGCCGACCCGTCGACCGGCCTGCCCGTCCACGACACCTACCGCAAGAGCGGCCGGGCCCTGGCGGAGCTGTTCGCCAAGGCCGGCGTCGACACCCTCGTCTACGACAGCCAGGACGCGGGCGCCCGCTTCTACACCTGCATCTGGACCCTCTACGACTGCATGGTGGCGGCCGCCACGGCCGGCAAGCGCTTCGTGGTCCTCGACCGGCCTAACCCCGCGTCCGGGCGGGACGCCCTCGGTCCGGTGCTCGACCGCGCCCACTCCACCTTCATCGGGCGGGCGCCCATCGCCCAGGCGCACGGCATGACCGTCGCCGAGCTGGCCCTGCTCTACAACGGCGAGTTCGTGCCGGAGGCGGCCGGCCGGGCCGTGGAGCTCGCCGTCGTGGAGATGTCGGGCTGGCGGCGGGCGGACTTCTTCGATGCCACGGGGCTGCCCTGGGTGCCGCCCAGCCCCAACATGGCGACGCCCGACACGGCGCTGGTGTACTCCGGGACCGGCATGTTCGAGGGCACCAACATGTCGGAGGGGCGGGGCACGGTCCGCCCGTTCGAGATGCTGGGCGCCGAGGGCCTCGACGGGGCGTGGGCCCGCGCGGCCAACGCCGCCGACCTGCCCGGGGTGCACTTCCGCGAGGCCTACTACGTGCCCACGTTCGGGCCGTTCCAGGGCAGGACCGTGGGCGGCCTGCACATCCACGTCCACGACCGGTACGCCTACGACCCCGTCCGCACGGGCATCGCGCTGCTGGTGACCGCCAAGCGGACCTGGAGCGGCTTCGCCTGGCGCCCGGACCGCTTCATCGACAAGCTGACCGGGTCCACCCGGGTCCGCACCATGATCGACGCGGGTGCGGACACCGAGACGGTGGTCGGCTCCTGGCGCGAGGAGCTGATGGCCTTCCGGGCGGTGCGCCGCCGCTATCTGCGCTACGACTGAGGCGGACTCAGCAGGCCAGGGGGTTGGGGACCTGCTCGCCGACCGGACCGGTGTTGCGGCACATCTGATAGCCCTGGGCCTGGAGGTCGGTGATGATGCCGGCGAGGGCCTCGGGATAGTTGCTGAAGAGGTGGCCGAGGACCACGCCGTTGTGCTTCTCCTCCGGTGTCGCGTCCCGCACGCTGGCCCGGATGTCGTCGGCGCTGCGGGCGTTGCCCTGCGTCTTCTCCCAGTCGTGCGTGTCGATCGTCCAGTTGCAGATCCGCATCCCCGCCTCGGCCGCGATCTCCTTCTCCCGCTCGCCGAAGTCACCGTAGGGGGGCCGCAGGAGGTTGCCGGTCACCCCGCCCCGGATCTCGTCCTTGGACTCCTCGTCGGTGAGGCTCGGCAGGTGGCGGTGGGAGACCGTGTGGTTGCCCACCCAGTGCCCCTGCTGCCGCAGGGTGGAGGCGACCTGCGGGTACTGGGCGGCGTACTTGTTGATGAGGAAGAAGGCCGCCCGCACGCCCTGCGCCTGGAGCTGGGCGCCGATGCGCACGGGACGCTCGGGGTCGCTGTAGGCCCAGTCGTCCAGCGTCAGCAGGACCCGTCCCGAGGTGTTGCCGCAGCGCTCGTGGTCGTAGACGCCCTCGGCCTCCTGGGGGACGCCGGGCGGGGGCGCGGGGGGCGGGCCGCCGCCGTGGGGGACGCCGTCGCCGCCGCCGTGGTGGCCCCCGGCCTTGCCGGCCGGTTTGGCGGCCGAGCGGTGGGCGGGGGTCCTGGCCTGGCACTCGGCCTCCTGGGCCCGGCCCGCGTTCGCGGCGGCGCCGGCCGGCTGGCATTCCAGCTGGTCGTCGTCCATGGCGGTCACCGCGAACGCCGAGCAGGCCACCAGGGCGGAGGCGGCAGCCGCCGTCCTCAGCGGCGCCCGCCGGCGCCGCCGGTGACGGCCACGACCACGCCGGAAGACTTCACGGTACCCGGACATGCACGACTCCTCACGGGTGACGGACCGCCAGGAACACGGCGGTCCGTCACCTCACACCGGCGCACCACGCCGGTTCGATGATCTTGACATCCACCCTCGGGGCAGGTGTCCGCTCTCGCAACCGCGCGCCGTCCCTGGATTCGGCCGCCCGAGTGGTATAAGCGGCCGTGCCGGTGGGGTCGTGGGGCCTGCCGGTGCGTCAGGCGTGGGCGGCGGGGATGTACGCCAGGCCGTGGGCCCCCGGTTCGCCCAGTCGGTCGACCTCAAGGGTGGTGAGCACGGCGAGGCGCTCGAGGTCGACCACGGTCACGGTGCTGGACACGACGTTCGCGACGTAGCCCACCTTGCCGTCGGGCGAGGAGGTGATGGTGAGCGGGAAGACCCCGACCTGCACGTGGCCGGCCGGCTCCAGGGTGCCGGGCGAGAAGACCGTGAGGACGCCGTCGGTCTGCCGGCCCAGCACGCCTCCCCCTGCCCCCGCCATGCGCAGCTCTCCGGCGAGGACCGCCCCGGTGGCCGTGGTGTGCACGGGGAAGACCATCCCTTCGGTGGGCAGGGTCCGCACGACCTCGCCCGTGGCGGTCTCGATCACCCGGATGCCCGGCCGGGCCGCCGGCCCCGCGCCGAAGTCGGCGTGCGGCGCGGCGACGTAGACGTGGGCGCCGTCGCGCGAGACGTCCAGCCCCTCGCTCCCCGGCACCTCGATCCGGCCGGCGAACTCGTCGCGTTCGAGGTCGAGGACGGAGACGAACGGCGCCTCCTTGTTGGTGGAGTAGCCACGGCGGCCGTCCGGGGTGACGGCGAACCAGTGCGGCCCGTCGGCCATGACGGGGATCCTGCCGATCCGCTCCCGGGTGCGGGCGTCGTAGACGATCACACCGCCGGGAGCGGTCGCGGTGGCCTCGACGCTGACGTACAGCCGGTCCCGTGCGCGGTCCAGGGCGATGCCGTGGGGCGCGTGGTCCGGCGCGGTGTCGAGGACGTCGATGATCTTGCGGGCGTCGGCGTCGATGACGCTGACCTGCCGGGCGGTGCCCTGGTTCGCGCCGTAGTAGCCGGAAACGTAGGCGCTGGTGCAGTAGATCAGCCGACGGTCGGCGTCGAAGAGCAACTCGTGGGGCTGGGCGGGCACTTCGAGGACGTCCAGCCGCTCGTGGGTGAGGGCGTCGAAGAAGGTGACGGTCGGGCCGCTCTGGCTGACGACGGCCAGGACGTCGCCGGAGCGGGCAGGGATGGCCGAGGAGTTCACGTCGGTGGAGTTCATGAGGCCCATCCTTGGCGCGCCCCCGGCTGTGACTCCAGTGCAACGTCGTCAAAGCAGGTGTGCGTCCAACGCATTCGTCCTGGTCGCAAGGGAGTTGAAGGGGTGGAGTGTGGCCTGGGTCACTCGTCGGGGAACACTTTGGTGACGATGCGTCCGTCCGCGGTCGCGTAGCCGTGCAGCATGCCGTCGCTGCTGCGCGGCGCCGCGTACGTGCCCCGGTCGTCCAGCGCGATCACCCCGCCCTTGCCGCCCAGCCTCGGCAGCCGCTCGACCACGACCTCGTACGCGGCAGCGGCCAGGTCCCGGCCGCCGAACTCGACGAGGTGGGAGATCGTGGCCGCGGCGGCGCCGCGGAGGAAGACCTCGCCCTGTCCGGTGGCGCTGACGGCCACGTTGCCGTTCTTCGCGTACGTACCGGCTCCCACGACGGGCGAGTCGCCGACGCGCCCGGCCATCTTGTTCGTCATGCCTCCGGTCGAGGTGGCGGCGGCGAGGGAACGTGACGCGTCGACGGCGACCGCGCCGACCGTGCCCGTGACGACTGCGTCCCGCCGGCCGTCCCCGGAGCGGGCCTTCTTGGCCCGCATCAGCTCGTCCCACCGCTGTTGCGTCCAGAAGTAGTCCTGGGTGACGGGGGTGAGGCCCTGTCGCACGGCGAAGGTGTCGGCCGCCTCGCCCGCGAGCAGGACGTGCGGGGTCCTCTCCATGACCAGGCGTGCGGCGGAGACGGGGTTGCGCACGTGGCGCACCCCGGTGACCGCGCCGGCCCGGAGGTCGGAACCCCGCATGATCGACGCGTCGAGTTCGTGGCCCGCGTCCTCGGTGAAGACCGCGCCCTTGCCGGCGTTGAAGAGCGGGTTGTCCTCCAGGGCCCGTACGGCCTCCTCGACGGCACTCACGCTGTCGCCGCCCCGGCGCAGGACGCGCTGCCCGGCGCGCAGGGCGTCGGCGAGGCCGTCGCGGTAGGCGCGCTCGGTGCGGGCGTCGGTGTCCTCGCGGCGCAGGGCGCTTCCCGCGCCGCCGTGCACGGCGAGGACGACGTCGTGGGCCTCGGGCCGGGGGCCGCCGTCCGTCGCGGTGCGGGCGGCCGTCGCGGCGGCCGCCTGGGCGTGGCCGGCGGGCCGCTGCGGCAGGCCGGGCAGCGCGGCGGCCGCGGCGACGAGCAGGGCGAGGGCGGGGACCGTCCAGGGTCTCGACAGCGGGCGCATGTGTTCCCCTCGGTCGAAGCGGCTGTCCGCTACGACTTTGGACACGGCGCCCGCCGGTGTCCACAGGGCAATCGCGCCAACGGGCCCGGAGCCCGCGCGCGCCGGCGGCCGGCGTCAGCGGGTGGTGTAGCCGCCGTTGACGAAGAGGGTCTGGCCGTTGAGCCACCAGCCGTCGGTGAGCAGGAACTTCACGTAGGGCACGATGTCCTCGATCTTGGTGAGTTCGCCGTTCATCGCCGAGGACTTGTGGTAGGCGATCGAGTCGTCGGTCTCGGCCGGGTAGAAGAACCCGGTGTCCATGGGGCCGGGCGCGATGTTGTTGACGGAGACGTTGCGGCCGAACAGCTCCTTGGACAGGGCGCGGGTGAAGTGCTCGACCGGGGCCTTGCTGCCCGCGTAGACGGAGTACAGGCCGGTGTAGGCGGCGAGCAGCGAGGTCACGATGGTGATGATCTTGCCGCCGTCCTCCACCCGTCTGGCCGCCTGCTGCATCATGAAGTACGCCGCCTTGGAGTTGACGGCGAACATCCTGTCGTACTCCGCCTCGGTGACCTCGGCCATGGGTTTCTTGATGACCATGCCGGCGGTGTTCACCACGCAGTCGACCTTGCCGAAGGCTCCCTCGGCGACCTCGAAGAGCCCCTCGACCTCGGAGACCTTCGTCAGGTCGGCCTCGTGGACGACCGCGTCGCCGCCCGCGGCCTTGACCGCCTCGGCGGTCTGCTCCGCCCCCTCCTTGGAGGAGGGCGCGTTGTAGTGGACGACGACGTTGGCGCCGTCGGCGGCGACCTCCCGGGCGATGAGGCTGCCGAGGTTGCGCGAGGCGCCGCCGATGACGACGACCTTGTCCTTGAGGGTGTGGCTGGGCATGCGTCTCTCCTCGGAGGCGGCTGAAGGCGCGGATGCCAAGATTCGGTCACTTTATGGTGCTATGCCCGGCTTCGCATGCCGACCACCCGATGACCCGCCGACCCCCGTGGATCATTAGGCTAGCCTTACCTTATGACTGTGTCGCACGTGGACCCCGGGGCGAAGGCCGTCGCCGACGAGGCACTACCGGCCCCATCCGGGGGCCGCCGGCCCCTCCTTCTCGCCTCGGCCTCCCTGGTGCTCGCGGTCCTCGTGCTCGCCGCCCTCTCCCTGTCCGTCGGAGCGGGTGAGGTCGGCCCCGGCGACGTCCTGGACTACCTCCTCGGACGCGACGGCGCCCGCGCCGACACCCGGCTGGCCCTGGTCGTGGGAGACCTGCGCATCCCCCGGACGCTGACCGCGCTGCTCGTCGGCGCGGCCCTGGGCACCTCCGGCAGCCTCCTCCAGGCCGTCACCCGCAACCCCCTCGCCGAGACGGGCCTGCTCGGCGTCAACGCCGGCGCCTCGCTCGGCGTCGTCACCGGCATCGCCTTCCTGGGGGTGACGAGCGGCTACGGGCACCTGCTGTGGGCGTTCGGCGGCGCCGTCGCCGCCAGCGGGCTCGTCCTGCTCATCGCGGGCCGCCGGGGCGGTGGTTCACCGATGCGCCTGGTCCTGGCCGGGTCCGCACTCGGCGCCACGTTCGGCGGCGTCACCAGCGTCGTCATCGTCAACTCCGCCGAGACCTACGACCGCTTCCGCTTCTGGGTCCTCGGCTCGCTCGCGGGCGTCGAGGGCTACTCCGAACTGAAGAGCCTGCTGCCGGTCCTCGCCCTGGGCTTCCTCGTGGCCCTGCTCGTCGCGCGGCCGCTGTCCGCCCTCGCCCTCGGCGACGACCTCGCCCGCGGACTCGGCCACCGGCCCTCGGTCATCCGCGTGGTCGTCGCCGTGGCCGTCACCCTGCTCACCGCCTCGGCGGTGGCGCTGGTGGGGCCCGTCTCCTTCCTGGGCCTGCTCGCGGGCTTCCTCGCCCGCGCCGTCACCGGCCCCCGGCTCACCGCCCAGATCCTCCTCGCCGGACTCGTCGGCGCGGGCGTGCTGACCGGGGCCGACGTCCTCGCCCGGGTGGTCTCCCGCCCCTTCGAGGCGCCGGTCTCCGTCATCATCGCCCTCGTCGGCGCCCCGGTCCTCATCGGCATCGTCCGCTCCAAGCGGCTCGGCGCGATGGGCATGACCGACCCCGCCACGGAGGAGAGCGCCAAGCCCGCCCGGCGGCTCCTCCCCCGGCTGGGGACGCCCCGCACGGCGGACGCCGGGGCCGCGGACACCGACAGCCTGGTCCTGCGGCGCGGCACCCTGTCGGTGCTGCTGCCGCGCCGTGCCGCACTGGCGGCCCTGTTCCTGGCCGCCCTGCTCGTGACCGCCGTGGTGCTCTCCGCCTACGCCGGTCAGAGCGAGATGAGCCTGAGCCGCACGTTCAACGCCGTCTTCGGCTCCGGCGACCGCTTCGACGTCCTGCTCGTGCAGAAGTTCCGGCTCGGCCGGATCGTCGCCGGGCTCACCGCCGGCGCGGCCCTCGGGCTCGCCGGCTGCCTCACCCAGACCCTCGCCCGCAACCGCCTCGCCACGCCCGAACTGCTGGGCGTCAACGACGGCGCCACCGCCGCCGTGCTGCTGTCGACGACACTCACCGGCACGTTCGGGGCCTGGTGGGCGGGCCCGGTCGGCGCGCTCGCGGCCGTCCTCGTCGTCACCACGGTCTCCGGCGGCCTCGGCCAGCGCGGCTACCGCGTCCTCGTGGTGGGGCTCGCCATGTCGGCGCTCGCCTCCGCCGTCACCCAGGTCGTGCTCTCCCGCCGCTCGCTCAACGCGGCCAGTTCGCTCTACGTCTGGACCTCCGGCAGCCTCAACGGGCGCGGCTACTCGGTGGCCACGCCGGTGCTCATCGGCCTGGCGGTGCTGGTGCCGCTCGCGCTCGTCGTCGCCCGGCAGCTGAACGTGCTGCGCTTCGACGACTCCACGGCGTCCTCGCTGGGCGTCGCGCCGGGGCGGGTGCGGCTGGTGTGCCTGCTGCTGTCGGTGGGGCTTGCGGGACTGGCCGTGGGCATCTGCGGGCCGGTGGGCTTCGTGGCGCTCGCCTCCCCCGTCATCGCGGGGCGGCTGGCGGGGCCGCTGCGGGTGCCGGTGGTGGGTTCGATGCTCACGGGGGCCGTGCTCATCGTCCTGGCGGACACGGTGGGGCGGATCGTCTTCGACGGCGTCGAGGTGCCGGTCGGCATCGTGACGACCGTGCTCGGCGGACCGTTCCTGCTGTGGGTCCTGCTGGGACGGTCGGCGGCGACGCGGGTGTGACGCTCTTCAGCCCGTCCGGCGCTTGAGGACACCGCGCGAAGCGCGGCCCGGGGTCTGGGGCGCAGCCCCGGGAAACGGCGAAAGGGCGGGACCGGGGCCCCCTCCCCACGGCACCCGCCACCGAAAGGAAACCAGTGGAGCTGCACAGCCCGATACTCCAGGACCTCGCCGCAGCGGTGCAGGCCGAAAGCCCCGGCGCGCTGGAAGACTTCTGGCGGCGCACCGCCGTCACCGGCACGCCCCTCGTCGAGCCCGACCCCGAAGGGAACGACGCCTGGCGCCTCGTCACCTTCGTGTGGCGCGACGATCCCACCGCCCCGGCGGACGCCGTACTGGCCCTCCTCCACACCGTCACCGACAAGGACCGGCACGCCCACGACCTGACCCCCCACCTCATGGCGAAGGTGCCCGGCACGGACGTGTGGGCCCTCAGCCACCGGCTGCGGGCCGACCACCGCGCGTCGTACCAGTTCTCGGTGCACCGCGGCGCCCGCGAGGACGCCCTGCGCACGGACCGCCGAAGCTGGCTGCGCGTCCTGGACACCGCCCTGCCCGACCCGCTGGCCGCGGGCCCGGTGCTGCCCTCCCGCGACGGCCGCAACCCCTCGTCCGTCATGGAGCTGCCCGACGCGCCCGCCAGTGACTTCGCCGCGCCGCGGGAGTCCGTACCGCGCGGCGAGCGCGTCGCCGCGGAGGTCGACGGCCGGCGCGTGGGCGTGCACCTGCCCGCCGGGCACGCGCCGGGCGACGGGCCGTACGCCGTCGCGGTGCTGCTCGACGGCGAGATGTGGGGCCCGGTGCTGGGCTTCGGCGACACCCTGGACGGCCTCCTCGCCGACGGCCGCATCCCGCCGACCGTGACGCTCATGGTGGAGACGATGGGCCGCGCCCGGCGCATGGCCGACCTGAGTTGCAGCGAGGAGTTCGTCGACTGGCTCGCGGACGTCCTGCTGCCCTGGGCCGCCCGTGCGTACGGGGCGACACGGGATCCGGCGCGCACGGTGGTGGCGGGGCAGAGCGCGGGCGGTCTGACGGCGGCCTTCGCCGCCTTCCGCAGGCCGGAGCGGTTCGGCAACGCCCTCTCCCAGTCGGGCTCCTTCTGGTGGCCGGACGGGACCGAGTTCGACGGCGGCAGCGAGTGGCTGACCCGGCAGTACGCGATCAGCGAGCGGCTGCCGGTCCGCTTCCACCTTGAGGTGGGCCTGCAGGAGTGGATGCTGCTCCCGCAGAACCGGCACCTGCGCAACGTGCTGGAGGCGCGGGGCTACGACGTGGTCTATGACGAGTTCAACGGCGGCCACGACTACGCCTGCTGGCGCGGCGGGCTGGCCGACGGGCTCGTGGGACTGCTGGGGCGGCGGTAAGGGCGCCGCGAACGCGTGAGGTCCCGGACCGGCGACCGCCGGTCGGGACCTCACGCGCCGGGGGTGTCAGGCCGCGGCCGGCATCTCCTCGCCCTCCGGCTCGTCGTCGAAGGGCGGCGGCGCCGGGGCCTCCTTGGGCATGCGCAGGGCGCACAGCGCGCCGAGGGCGACGAGGCCCGCGGTGACCGCGATGGCGGCCCGGTACGGGCCCGGGGCCGCGTCGTGCGTGCCGGAGCCGCCCCAGGCGGAGATCACCGCGGCGGTGGCGGCGATGCCGAGCGCGCCGCCCAGGGTGCGCACGATGGTGAACAGCGCCATGGCCTGGCCCATGGCCGGCGGCGGGACGTCCGCGAACCCGGCGATCTGGACGGTGAGCACGGCCGTGCCCAGCACCAGGCCGACGCAGAACATCAGCGCCCGCACCGCCCAGGTGTGCTCGGCCACGCCCGGTACGGCCAGGGCGCCGAAGACGGCCGTCGCCAGCACCAGGGCGGGCACGGCCAGCCACCGGGGGCCGAGCCGGGGCATCAGCCGGTCGGCCACCTGGGAGGCCAGCATCAGTCCGAGCGCCTCGGGGAAGACGCTCAGCCCCGCGTCCAGGGCCGAGGCGCCGAGCGCCGCCTGGTAGAGCAGCGGGAAGGCGAAGAGCACGCCCATCAGGCCCGCCGAGGTGACCAGCGCGAGGACGGTGGCGGAGGCGAACACCCTGTCGGCGAGCAGCCGCAGCCGCAGCAGCGGCGTCTGCGCCCTGAGCAGGTGGACGCATCCGGCGGCCAGCAGCGCGAGCCCGAGCGGTCCGCAGACCAGGACGGAGGGCGCCCCCCAGCCGTGCGTGGGGCCGAAGCCCAGCGCGTAGGTCAGCAGCCCCAGGGCGGGGGTCGCCAGCAGGAAGCCCGTCAGGTCGAAGCCCTCGGCGTCCTCCTTGTGCTCCCGCAGCCCCACGACGCCGGTCAGCACGGCGGCCGCGCCGATCGGCACGTTGACGAAGAACAGCCAGTGCCAGGAGAGGTGTTCGGTCAGGAAGCCCCCGAGCGGCGGGCCCAGCGCCGGCATCAGCGCGGTCGGCACGATGAGCACCTTGGACAGCTTCATCCGCTCGTGCGGCGGGAAGGCCCGGAAGAGCAGCGTCATCCCCACCGGCGTCAGCAGGCCGCCCGCGACGCCCTGCACGACGCGCGCGAGGACCAGGGCCGGCAGGTCCTGGGCGAGTCCGCAGGCGGCGGAGGCGGCGGTGAAGACGGCCAGGGACCCGAGGAAGACCTTCTTGACGCCGAGGCGGTCGCCGAGCCAGCCCGCCACGGGCAGGGCGACGGCCAGCGCCACGAGGAAGGCGACCTCGACGGTGTTGGCGGCCGACACCGGTTCGCCGAAGTCCCCGGCGATGGTGAGCAGCGCCGGGTTGACGATGGTGGAGTCGAGCCCGTTCATGCACATCGCCGCCGTGTAGACGATCACGACGGCGACGCGCGGGTCGATCCCCCTCACGGGGCCACCGAGGCCGTGCCGGCCGGCGTCAGGTCGGTCCAGTGCTCGGTGATCCAGTCGAGGGCGGGCTGCCGCTCGCAGGGCCCGTGGGCGATGCTCCAGCCCTCGGGCACGGGGGCGAAGCCCGGCCAGAGGCTGTGCTGCCCCTCGGCGTTGACGAGGACGAGGAACTCCCCGTCGCCGTCGAAGGGGTTGGCGGGTGCGTCGCTCATGGGGTCAGCTCTCCAGGTTCTGCAGGCGGTCGGCGATGACGCTCGCGATGTGCGCGATCGGTTCGGGCAGGGTCATGTCCTTGTGCGAGCAGGCGACGTTCGTGTTGTCGATCCGCCCGGTCACGTAGGGGGTCCAGGTCTCGGGGGTGAGGGTGTCGTCGATGGTCTCGACGGTGGCGCGGAAGAAGAGCACGTCGCCTTCGAAGACCCGGTGGTCGAAGGCGCGCACGAGGTGGTTGGTGTTGAGGTACGTGCGGTTGAGGGCCTCGATGGTGGCGTCGTCGAGGCTGGCCAGGGGGGAGCCCTCGCGGCGCAGCACCTCGGTGACGTGGGCGAGCTCGAAGGGCTTGCCCTCCAGGCTGTCCGGTCCGTAGCCGCCCATGGCGAGCAGGGCTTCGAGGGCCTCGGCCTGGTCGGGCACGGGCAGCTCGCGGAAGCCCTCGGCGGGGTAGGCGTCGAGGACGGCGAGCAGCTCGACCTCGGCGCCGAGGTCCTGGAGACGGGTGGCCATGGCGTGGGCGATGATGCCGCCGGTGGACCAGCCCAGCAGGCGGTAGGGGCCCTCGGGCTGGACCTCGCGCAGCCGGCCGACGTAGTGCGCCGCCAGTTCCTCCAGGGTCCCGGGCAGCGGTTCGGCGGCGGTCGCCGGGCCGACGCCCTGGGCCTGGAGGCCGTAGATGGGCACGTCGGCGGGCAGGTGGCGGATGAGCCCCGCGTAGCACCAGCTGAGCCCGCCGGCGGGGTGGACGCAGTACAGCGGCGCCTTGTCCCCGTCGTTCGCCGGGCGCAGCGGCAGCAGCACGTCCAGGGCGTCGGTGCCCTCGGCCGCGTCCAGCGCGGCGTCGAGCGCCGCGACGGTGGGCGCCTGGAAGACCGTGCCGATGCCGACCTCGGCGCCGAGTGCGTCCTTGACGCGGCCGGCGAGGCGCACGGCGAGGAGCGAGTGGCCGCCGAGGTCGAAGAAGTTGTCGTCGACGCCGACCCGGGGCAGGCCCAGGACGTCCGCGAAGATCGCGCACAGCTGTTCCTCGCGGGGGCCGCGCGGGGCGCGCCCCTCGGTGACGGCGGCGGCGAGGTCGGGGGCGGGCAGGGCCTTGCGGTCGAGCTTGCCGTTGGCGGTCAGGGGCAGCTTCTCCAGCAGGACGACGGCCGACGGGACCATGTGGACGGGCAGTTCGCCCGTGGTGTGCTCGCGCAGCAGGGCGGGGGTGGTCTCGCGGGCGGGGACGGCGTAGGCGACGAGCCGCTTGTCGCCGGGGGTGTCCTCACGGACGACGACGGCCGCGTCGGCGACGTCGGGGTGGTCGGCGAGGACGGCCTCGATCTCGCCGAGCTCGATGCGGAATCCGCGGATCTTCACCTGGTGGTCGGCGCGCCCGAAGTATTCGAGGGTGCCGTCCGGGCGGCGGCGGGCGAGGTCTCCGGAGCGGTACATCCGGCTGCCGCGCTCGCCGAAGAGGTGCGCGAAGGGGTCGGCGACGAAGCGCTCGGCGGTCAGGGCGTGCCGGCCGAGGTAGCCGCGGGCCAGGCCCTCGCCCGCGACGTACATCTCGCCGGTGACGCCGGGCGGTACGGGCTGGAGGTGGCCGTCGAGGACGTAGACGCGCAGGTCGGGGATGTTGACACCGATGGTGCTGGAGGTGCCGGCGGCGGCGCTCTCGCGGTCGAGGGCCACGTAGGAGACGTGGACCGTGGTCTCGGTGATGCCGTACATGTTGACGAGCGTGGGCGCGTCGTCAGGGTGGCGGTCGTACCAGTCGTCGAGGCGGCCCAGTTCGAGGGCCTCGCCGCCGAAGACGACGTAGCGCAGGGCGAGGTCGCTGCCGGGGTTCTCCCGGTCCGCGGCGCTGAGCTGGTAGAACGCGGACGGCGTCTGGTTGAGGACGGTCACGCGCTCGTCGGCGAGCAGGCGCAGGAACGCGGCCGGGTCGCGGCTGACGAGATGCGGTACGACCACCAGCCGGCCGCCGTGCAGCAGGGCGCCCCAGAGCTCCCAGACGGAGAAGTCGAAGGCGTAGGAGTGGAAGAGCGTCCACACGTCCTTCTCGTCGAATCCGAACCAGTGGTCGGTCGCGGAGAACAGCCGGGTGACGTTGTGGTGGGTGACGGGGACGCCCTTGGGGCGGCCGGTGGAACCGGAGGTGTAGATGACGTACGCGACGTCGCCGGGCCGCTGCGGCCGGGTGCGGTCGTCGTCGCTCAGGTCCGTGGGTGCGAGGCCCTCGGCCTCGGTGCCGTCGACGAGGACGACGGGCAGGTCGTGCGCGGGGACGCGCGCGGCGGTCGCGGTGTCGGTGACGACGGCGGCCGGCGCGGCGTCCTGGAGCATGTAGGCGAGGCGGTCGGCCGGGTAGTCCGGGTCGAGCGGCAGGTAGGCGGCGCCGGACTTGGCGACGGCGAGCAGGCCCACGACCAGGTCGAGGGAGCGCGGCAGGGCGAGCGCCACGATGGCGCCGGGGCCGATGCCCCGCCCGGCGAGCAGCCGGGCCAGACGGTTGGCGCGGGCGGACAGCCCGGCGTAGGTGAGGGACGCGCCGTCGCAGGTGGCTGCGGTGCGGCCGGGGTGGCGGCGGGCGGCGTCCTCGTACAGCTCGACGAGGGTCCGGGGGGCGCGAACCTGCTCGCTCGGACCGGCGTTCCAGTCGACCAGGGCCTGGCGCGTCTCGTCGGCGTCGAGCAGGGGGAGCCGGGTGACGGGGGTGTCGGGGTCGGCGGCGGCCGCGGTGAGCAGCCGGGCCAGGTGGGTGGAGAGACGTTTCACCGTGGCGGCGTCGAAGAGGTCGGTGCGGTATTCGAGGAAGCCCGCTATGCCGCCGCCGGGCTGCTCCCCCGCGTTGAGGGTGAGGTCGAACTTGGCGGTGCCGGAGGGGACGGCGGCCATGCGGGCGGTGAGCCCGGGGGCCATGGTGAACTCGGCGTCGGGCAGGGACTGCCAGGCCAGCATCACCTGGAAGAGCGGGTGCCGGGCGAGCGACCGGGGCGGGTTGAGGTCCTCGACGAGCCAGTCGAAGGGCAGGTCGGGGTGTTCGTAGGCGGCCAGGGTGGTGGCGCGGACGCGGTCGAGCAGGGTGCGGAAGGCCGGCGCGCCGGAGGTGTCGTTGCGCAGGACGAGGGTGTTGACGAAGAAGCCGACGAGATCGGCGGTCGCCTCGTCCTCGCGTCCCGCGACGGGGGTGCCGATGGGGATGTCGGTGCCGCAGCCGTAGCGGGTGAGGAGGGCCGCGAGGGCGGCCTGGACGACCATGAAGACGCTGGTGCCGGTGGTGCGGGCGAGCGTGCGGACGGCGGCGTGCGCGTCCGGGTCCAGGTGGAAGGGAACGGTGTCGCCCGCGGAGGAGGCGACGGCGGGGCGCGGCCGGTCGGTGGGGAGTTCGAGCAGGTCGGGCAGGCCGGCGAGGCTCTTGCGCCAGTGGTCGAGCTGCGGGCCGGCGAAGACGCCGGGGGCGGCGGGGGTGCCGAGGAGGTCGCGCTGCCAGAGGGTGTAGTCGGCGTACTGGGCCGCCAGGGGCGCGAAGCCGGGGGTGCGTCCTTCGGCGCGGGCCGCGTAGGCGGTGGCGAGGTCCCGGGCGAGGGGGGTCGTGGAGGCGCCGTCGCCGGCGATGTGGTGGAGGAGGAGGAGCAGGGTGTGGCTCTCCGCGCCGTCCGTGAACAGCGTGACGCGCAGCGGGGGTTCGGCGGCGAGGTCGAAGCAGTGGCGCACGGCTTCGGCCGGGCTCGCCGACGCGGGTGCGAGGTGCAGCTCGGGGCGGGCCTGGTCGGGGCCGAGAATCCGCTGGTAGGGCTCGTTGTCAGTGGCCGGGTATACCGTCCGCAGTGTCTCGTGACGCTCGGTGACGTCACCGAGGGCGAGGCGCAGGGCGTCCTGGTCGAGGGGGCCGGTGAGCGTGAGGAGGAGCGGGATGTTGTACGTGGGGCTGGGGCCTTCGAGGCGGTACATGAACCACAGCCGCTTCTGCGCCGGGGAGAGCGGCATGCGCTCCTCGCGCGGCAGGGGGGCGAGCGCGGGGCGCTCGCCGTCGGCGTGCGGGGCCGTGCCGTTGGCGATGAGCTTCGCCAGCGCGGCCGGGGTGGGGTTGCGGAAGACGTCGGCGAGGGTGACGCCCTCGTCCTCCCGGTCGCGGATCGTCGCCGCGAGACGGCCGGCGAGCAGGGAGTGTCCGCCGAGGTCGAAGAAGTTCGCGTCGGCGGAGACGGGGGCGTCCAGGTCCAGCACCTGGGCGAAGAGGAGGCAGATGCTCTCCTCCTCCCGGCAGCCGGGCGCCCTGTATGCGGCGCCGGTGCTCTCGCCGGTGGGCCGGGGGTCGGGCAGGGCCCGGACGTCGAGCTTGTCGTTGGCGGTGCGGGGCAGCGCGTCGAGGAGGACGACGTCGGCGGGCACCATGTGGCCGGGCAGGAGCCGGGCGAGGTGGTCGGTCAGGTGCCGGGGCCCGGCGGTGGCGCCTTCGGTGAGCACGGCGTAGGCGGCGAGGCGCTTGCCGGTGGGGGTGTCGCGGGCGACGACGGCGGCCTGGGCGACCTCGGGGTGCCCGGCCAGGGTGGCCTGGATCTCGCCGAGTTCGACGCGGAAGCCGCGGATCTTGACCTGGTCGTCCGCGCGGCCGAGGAACTCCAGGGTGCCGTCGGGCCGGCGGCGCACGAGGTCGCCCGTGCGGTACATCCGCGCCCCGCTCTCGCCGTGCAGGGCGCCGAAGGGGTCGGCGGTGAAGCGCTCGGCGGTGAGGTCGGGGCGGCCCAGGTAGCCGGCGGCCAGGCAGGCGCCGGCGACATACAGCTCGCCGGGGACGCCGGGGGGTGTCGGACGCAGGGAGCCGTCGAGGACGTACGCCCGTGAGCCGCGCACGGGGCGGCCGGTGGTGGGGGCGTCCTGTGTGGGGCCGGGCAGCCAGTAGTAGGCGTCGACGGTCGTCTCGGTGGGGCCGTAGAGGTTGATGGGGCTCAGGCCCTCGGTGGTGGCGAGCCGCTGCCACAGCGGCTCGGGCACGGCCTCACCTCCGACCACGACGAGGGCGGGGTGGTGCCGGCCCTCGTCGAGGAGGCCTTCGGCGATGAGGGCTTCGACGTAGGAGGGGGTGGCGTCCAGGTAGTCGACGCGATGCTCGTGGAGGTAGGCGGTGGCCGCGGCCGGGTCCCGGTAGTCGGTGTCGTCCAGGAGGTGCAGCTCGTGGCCGTGCACCATCCAGATCAGGGGGTCCCAGGAGGCGTCGAAGGCGAAGGAGGCGGTGTGCGCGATGCGCAGGCGCTGCCGCCCGGTGCGCTCCACGGCCGGGGCGATGTGGTCGCCGCCGTGGCCGGCGTGGAGGTTGGCGAGGGAGGCGTGGGTGACGAGGACGCCCTTGGGTCTGCCGGTGGAGCCGGAGGTGTGGATGACGTAGGCGGCCTGCTGGAGGGCGGGGGCGGCGGGAGCCGTGCCGGGCCGGGCGTCGATCCGGGCGCGGGTGGCCGGGTCGTCGAGGAGCAGCGTGGGGATGCCGTGGTCCGGCAGGCTGCGGACGGTGCTCGCGGTGCCGATGAGGCAGCCGGGGCGGGTGTCGTCCAGGACGGCGGCGATGCGCCGCCCGGGGTGGCCCAGGTCGAGCGGCTGGCAGACGCCGCCGGCCTTGAGGACGGCGAGCAGGGCGACGACGGTGTCCGCGCCGCGGGGCAGGGCGAGCGCGACGGCGGCACCGGGCCGGACGCCGCCGTGCCGCAGCTCGTGGGCCAGGCGGTTGGCCGCGGTGTCCAGTTCGGCGAAGGTCAGGGCGGTCGCGCCGCTGCGGACGGCGGTGGCGTCGGGGGTGCGGGCGGCCTGCTCGGCGAAGAGTTCGGGGAGGGTGCGGTCCGGGGCGGGCTCGGTGCGGCCCGCGGTGGCGGCGCGGATCTCGTCGGCGTCCAGGAGGTCGATGGTGCCGACGGGGCGCTGCGGGTCGGCCAGGAGCAGGTCGGTGAGTCCGTCGAGGTAGCGCCGCAGGCCGTGCTCGTGGGCGGCGAGAGAAGGGAGGTCGTAGCGGGCGGGGTTGGCGTCCAGGCCGAGCCGCACGGAGCCGTCGGGCGCGGGGATGACGGCGAGGGCCAGGTCGTCGACGGGCCCCGCGGCGAGGTTGCGCACGACACCGGGCAGGCCGTCGAACTCCAGGTCGCCCTCGAAGGGCTTGATGTTCACCATCGGCCCGAACAGGGGCTGCTCGGCCGCGGTGAGGCCGAGGTCGCGGCGCAGGTCCTCCAGCCGGTAGCGCTGGTGGCGGCGGACGGCCCGCACCTCGAGGACGACGCGGCGCAGGAGTTCGGCGCCGGTGTCCTGGGGGCGGACGGTGATGCGCAGCGGCATGACGTTGACCGTCATGGCGGGGGTGCGCAGGGCGGCGGGGCCGCGGCGGTTCATCAGGGGCAGGCCGAGCACGACGTCCCGGGCACCGGTCGTGCGGTGCACATAGCCGGCGGTGGCGGCGATGAGCAGTTCCGCCCAGGTGGCCTTGACCGCGCGGGCGGCGTCCTCCAGGCGGGACAGGGAGCCGGCGGGCAGGGCGGCGTCGTGGCGCAGGACGGAGCCGGCGGGGGCGGCGGGGCGGTCGGAGAGGGAGACGGGCTCGGGCCGGTCGGCGTAGCGCTCGCGCCAGAAGGCGCCGTCCGCGGCGTGGCGCTCCCCGCCGGTGTACTGGGCCTCGTCCTCGACCAGTTCGCGCAGCGTGCCGAAGGGGTTCGGGGAGGGCGCGTCGCCGGCGGCGAGCGCGGTGTAGACCTCGGCGACCCGGCGTCCTATCAGGGTCAGGGCGTAGGCGTCGACGGCGAAGTGGTGGACGCGCTGGTACCACCAGAAGCGGTCGTCGGCGAGGCGGATGAGGGCCTGGGTGACCAGGGGGCCTTCGGTGAGGTCGACGGGCTGCGCGAGGTCGGCCCGCATCCACGCCTCGGCCTCGGCGTCCGGCCGCGGGTTCCCGCGCAGGTCGAGGCGGTGCAGCGGCCAGTCGCGGCCGGCTTCGACGCGCTGTGCGGGCGGGTCCCCCGCGGTGACCACGAGGGCGAGCGTCTCGGCCTCCCGTACGGTCTGCCGCAGGGCGCGCTCGAAGAGCTCCGCGTCCAGGGGGCCGTCGATCTCCACGCAGTCACCGGTGTTGTAGACCGGGTTGTCCGGGGCGAGCGCCTGTGCGTACAGGATGCCGGACTGCGCCGCGAGGAGCGGCAGTTCGGCAGGAACGGTCTCGGCCTGATGGTGACGCATGCGTGGGGACTCCCGGTATATGGCAAACGTTCCTGGTCACACCGGACCCCCCGGTGCGTCAGCTTAGGTAAGCCTAAGCTATTTTTTGATCGCTTGTGAGAGTGGCCCCGCGCCGCGCGGGCCCGCCGGGACACCGTAGACACTGGAGCTGAACATGACCGTGGCCGAGGGCCTCAAATCCGCCATGCGTGAGCGCGTTTCGGCCCACCGCGAGCAGCTCCTGACGCTCAGCCGCCGCATCCACGGGCACCCCGAGACGGCCTTCGCCGAGCACCGCGCGGCGGCCTGGTGCGCCGAGGCGCTGCGCGAGCACGGCTTCGCGGTCACGGCCCCGGCACATGGCCTGGAGACGGCGTTCTCGGCGACCGTGGGGTCGGGCCCGGTCACCGTGGCCATCGCCTGTGAGTACGACGCCCTGCCGGGGCTCGGCCACGCCTGCGGCCACAACCTGATCGCCGCCGCCGGCGTCGGGGCGGCGCTCGCGCTCGCGCCGTACGCCGCCGAACTGGGCCTGACCGTACGGGTCCTGGGCACCCCGGCCGAGGAGCGCGGCGCGGGCAAGGCGCTGCTGCTGGACGCCGGCGCCTTCGACGGGGTGGACGCGGCGATGATGGTGCACCCGTGCCCGTTCGAGGTCGCCGAGTTCCGCTCGTTCGCGCTCGGCACGCTCTCCGTCGCCTACCGGGGACGGTCCGCCCACCCCAGCCTCAATCCGCACGAGGGCCGCAACGCCGCGGACGCCCTGACGGTCGCCCAGGTGGCGCTGGGGCTGCTGCGCCAGCAGCTGCCGCCGCACTGGAAGGTGCACGGCGTGACGACGAGCGCGGGCACGGCGCCGAACGCCATCCCCGACCGGGCGACGGCCGAGTACGAGATCCGGGCGTCGGCCGCCGAGGACCTGCGGGAGCTGCGGGAGCGGGTCGAGGCGTGCTTCCGGGCGGGGGCCCTGGCCACGGGCTGCGAGGTGACGCTCACCCGGCCCGAGCCGGACTATCTGGACTTCCGCACCGACCCGGAGCTGATCGCCCTCTGGCGGGCCAACGCCCGGGAGCTGGGACGGCCCGAACCGCAGCAGCGCGACGCCTTCGCCTGCACCGACATGGGCAACGTCTCGCACGTGGTGCCCACGATCCACCCGGTGCTGGACATCACGGGTGGCGCCTGCGGCCCGCACGAACCGGAGTTCGCGGAGGCGGCGGTCTCCCCGGCGGCGGAACGGGCCGTCCTCGACGGTGCGGTGGGGATGGCGTGGACGGCGGCGGACTTCGCGAGCGGCCGTCGCCCATAACCGGGCGGACGCCCCCAGCGAAAGGGCGGACGGGCTGGATCCTCCAGCCCGTCCGCCCTTCGGCGTGCGGTCCCCGGCGCGTGAGGACGCCGGGGTGTCAGCCCGCTTCGCGTCAGGACGCCTTCAGGGCCTTGACGATGTCGTCGATGACCGCCTGGCTGGCCAGCGGGCCGCCGCGCGTGGACCAGACCGAGCCGTCCACGGTCACGGCGTGGTTCTTCTTGACCGCGTTCAGCTCCTTGTAGGCCGGCTTCTCCTGGACGTCCTTCAGGGCCTTCTCACCGTCGGAGGTGAGGGTGGAGAGGAAGAGCCAGTCGCCGTCGATCTCGTTGATCTTCTCCAGGCTGAGCGATGGCGTGTGGGCGTTGCCGTCCTTGTCCTGCGTCTTGGGGCGCTTGAGGCCCATGTCGAGGGCGACGCCGCTCGCGAACTGACGCTTCTCCATCCAGCTGGGGCCCTCCGGGTTCCAGCGGACGATGCCGACCTCGGCGCCCTTGTTCTCGCCGAGCCCCTCGCCGGCGGACTTGGCCTTGGCCTCGTAGTCGGCGATGACCTTGTTCGCCTTGTCCAGGCCGTTGACGGCGTTGCCGATACCCCGGAAGGAAATCTTCCAGTCGTCGGTCGGGGCCATGGTGACCAGGGTGGCGGGGGTGATCTCGCGGAGCTGCTTGAGGACCTGCTGGTCCTGCATGTCACCGGCGAGGATGAGGTCGGGCTTGGCGGCGATGACCTTGTCCATCACCGGCTGGAGGAGATTGCCGACGACGTTGACGCCCTCGACCTTGTCCGCGAGGTAGGCGGGGGGCTTGTTCAGACCCTGGCCGTTGGTGATGCCGACCGGCTTGAGGCCGAGGGCCAGCACCGCGTCCAGGTCCTCCTGGGTAAGCGTCACGATCCGCTTGGGGTTCGCGGGCACCTTGACGGCCGTGCCGGTCGCGTCCTTGACCGTGCGCGTCCCGCCGGAGCCCGCCCCGTCCTTCGCCTCGCCGGAGCCCGCGTCCGAGTCCGCGCCGCAACCGGTCAGGAGCAGGGCGGCCGCACCCGCGGCGGCGAGAACCTGAGCCGCGCGGCGCGGGCCGGACAGGAGGGGGCGGTGGGACGAGGTCATCAAGTGCTCCGGGCGTTAAAAGGCGTCAGCAAGGAAAAACACGGACAGCGATCCGCGTGAGGGGTCTCCTCCTCACCCGGACAACAGAGGATATTAGGTTAGCCTTACCTTAAAGTCATCCCGCGAGCAGGGCCCCCTCCCCTTCAGCCCCGCCCGCACACGAAGTGGCCCGCCCCTCGGGGCGGGCCACTCGCGACGGACTCCGGACCACTACCTCCGGCGCAACAACAACCGGATGAGCACTCCCGGCCGGCGCTCCGGCGACCGGCCGGCGCCACCCCCGGCCAAGGCCATGTCCGGCCGCTCCTCGACGATGACGGGGGCGGGCTCGGGCTCCGGATCGGGCCGGTGGATTCGATAGGCCTCGGCGCGCACGTAGGCACCGAGGGCACGCGCGGGATCGATGCGCATGACGTCTCTCCTGCTGGTATCTGCTGACAACCCGACAAGACGCGACGGCGCCCCGGCCCCGGACGGGGGCACGGGGCGCGGTTGCCCTCAGCAGCGCAGGACGAAATGGCGCGCGCGATCAGCGGCGGCGATGGCGTCGCCGGGCCGGGGCGGCACGGCCTGCGCGCCGGAGAGCCCCCCGGCCCCTCCGGCGGCAGACGCCAGGACCGGCGGGCGGTCACGCCCGCCCGTCGGCCTCCCCGCCCTCCCCGGGCGCGGAATGTACTGCTCCGGTGCGCACGCGGCGCACTCGTCGGAAGCGAGGTCCAGCAAGGGAGCCTCGGCCGGAACCTCGTCCCTGAGCGAGGCGTTGCCGACCACCTCGGACGCCGCACCGGACAGCACCAGCAGTACAGCGGCCAGCAACGCGACCGCAGCCCGCGACACGGACTGCGGTACGGCGACGCGACCCCATACCGACACACACCAAGCGTAGTTGCGCGATTACCTTGAGTGCATTCCGTCGATCGGGTGAGATTCCCAGGAACAGCGTCGCCTCTCGCATGCATCAGATACGACGACCCGACAGAATGCTGGCCCGGCAGACTGGCCGGATCTCGCTCCTCGCCCGAAGTCCCGCTCAACGAACCAGTAGTGAAGTGAGTCATCTGAGGCGCAAAGGACTATTACGAGGAGAGAGAGGCACAGCTGATGACGTTACGGATGGTACGCAGAGCACTCACCGCGGCGCTGGCGACGGTCACGCTCACCGCCACCGCTCTCACGGCCACCGCCTCGGCCGGCACGGACCGCCGGGGCGGACGGCACGACGCCACCCGGGCGGTGATGGAGGCCGAGGTGAAGGCCGGGACACCGGGGATCCTGGGACAGGTTCAGGACACGTACGGCACGTGGAACGCCTCCGCCGGGGTCGCCGACCTCGCCACCCACCGACAGCGCCTGCCCCGTGACCGCTTCCGGATCGGCAGCGTCACCAAGGTCTTCGTCTCGACGGTGCTCCTCCAGCTGGAGGCGGAGGGCAGGATCCGCCTCGACGACACGGTCGAACGCTGGCTGCCCGGCCTGGTCCACGGCAACGGCCATGACGGCAGCCGCATCACCGTTCGCCAGTTGCTCAACCACACCAGCGGCATCTCCAACTACACCGAGGACCCGGCCTTCCGGAAGATCATCTCGACGGGGTTCTCCGAGCACCGCTACGACACCTACACGCCGGACGAGCTGGTCGCCGTCGCGATGACCCACCGACCCGACTTCGAGCCCGGCAAGGGCTGGCACTACTCCAACACCAACTACATCGTCGCCGGGATGATCGTCGAGAAGGCGTCCGGCCGCGACTACGCCACCGAGATCCGCGAACGCGTCATCGACAGGCTCGGCCTGCGCTCCACCACCCTGCCCGGCACCTCGCCGCGGATGCCCTCGCCGCACGGGAGGGCGTACAGCAAGCTCTTCGCCACCGCCCCGGACGCGAAGATCCACGACACCACCGAGCTGAACGCCTCCTGGGGCGGCGCGGCCGGCGAGATCATCTCCACCACCGGTGACCTCAACCGCTTCTACCGCGCCCTTCTGGGCGGCGAACTGCTGCCGGAGCGTCAGCAGCGGGAGTTGCAGACCACCGTGCCGACCGGGGACGGAACCATCGGCGACGGCTACGGCCTCGGCATCGCCTGGTCGACGCTGAGCTGTGGCCGGACGGTCTGGTTCCACAGTGGCGGCATCCACGGCTCCACCTCCCTGGCCAGCGCCACCCCGGGTGGCGGCCACACCGCGGCCTTCAACCTCAACTCCGACTGGAGGGGCGACCTCCCCGCCCTGCTGGAGGCCGAGTACTGCGGCTCCGCACCGGCCGCCGCCACGGAGTCCACGAAGTCCCTGGCCAGGCTCACCGCACTGCGCTGAGTCCCACCCGTCGCACGACGAGGTGTAACCCGGACCGTTCCTGACCAGAATCACTGAGCCATCCCCGTTTCCCAGGTGAGGAGCCGACCGTGGACCAGACGGCACGTGAGCGCGCGGAGTCGGCCGCCCGGCAGGAGGCCGCTCAGCTCACCGCCCGCGGCATCCGCGGCATCGCCCTCAACTGGGTCGACAACGCGGGCGTCTCCCGGGTCAAGGCGGTCCCCACCACCCGGCTCGCCCACGCCGCACGCTGGGGCGTGGGCGCGTCGCCGTGCTTCGACGTGTTCCTCGTGGACGACTCCTCGGTCACCAGCCCCCACATCGGCGGGCCCAGCGGCGACCTGCGGCTCTTCCCCGACCTGGACCGGCTGACGGTCCTCGCCGCCCAGCCCGGCTGGGCCTGGGCCCCCGTCGACCGGTACGAGCAGCACGGCGCCCCCCACGCCGCCTGCCAGCGGCAGTTCGCCCGGCGCATGACCGAGCGGGCGACGGCGCGCGGACTGCGGCTGAGCATGGGCTTCGAGACCGAGTGGATCGTCACCCGCGCCGGCGAGCCGGGCGCCGGGCCGTCCTACCCCTGCCAGGGTCCGGCCTACGGCATGAAGCGGGTGGCCGAACTGTCCGGCTACCTCCACGACGTCCTCGACGCCCTCGCCGCGCAGGACATGGCGGTCCTCCAGATCCACCCGGAGTACTCCCCCGGACAGTTCGAGGTGTCGGTCGCCCCCGCCGACCCCGTGGGCGCGGCCGACCTCTCCCTGCTCGTACGGGAGACCATCCGCGCGGTCTCCCTCCGGCACGGGCTGGACGCCTCGTTCGCGCCGGTCGTCGAGCCGGGCGGCGTGGGAAACGGCGCCCATCTGCACCTGAGCCTCTGGCAGGACGGGCGGAACCTCTGCCGGGACGGCGACGGCCCCTTCGGCATGACCCCCCTGTACGAGGGCTTCCTGGCCGGGGTGCTGCGGGAGCTGCCCGCCCTGCTCGTCCTCGGCGCCCCCTCCCCCGCGAGCTATCTGCGGCTGACGCCCTCGCACTGGGCCGGTGCCTTCCAGTGCTGGGGCCCGGAGAACAGGGAAGCCGCCCTCCGTTTCATTCCCGGCTCGCCCGGCGACTCCGGCGGTGCCAACGCCGAGGTCAAGTGCTTCGACCCGGCGGCCAACCCCTATCTGGTGACCGGAGCCGTCATCGCCGCCGGGCTGGCCGGCGCCGACGAGGGACTGACCCTGCCGCCGCCGGTGGAGGGCGACCCCGCCGAGCACGGGGACCAGCCCCGCCTGCCCACCTCCCTCACCGAGGCCCTGAAGCACTTCGAGGGCTCGGCCCTGCTGCGCGAGGCGCTCGGGGACCCGCTCTTCGAGGCGGTCGCCGCCGTGCGCCGCGGCGAGATCGCCCTGTTCGACGGCCTGTCGCCCCAGGACCTCGCAGCCGCCACGCGCGGGCGGTACTGATGAGCGCCCTCCCCGTCCCCCCGCTGGTGGACCAGCACTGTCACGGCGTCGTCCGCGGCGACCCCGACGACGACCTGTTCGCCTCGTTCCTGACCGAGTCCGACCTGCCGGCGGCCGACGGCACCTCCTTCTTCGACACCCAGCTCGGCTTCGCCGTGCGCCGCTGGTGCCCGCCGCTCCTGGACCTCGAACCGCACTGCCCGCCCGCCCGCTACCTGGACCGCCGGCGCGAGCTGGGCGGGGCGGAGGCCACCCGGCGGCTGCTCGGCGCCTGCGGCATCGCCGACTACGTGGTGGACACCGGCCTGGGACGGCCCGGCGAACTGCTGGCACCGCGGGAGCTGGCGGCCGCGGCCGGCGGCGCGGGCAGTCACGAGGTCGTGCGGCTGGAGAGGCTGGCGGAAGGACTCGCCGACCGGGCCGGCGGCCTGTCCTCCTTCCTGGACGAGCTCGCCACGGGCGTGCCGGCGGCCGCGCGCACCGCCGTGGCCTTCAAGTCGGTGATCGCCTACCGCCACGGACTGGACTTCGCCCCGGAGCCCCCGGCCCCGGCCGAGGTGCGGCGGGCCGCCGACCGGTGGCTCGTGGGCCGGGCCCCGGGCGACCGGCTGACCGATCCGGTGCTGATGCGCCATCTGCTCTGGTCCGCCGCCGAGACCGCGCTGCCGGTCCAGCTGCACACGGGCTTCGGCGACCCGGACCTGCGGCTGCACCGCTGCGATCCGCTGCTGCTGACCGATTTCGCCCGCGCCGTTCGGCCCACGGGCTGCGCGCTGGTCCTGCTGCACGGCTATCCCTTCCACCGCGGCGCCGGCTATCTCGCGCACGCCTTCCCCCACGTCTACGCCGACGTCGGGCTGGCCCTCACGCACACGGGCGCGCGTGCCGGGGCCGTGCTCGCCGAGATGCTCGAACTGGCGCCGTTCGACAAACTCATGTTCTCCACCGACGCCTACGGCCTGCCGGAGCTGTACGTCGTGGGCGCCGAACTCTTCCGGCGCGGGCTCTCCAGGCTGCTGACGGGCTGGGTGGACGAGGGCGCCTGGTCGTCCGGGGACGCCGAGCGGGTGGCCGCCATGGTCGCCGCCGGCACCGCGCGCAGGGTCTACGGCCTGGCCCCCGGGGACGGGGCCTCCGCGTCGTTCGGGTGAAGCTCACCGGCTCCGCGCCCCGTCCCCGCGCGGCCCCGGTAGCTTCGCGGCGGTCCGCATCCAGGACGTGAGACCGCACCAAGACGTGACAAGGGACGTTCCGCAGCATGCGCCATCCGCTCGCCGCCCTCGGCGCCGTACTCCTCGCCGGTGTGCTCACCCTGTTCGCACCGCTCGGCGCCCGGGCCGCCACGGGCACGTTCAGCTACTTCACGGACCGGGGTGTCACCGCCCACGAACTGGCGAATCCCGTCGACGGCCGTTGTTATCCGGTCGGTTATGCCCATGGAGTCACCGGAAACGAAACGGACCGCGACGCCTATCTGTATGACACGCCCGACTGCCGGGGCGCGGCGGCGTATTTCCCCAAGGGGTTCTACCGTCTGGAGACGTTCCAAAGCGTGGTGTTCATGCGATGACATGGTCTTCATGCGATGACTTTTCGCGCGGGCGTACGGGCCCGCGCGGGTTTTCCTGTACGGCGTGGGCGATTTCGCTACGCTGGGCGGTCGAGCCGCCGACGCGGGGAGGACGAGTCATGAGTACCGCACGGGTTTGGAGCATCGAGCGCATTCGCGACGCTCTCGGCAGTCCCGACCTCTCCCAGCGTTTCCTCGGTGAAATCTGCCGGGCCCCGGCCGACGAGGTGCTGGCCGTCTTCACCAAGTGGCAGGGCATCGCCGAGCGCACCCTCGCCGCCGTCGAGCGGGGACGCCAGGCCGCGGCCGCCGAGGCCGCGGGGGGTGAGGTCCCGGGCGAGTGGATCGACATCACCCAGAAGGTCCAGGAGGACGCCGCGCTCGTTCGCTCCCGCGGGGCCGCGTAGAACTGCCACTCTGGATCGGTGTACGCGCTCAAATACGATGCGACGATAGCGGCCGTCTGGGATGCGCTCCCGCAGTCGGTGAGCGCACAGCTCAGTGACGTCCTCGCCGCCGCCTGCACGGACCCCCTCGCGGCGACCGTCCCGTACGGCGAGGACGACGGCATCATGAGGATGCTCGTTCTGGACGAGGTCTTCGCCGTCATCTATCTCGGACACCAGACGAAGACCCTGCACATCTACCAGATCGACTACCTCGGCTGACCCCGGCGCGCGAGCCCGGTGAGCACGTCCACGGCGCGGTCCAGTTCGTCCTCGGTGTTGTAGTAGTGCGGCGAGAGCCTCACCAGCGGGTGAACGCCCCGGTCCTCGGTGTCGAACAGGGACTGTTCCGGCGGCGTGACCGTCACGTTGATCCCGTGCCGGGTCAGTTCGGCCTTGACGTCGGCCGCGGCCACGCCGTCGACCTTGGCGGTGACGATGGCGCACCGCTCACGCCCCAGGTCGTACGTCCGGGCTCCCGGCACCGCGTCGATCCGCTCCCGGAGCGCGGCGCCCAGGGCGGTCGCGCGCTCGCCGATCGCGTCCAGGCCGAGGTCCAGGGCCTGGCGCACCGCGCTGCCCAGTCCCAGGACGCCCGCGTAGCCCATCTCCCACGTCCCGAAGCGGCGTGCGCCCTCGCGCCAGGTGAAGCCCCGTTTGCCGTCCCAGACCGAGGCGGCGGTCTCGTTGACGTGCGGTTCGAGGCGGTCGAGCATCCGGGGGCCCACCCACAGGAAGCCCGTGCCGCGCGGGCCGCGCAGGAACTTGCGACCGGTGGCGGTGAGCATGTCGCAGCCGATCGCGTGGACGTCCACGGGGAACTGCCCGACCGACTGCGTGGCGTCCAGCAGGAAGGGCACTCCGGCACTCCGGGTGACCCGGCCGATGCCGGCCGCCGGGTTGACCAGACCGCCGCCGGTGGGGACGTGGCTGACGCCGACCAGCTTCGTCCGCTCGTCGATGAGGTTCGCCAGCGCCGTGACGTCCAGCTGGCCGTGCTCGTCGTCGGGGACGACGACGACCTCGGCGCCGGTGCGCTGGGCGACCTGGAGATAGGCCAGCACGTTGCTGCCGTACTCGGACCGTCCGGTCAGGATCCGGTCGCCGGGCCCGAAGGCGAGCGAGTAGAACGCGGCCTGCCACGCGTGCGTGGCGTTGTCGAACAGCGCCACGTCCCGCGCCTTTCCGCCGACGAGTTCGGCGACGAGCGCATAGGTCTCCTCGATGTCCCGCGTGCGCTCGGTGGCGGCCTCGTAGCCGCCGATCCGGGCTTCCAGCTCCAGGTGGGCCGTCATCGTCTCCAGGGTCCGGCGGGAGAGGAGGCCTGCTCCGGCGTTGTTGAGGTGCACGCGGTGGGCGCAGCCCGGGGTCTCACGGCGCAGTGCGGTGACGTCCATGAAGAGCGTGCCTCCTGACGGTGAAGGGTCGCCTGCACGATCGACTTCACCACGGAACCCGGTGGACCGACAGTCCGCCTCCCGGAAGGCGAACCCCAGTTCGCACGCCCGGCGGGACGGGGTGGTGCCTGTGCCACCCCCGGAACGGGCACTGCCGATATCGATCGGGGGTGCTTCCCGCACGACCATCGAGGGGTAGCGAAGCGACCCCAGGAGGTTCGATGTTCACATCCGCCGCGGCACGGCGTACGGCGTCCGCACTGTCCACGGTGGTGGCGACGGCGATAGCCGCCGCCGTCCTTCCGGCGTCCGCCGCCCTGGCGGCCCGGCAGTCGGTGCCCGCCCGCTACGCGCAGCAGCGGCTGGACTGGCAGCCGTGCCAGGACTCGCCGCTGGAGTGCGCGACGATGACGGTCCCGCGCGACTGGCACCACCCCGGTGCCGGCGCGGACCTCACCATCGCGGTCTCCCGGCACCGGGCGAGCGACTCGGCGAAGCGGCGCGGGGTGCTGATGATGGCGGCCGGTGGTCCGGGCGGCTCGGGCCTGAAGCGGCCCCAGTACCTCGCCGGGGGGTCGCCCACGATCGACTCCTCGTACGACGTGGTGAGCTTCGACCAGCGCGGCGTCGGGCGCAGCACCCGCGCGGTGTGCGAGAGCGACGCGGAGTTCGCGGACTTCTTCGCCGGGGACTTCCGCGACCGCTCCCCCGCCGCCCTGGAGCGCGTGGTGAACCGTTCCCGCACCTTCGTGGAGAACTGCCGGAAGCGCAGCGGGGACCTGCTGCCCCACCTCACCACCGAGCAGACGGTGCGGGACATGGACCTGTTCCGGTCGCTGCTCGGGGAGCGGAAGATCTCCTACTACGGCGCCTCCTACGCCACGATGGTCGGCGCCTACTACGCCTCGCTGTTCCCCCAGCGCGTCGAGCGCGCCGTACTGGACAGCAACGTGGGCTTCGACGGCACCTGGGAGGACTTCTCGAAGGGGCAGCCGATGAGTTTCCAGCGCCGGTTCGACGAGGACTTCCTGCCGTGGCTGGCGACGTACGACCACGTCTACCACTACGGCGCCACGGCCGCCGAGGCGAAGGCGACGTGGGAGCGGCGCCGCGCCGCCCTGCGCGAGCATCCCCTGCGGGCCGGGCAGGCGGTGATCGGGCCCAACCAGCTGGACAACGGCGCGATCCAGGCGATCTACAACGCCGGGCAGGGCTTCGAGGCCCTGGCGACGGCGCTGGCGGCGCTGGAGCACTGGGACACCGCGGAACCGCGGGAGCAGGCCGTCGCGGCCAAGGTCTTCGGCTCCTACTCCGGCCCGGACTTCTTCGCCGAGTACTTCTCCGTGACCTGCAACGACACCCCGTGGACCCGGGACATGGCCTCCTGGGTCGAGCGCAGCGGCGAGGACACCGCGAACCTGCCGCTCGTGGGGGCCCGCGAGCTGGGGATCGCCGCCGTGTGCGCGGCCTGGCCGAAGTCGCCGGCGCCGAAGGTGAAGGTCACCGGCGCCGGGCTGCCGGCGACGCTGATGCTCAACTCGGTGCACGACCCCGCCACCTACCACGAGGCCGCCGTGCGGGCCCACCGCGCGCTGCGCGGCTCGCAGCTGGTCACCGTCACGGGCGACGGCGACCACGGCCAGTTCGAGAACGGCAACGCCTGCGTCGACGGCGTCGTGGACACCTACCTCACCACGGGTGCCGTGCCCGCGCGCGACACGACCTGCCCCGGCAAGCCGCTCCCCGTTCCGGCGGGGGCCGCCGCGGGGAAGCAAGGGAAGTAAAGGGCCCGCCGTATCCGTCCCCGGTGCCTTCTCGTTGACCCGGCAGGGCGGAAGAAGGGCCGGGGACATGTACATCCAGATCATCACAGCGGGCACCACGGGCTCGGTCGCTCCGTACACCGGCCTCGCTCACCGGCTGGCGGCCGAGGGGCACGACGTCGAGATCGTCACCCACGCGAAGTTCACCGAGCTGGTCTCCTGCTGCGGCATGCGGATGCGCCCCCTGGCGGCGGACCCCTTCGAGGAGCTGATCGGGGCGCACGGCCGCTTCCGGGACGCCGGGCGTTCGCCCGCCGCGCTCCGCGGCTTCGTCCGCGCCACCGAACGGGCGGCCCTGTCCCTGGTCGACGGCATCCTCGCCGCGGTGGACCCGAAGGCCGACCTGTTGCTGCTGTCCTCGATCGCGGCGCCGATCGGCCAGGTGGTGGCCCGGTACCACGGCATCCCCAGCATGGGTGCCTTCCTCCAGCCCGACGCCCCGACGGCGGCGTTCCCGCCGTGCACGATGCCGCTGCGGCCCCCGGGGTTCGGCAACCGCCTGCGGGGCGCCGCAGCGAACGCCGTGCTGGACGCGCTGTACGCCGCCGCGCACCGCAGCCTCCACGTGCGGCTCGGGCTCGCCCGGCGCGGCGGACACCGGCTGCGGCGGGAGCGGGAGCGCGGCCGCTGGCCGATCTGGCACGGCTTCAGCCCGTCGGTGGTGCCCCGTCCGGCGGACTGGCGGCCCGGGCTGCGCGTCGCGGGCTACTGGTGGCCGCACGAGTGCCCCACCTGGCAGCCGCCCGCGCTGGTCGGCGAGTTCCTCGCGGCGGGGCCGCCCCCGGTGTTCGTGGGGTTCGGCAGCATGATGCCGGGCGATCCGGACCGGCTCGCCGGCATCACGGCCCGCGCGCTGCGGCGGGCCGGGCTGCGGGGCGTGGTCCAGTCCGGCTGGGCGGGGCTGTCCGTGATGAACGACGACGTGATCACCGTCGGTCCGCTGCCGCACGGCTGGCTGATGCCGCGCATGGCCGCGGTGGTGCACCACGCCGGGGCCGGCACGACGGCCGCGGGGCTGCGGGCCGGCGTCCCGGCGGTGCCGGTCCCGGTCTTCACCGACCAGCCGTGGTGGGCGGCCCGGCTGGTGCGGCTGGGGGTGAGCCCCGAGGCGCTGCCGCTGGCCGGGCTCACCGCCGAACGGCTCGCCGGGGCCCTGGGCCGGGCCACGGGCGAGCCGCGGTTCGCCCGTCGGGCCGTCGAACTGGCCGGCAGGCTCGGCCGCGAGGACGGCGCGGGCACGGTCGCCCGGGCCGTGGCGGAGATGGCCGTGTGAGGCGGCCGTCAGGCCGAGGAGCGCCCCGGCAGCGGGCGCGTTCAGGATCCGGGAGGACCACTGCCATGAACCACCGCACACCGCCGGCTGGCGGCTGCGCGCTCACCAGGGACAGCGGACCGGCGGCCGACGCGCCCATGACGCCGCTCGACGCCTGGCTGTACCGGCACCAGAGCAGCGGGGCGGTCTGCATGACCGCCGGGATGCTCGCCTGGTTCGAGGGGCCCGCGCCGTCGCCGGCGCGGCTGCGCGAGCGCGTCCGCAGTCGCTGGGGCTCCCACGAGCGACTGCGTCTGACGGCGCTCGCGCCGACGGGCGAACCCCGCGCGTGGCCGAGGTGGGCGACCGAGCCGGCCTGGGATCCGCTCCGGCACGTCGTCGCCTTCCCCGACCCGCCGGACCTGCCCACCGCCCCGGAGGCGCTCGCCGCGCAGTTGCTCGGCCGGCCCCTCGGCCCCGGCCGGCCGCCCTGGCGGCTGCACCTGGTGCCCTCTCCCGGCGGCTTCGCCCTCCTGCTGGTCGCCCATCACGCGCTGCTCGACGGTACGTCGCTCGCGACCCTGCTGCGCACCCTGTGCGACGGGCCCGTGCCCCCGCCGCGGCGGGGCACGGATCCGGTGCCCCCGCCGCGGATGCGGCTGCCGCTGGCCCGGGCGCTGACGGACCTGCTGCCGAGGGCACGGCCCCTGCCGTTCCACGGGCCGGTGGACGCCCGGCGCGCGGTGGCGTACTGCCGGGTGCCGATGGCGGAGCTGAGCGGGGCGCGCGAGGCGCTGCCGTCGGGGCGGGCCTCCGCCAACGCCGTCTTCCTCGCCGCGACCGCCGGAGCGCTGCGGGCCTCGGGGCTGCTCGGCCGAAGACCGCTGCCGGGTGCGTGGGCGATGGTGCCGGTGGACGTGCGCACCGGCGACGAGGCGGCGCTGCTGGGCAACCACTACGCGACGGTCAGGGTGCCGCTGCCGGGATCCGCGGACCCCGTGCGGCGGCTCGCCGCGGTCGACGGTTTCACCCGGCGGGCTGTGCTCAAGCAGCGGGCCCGGGCCCAGGCGCTCCTGGTGGCCTCACGGCCGAGGCGCTACGGGGCGCTCACCGAGGCGCTCGGCCGGTACGCGGACTCCCCCTACTACTCCTCGGTGTTGTGCAGCAGCGTGGCGACGCATGCCGGCCCGCTGGCCCTGGGCGGCGCGCGGCTCACGGCCCTCACCGCGCTGCCCTCGCTCAGCCCGGGGCACCCGCTGGCGCTGACCATGACCCTGCACGACGCGCACGTCGTGGTGACCGCCGTGACGGACCACGGTCACCGCCATCTGGCCGCGCGGACGGCCGCGCTCATCGGGCGTGAGATCCGCGCCCTCCGGCCGTGAACGGGCCCGCCGTCGCCCGCGCCGTGCCGGACCCGGGGGCAGTAACGTCACGCCACTGCTCTCGTTCCCCTGGTGTAGCCCCCCACGAACGGAGACCGGACGTGCCGACGCGTATCGCACTCTCGGAAGAGGTCATCCCGCTCACCCTCGACGGTTACGCGTACAGCGGCCGGATCATCCACCAGCCCAACGCCAGGCTGGCCCCCATCGTCTTCGTCGGAGGGGCGTTCCAGTACCAGAACGCCTGGGGCCGCCTGGAGCAGGGATGCCGGGAGGCGGCGAGCGTGATCACGGTGGACCTGCCGGGCTGGGGCGGCGCGGACCGCCTGCCCGCCCACTACGGCTTCGACTTCCTCACCGAGGCCCTGGACCAGCTGCTCGCCAAGGTGGCGCCCAGCCCGGTGAACGTCCTCGGCGCCTCCTACGGCAGCGCGGTGGCCTATCAGTGGGCGCGTGACCATCCGGACCGGGCCGAGCGGGTCGCCCTCTTCGGCACCATGTCGCACCTGACCGCCTCCGCCCGCGCCCGTGTGCAGCTCACGCTCGACCTGGCGGAGCAGGAACGGCACGCGGAGTTCGTCGAGTGCGTGCTGGAGGGCATGATGTGCACCTCGCCGCGGGTGACGGTCGCGCGCCGGGCCACCGTCGCCAGGTGCCTCACCCGGGCCCTGCGCGAGATGAGCCCGGACGACCTCGCGAAGTACCGGGACAACTCCCTGCGGCTGCTGGCCAACGCACGGCTGCCGGCCGGTCCGCCCGTGCGCGTCCCGGTGCTGGTGGCCACGGGCGAGCACGACCCGCTCAGCACTCCGGCCCTGAGCCGGGAGGCCGCGGCGCAGTGCGCCGACGCCCGGTTCGTGGCGTTCCGCAACGCGGACCACCTCCTGCACCTGGAGTGCCCGGCCGAGGTGGTGGACCTGCTGACGCGCTTCTTCTCCGGGGACTCCCTCAGCGGTCTCGACTACTGCCACCCGGTCGAGCACATCCGTCACCGGATGCGCAACGCCCTTCCGTCGCCCCGCCCTTCCACCGGGCACTGAGCCGCGGGCGGTCCGGCCCGGGGAGCTCGGCTCCGCGTGACCGGACCGCCGGGGCGTCAGTCCTCGTGCGCTCCGCTGGGCAGGCGGCGCAGCGTGAGCGGGGTCCTGACGTGGTAGGCGTAGTCCAGCATCCTCGCCGCGTCCGGGTAGCGGCCGGCGGGGTCGTTGAGGATCACGCCCACCACCGTCCGGCCCTCGCGCTGTGCCGCGAACACCAGGCACGGGCCGGCGGAAGAGGTCGAACCGGTCTTGACACCGATCACCCCGCGGTACGAGCCGAGGAGCTTGTTGGTGTTGTACCAGCTGTAGAGCCGGTTGACGTTCGCGGCCTTCTGCTGGGTGCTCGTGGACTTCACGACCTTGAGGAGTTCGTTCTTCCGCAGCGCGTGCTTGGCGAGCTCTGCCAGGTCCCGGGGCGTGGTGTAGTTGGCGCCCCGGGCGGAATTGCCGTCGAACGAATCGTAGTGCGTGTTGTTCAGGCCGAGTTCACGGGCCTTGTCGTTCATCTTGTCGATGAAGGACCCGGTGCGTTCCTGCTCCGTCTCCCCGTCGCCGAAGGTGTCGGCGAGCGCGTAGGCCGCGTCGCAGCCGGAGGGGAGCATCAGCGCGTAGAGCAACTGCCGCACGGTGAGCTGGTCGCCCGTGCGCAGGTCGGCGGTGCTCGCCTGCTTGCGCGTGACCCAGTCGCGGTAGGACTGCTTGACGGTGACGCGCGTGTTCAGGTCGTCCGCGTGCTCGTCGAGGACCACGACGGCCGTCATGATCTTGGTGGTGCTGGCCATCGGGCGCTTGGTCTGGGCGTCCTTCTGCCACAGCGTGCGGTCCGCCCCGCCGTCGAGCAGGTAGGCGCCCTTGGCCGTGATGCCCGCCGGACCGGCCGCGGCCTCGGCGGTGGTCGTCGGGAGAGCGGCCGCGACGGCGGCGGCCGAGGCGGTCAGCGCCGCTCCCCAACGGCGGGCCGCCGCCCGGCTGGACCGCGTCTCGACGCTTCCCCCACAGTGCTCCATGAAGTCTCCAGAATTCCTCGCTGATCGGTTGAGGCGAGCGCATGGTCGCACCCGATACGACGCGAGATGAAATCCGTTCACTCATGAGTGAAGACAGTCGGATAATCCCTCGAAATTCGAACTTGTTTATCTCGAACTCGCTGGTGGGGGAAAGGAGAAGTGCCCGCACCCCTGCGGTGCGGGCACTTCGGCCGGGACGGCCGGGTCAGACCGAGCAGACGCCCCGTGCGTGGTCGACCGTGGCGGTCGCCTGCGAGTACTGCCACTCGGGCTCCAGCAGCTTGGCGCGCAGCTGGGCGGCGGCCTCCGGGCTCTCGACGATGTAGCCGAAGTCCTGGAGCCACGAGGGGTAGAGGTTCTTGGAGCCGATGTAGAAGGCGGAGTCGTCGACGGAGACGAGCTTGTGGTGCAGCGGGTAGGCGTGCCCGTCGGCCCAGTTCGCGTTCGCGGAGCTGCGGAAGGAGGCGAGCTGGAGGTTGGAGCACATGGCCGCGCGCGCCTTCTGCTGGTCACCGGTGACCAGGGCGAGACGGCCCCGCAGGGCGTCGCTGATCTCGGACAGCGACTTGATCTGCGAGTAGCCGCCGCTGCCGACCGTGCCGCGGTTGGCGGGGTCGCTGACCACGATGCGGACCTTCACACCGGCGGCGATCTTGGCGGCCAGGAGGTCGTAGAGCCGGACGTCGTAGCGGGCGATCGGCGGACAGGTGGCGTTGAGGTCCTGCTGCGAGATCTCGATGTGCTTGCCGGCGCTGGCGACCAGCGCCCGCAGGGCGCTCTCCTCGGGGTTGACCGTGTCGTAGTCGCGGTCGGCGTTGGTCTTGTCCGGCAGCCCCACCACGCACCGGGTGTCCGGGGCGGTCGGCAGCTGGGGACGGAAGGAGGAGGCGGGGTCGACGTCCTTGATGCCCACGCCCAGGCCGCCGACGGCGATCACGGGGACGTTGCCCGTGGGCCCGGAGGGCTTGGGGTTGGCGTCCTTCTCCATCGTCGGCATGCAGTCACCGCCCGACGAGGCGAACCAGACACTGGCGATGTTGCCCTTGTTCTGGCACGTCCACGTCCAGAGGGTGTCCAGATACCGCCCCGCGGAGTTCGCGGCGGGACCGGTCAGCACGAGGTCGACGTCGGTCACCGGGTGGGCGGTGTCGACGTAGTCGCCCTTCCAGCTGTTGATGCCGCCGGTGATCGCCGACTCGCCGTCCACCACGAGGAGCTTGGAGTGGTTCCACGAGAAGCTGGTCTTGGACGTGGTCATCGAGGCGACGTTGAGCGTGACGTCGTCGGCGGCCTTGCCCAGCCGGGCCTTCAGGTCGTCACGGTACTTCGAGGGCAGCACGTTCATGTGGTACACGGGCGCCGCGCCGACGAGGACCCGCACGCGGAGCTTGTTCCCGGCCTCCGCCGAGGACTTCAGGCCCGCGGCGATCGCGTCCTGGAACGCTCCGTCGGGGAACGGTGCGAGGGTGGATATGTCGACCGTGCGCTTCGCCTTGGAGATGTTCTCCGTCATCTTGGCGAGGAGCCGCTTGGTGCCCGCGCGGTCGGCGCACTTGTCGTCGCCCCAGCAGCCGGGGGTCTGCAGGAGCCAGTCGGACGGGTCCGCGCCGGAGGCGTCGAGCTTGTTGCCGGCGGTGCGCTGCCAGACCTCGCCTTCGAGCCCTGGGGACACCTCGCGCAGCGCCTTCTCCACGGCGTCGAGGTGCGGGGTGTCGGACGGGCTCGCGAGGGCGGGGGTCGCGGGGAACACGGCGAGAACGACTGCCGTGATCGCCGCGCAGCGCGCGAGACGGCGGGGGCGGTAGCGGACCAATGCGCATCCTTCGGGGTGAACGGAAGATCAACGCGCAGAAGCTACCAGCTGACGGACCGTCGGATGGCACGGGTCACCGAGGCTCCGACAAGATCAGGACACCGCCGGCGCCTCCGGCTGCCGCCCTGTGGCCTCGTCCTCGGCGCTCTCCCGCGGTGGCTCCTCCCCGCCCGTGGAGCGGGACCGCCGCGACCGGTCCATGGCCTTCCACTCCGGCCGCAGCCCGGACAAGCTGATCGTCACGGCGTGGGCCGCGCCGCCGGCCACCAGCGCCGGAACCAGTCCGGCCGTCGTCACCGCCGCCCCCGCGAGCAGCCCGCCGAAGGGGATGCCCGCCCAGGCCAGCGCGGAGCCCAGCGCCTTGACGCGGCCGAGCAGGCCGCGGGGCACCCGCTCGTAGAGGACCGCGCCGAGTATGGGGTTGAGGAAGCCGCCACCGAAGCCGCTCACGGCGAACACGGCCGCCACCGCCCACATGGGGGCCCCGCAGGCGAGGATCAGGAACCGCGGTGCGCCGTCCAGCAGGAAGCCGGCGAAGAACACCAGCCGGCGCCGCAGCCGGTGGGCGACCGCGGCGGCTATGAGGCTGCCGCAGACGGCGGCGACGCCGGCCACGCTGCCGGTCAGCCCGATGACGGCCGGACCGCCCCCGGACTCCTTGGCCCACACGGGCAGGAGGACCGAGGAGAAGGCGGTGTTCAGGAGGTTGGTGACGCCGACGGTGACGGTGATGCCGAGCAGCAAGCGGTCACCCCGCAGGAAGGAGAACCCCTCGCCGAGACGCCGCCAGTAGCCGGCCGGCTCCCGCGTCTGCCGCGTGCCGTCGCCGGTCTCGGTCGCGCGCCCCACGTCACGCGGCATGAGCACTCCGACGACCAGCGAACCCAGCGCGAAGCAGGCGGCGTTGACGGCCAGCCCGGCCAGCGGTCCGACGAGCGCCACCAGTGCCCCGGCCACCGCCGGCCCGACCGTGGACGCCAGCCGCTCGGTCACTCCGGCGAGCCCCGTGGCCCGTTCCACCGGCAACCCGCCGCGCTCGGCGGCCTCCGGCACCATGACCGTCTTGGCCAGGTCGCCCGGCCCCCGCACCACCCCGATCACCGCGACCAGGCCGAGCAGCAGCCAGAACGGCAGCAGTCCCAGGACGTGGAGCGCGGGGACGAACGCCGCGGCGACCGCGCTGAGCAGGTCGGCGTTCCAGGAGACACGGCGCGGGCCCGCCTTGTCGACGAGCGGCCCGCTGAGGGCCTGGACCACTACGTAGGGTGCCATCTCGCAGAAGGCGACGAGCCCGGTCCGCGTGGCGCTGCCCGTGCTGACCAGGACGAACCACGGCAGGGCGACCGCCGATACGCGGGTGCCGGTCAGGGAGACCGCCATGCCCGCGAGCACGCCGGCCAGCGGACCAAAGCCCCGGCCGGCGGGTCCGCGCGCGCTCATCGCGGCCGGTTCTCGACGGCGGCGTCGGGATCGGCCGGTTCGGGCAGCATGTGGAGGACGAGCATGACGCGCTCGGCCCCCTCGGGGCCGGGGTCCGCGTCCAGGGGGGCCAGCTGTTCCTGCCGGTAGCGGGAGAGGACCGACCGCAGCTCGTCCCCGAGCTCGCGGGCCTCCTCGGGGGTGAGCCGCAGGACCCAGTCGCTCAGACCGAGCCGGTCGCGCCACGGCCGGGGCATCGAGGGGAACTGGCCCAGCGCCAGCCGGGTGCGCAGGGTGTGGGTGTCGGCGACGGACCGCAGATAGGCGAGCACGGCCTCGGGCTCGCTGTCGGCCAGGTCCTTGTCGGTGAACCACGTCGCCCGGTGCACGGCGCGCCACCAGCGTTCCCGGGCGTTGCCGCGCTCGGTGTCCTCCTCGACGAAGCCGGCCGCCGCGAGCTGGCGGAGGTGATAGCTCGTCACCCCCGAGGCCAGCGACAGCCGTTCGGCCAGCCGGGTGGCCGTGGAGGGGCCGTGCAGGCGCAGCAGTCCGACCAGTTGCACGCGGACGGGATGGGCGAGGGCGCGCAGGCCCTTGGCGTCCAGGACGACATCGGTGGCCGGGTCCGGCCCGGGGGGCCGGGCGGTCCGCTCGGAGGGGTCGGTCATGGCGCCACCGTAGACTGCCAAGAGTTCTTCGCAAAGAGGTTTTCGCAAAGGAACCTTGGCAGTTGGGCGTGCGGGGCGGTCCGCTAGTGAACGGCGTCGTACCGACCCAGCGCGATCCGGGCGAAGTTGTGCAGCGACCGGGTCTCGGGGGCGAAGTAGCCGCTGTGGCCGTGGGCACCGTCCGAGGCGACCGGCCGGGCGCCGAACGACGCGGACGTGGGGTCCGTGCCGTGGCCGAGGCCCAGGAGCCGGACGTGGGGGACCCGCCCGATCCAGTCGGCGCCGTTGCGGCGCACCGCCCAGACGCGGGCCCCGGTGCGCAGGGCGGCGGCGGAGCCGGCACGGACGCCGGGGCTGGCCAGGACGACGAGGTCGGCGGCCTCGGCGGAGCCCAGCTCGGGGGCGGCGAGCCCGCAGACGACCGAGCCGTAGCTGTGGCAGAAGACCGCGGGCGGGGCGGAGGTGCCCGCGGCGGCGAGGCCGGCGAGGAAGCGGTCCAGGCGCGGCGCGCCGGCCTGGGCGAGGCGTCCGGTGGCGGCGTCGAGTCCGACCCCGACCGGGGTGGTGTAACCGGCCCAGGCGATCACGGCGGCGGGGGTGTCCGGGGCCTGCCGGGCCATCTCCTCGCGCAGGGCGCGGGCCATCCCGGCGGGGGTGTCGGGGCGCCCGTCCCGGTCGAAGGAGGCGAGGTCGGTGTCCGAGCCGGGCACGACGACCGCCGTGCGGCGGGCGGTCGCCCAGTCGCCGTACACCTCGGCCAGCTGGCCCCGGCCACGGGGGTCGAAGGCGAGGATCTGCCGTCCGGGGCGGAGGAGCCGCGTGTAGCGCTCGTCGAGCTCGCGGGCCCGCCGGCGCTCGTACGACGGCAGCGAGGAGTTGGTGGAGCGCGCCCGCTCCTTGTCGCGCTCGGCGGTCAGTGCCCACCGGTTGGCCTCGTACCGCAGGGCCACGGGGGCGCCGTCCAGGTTGCCCACGACCAAGGAGTGACGTGCCGTCAGGTCATGTCGTCCGGCCTCCGTGAGCGTGGCGAAGAAGCGGGAGACCTCGGCGGGCCGGGCCGTGGCGGGGTCCGGCAGCGGCCGGGCGAGGGAGCGGTCCGCGCGCCAGGCGGCGGTGCCGGGGGGCGGGCCGGTGACGGCGTTCTGCTCGCCGCCGGCGGCCCACCCCGCCGTGCCCGCCATGACGGTCGTCGCCAGGGCGGCGGCGACCAGGGTGCGCTTGAAGCGGCGCATGATCGGGTCTTCCCCCTCGTTCGGTGCTGTGACGAGGGGAAACGTAGGAAGACGGCCGCTGACGCGGCGTCACACCACGGAGCCAACCAGGAGGGCATACCGGAGTATGAGGGCGTCTACGGTAGGCGGATGATCGCTGACTACTGCGCCCTCACCCCGGACGTCCTCCTGCGTCCCGCGGCGACCGACGACGCGGCGGCCCTCGCTCGCGCCTACCGCCGCAACCGCGACCACCTGCGCCCCTGGGAACCGAACCGGAACGAGACCTTCTTCACCACGGAGGGCCAGGCGGACCGGCTGCGCGACATGGCGGCGCTGCGCCGCGCCGGGCGGATGATGCCCTGGGTGCTGGCCGACGGCCGGGGCGAGATCGTGGGCCTGGTCAATCTCGCCAACATCGTGCACAACGCCTTTCGCAGCACCAACCTCGGCTACTGGGTCGACGCCGGGCACGCGGGCAAGGGCCTGGCCACCGCCGCCGTGCTCGCCGTCTGCCGGGACGCCGACGAGCGGCTCGGCCTGCACCGGATCGAGGCGGGCACCGTGCTGACCAACACCGCCTCCCAGCGGGTGCTGGAGAAGTGCGGCTTCGAACTGATCGGCACGGCCCGCAACTACCTCCACATCGACGGCGCCTGGCGCGACCACCTGCTCTTCCAGAAGATCCTCAACGACCGGCCGGCGTGAAGCGCGGGCTCCGCCGGGCCGCGGGGCGGCGCGTGCGAGCCCGTGACGGCCGAGTCGTCACGCCCAGTTCTGCCGCTGGAGCCAGAGCCCGCGGCCCTCGCCGGACCCTTGGGTGAACACGTAGAGCAGCCCCACCCGGTTCATGATCACCGGGTTGGCGCCGACTTCGCCGATCTCGCCGCCCAACGACTGGAACTCGTCATAGGCGGCACCGTTCCCGGCGGACTGCACGGTGACCCACAGCTTGCCGTCCGTGCCCTTGGCGAGGACGTTGACGCGACCGTCCTGGCCGAGGCAGGCGGTGGGGCGGTCGGCGATCGCGCCGCCCAGGGAGGCGGGACTCCCCCAGCCCTCGTAGTCGTCGCCCTGCCCGGCCCGCCAGGCCGCGCCGTCGGCGCCGCGGTAGAAGATCTGGACGCGCGAGGCGGCGTCGACGATCGCCGAGGGACGGCTGGTGACGCCCTCGGCCCGCCGCTGGAAGGCGTCCCAGGCGTCCGCCGAGTCCGCGGCCTTCTGCTGGACGGCGTGGAGGGTGTCCCCCTCGCCGCGGACGGCCACGACGATCCGCCCGGAGCCGTCGAGAGCCGGCGAGGGCGTCTCGGTCAGCGCGCCGCCGAGCGACGCCGGTCCGCTGTACGTCGCGTAGGCCAGGTTCTGGTTGCGGGTGTACCACAGGGCGCCGTCCGTCCCCCGGAAGAAGACGTGGATCCGTCCGTCGGCGTCGAGCGTGGCCGCCGGATCGCCGCCGACGTTCGTGACGATGCGCTGCGGCGGGCCGAAAACGGTGTTGACGGCGGTCTGGGCGACGACTTCGAGGTGGTGGTCCGGGGTGCGGTAGAAGACGCGGATCCTTCCGTCCCTGCCGCGGATCGCGCTGGGCGCCCCCGCGATGCGGGCCCCCTCGTGCCGCAGCCACGCGGACCAGCCGCGGGCCCGGGTCTCCCAGATCGTCCAGAGCGAACCGTCCTCGCCCCGGACGAACGCCTGGACGCGGTTGTCGGAGTTCAGGGCCGCCGACGGCTCCGCGTGGACGGTGCCCTCCAGCTCGGTCCAGTTGCCCCACTTGGTACCGGGTGCGGTGGAGACAGGCATGCAAACTCCTCGATCGTCGGTGTGCCGAGTTGTCGCGCCGGAGCCCAACCTAGCCACGGCCGGGGAGAAGGCAGAGGCGGTTATGAGCTGGCGCGATATCGGCGTTCGGCACGCTGCGCGGAGGAGCCCGTTCCGTACGTGTGGTGTTCACCACATGACTCACGGTGATGATTTGCGTTCCCTGTGCTCACGTTGTGCGACCGCTTCGGAATTTATGTCGGGTCGACGCACGGCTGTTACACAACAGCAGGGAAACGGCGGGTTGCCGCTCATATGATCGAACTCTTGTATCCATGGGGGGAGCGGTCGCCGTCACCCCTCTTTCTCGTTGACCAGCGCGCTCACTTGGCGCAGAAGACAAGAGGAGACAGCCTGTGCCAGGGCGAATACCACGTCGACGCGTCCTCCAGATAGCCGGCGGCACCGCGGTCGTCGGAGCCGGTGCGGTGGGCACGTGGCAGTGGCTGGCGCCCGAGGACAAGGGCCGGCCGGGGTCCGGGGAGTTTCCCGCACGGCCCGCGAAGGCCGTGACCTCCGAGGCCGTCGTCCACGTCATGGCACACGAGGACGACTCCCTGTTCTTCATGAACCCGGAGCTGGAGCAGTCCATACGCAGCGGCGCCCCGACCCTGACGGTCTGCATGACCGGCGGCGAGTCCGACGGCCGCAACGCGCTCTCCACGGAGCCGGGCTACGACAAACTGCCCATGAAGCGCCCCGAGTTCGTCCGGGCCCGGATGAACGGCCTGCGCGAGGCGACCGCCCAGATGGCCACCGGCGACTGGCTCAGCCCCTGGACCGTGGAGACGCTGAGGCTCCTCCCGGGCCTGGAGGTCGAGCTGCAGACGCTCAAGGCCGCCCCCCAGATCCAGCTCATCTTCATGGAGCTGGTCGAGGCCCGGGCCATCAAGAACCCCAAGAAGGAAAGCCTGCGCGGCCTGTGGCTGGGCGCCGCCCCCGACCTCACGACGCTGGTCCCGGCCGGCGGTCCGGTCAGGAAGGCCTACCGGTACACGCGCCAGCAGGTCATCGACACGCTCACCGCGGTGTTCGAGCGCTACCAGCCGACCGTGGTGCGCACCCTCGACCCGAACCCCACCCACCGGGCGAAGCAGCCGGAGTTCCCGGGCACCCCCCCGGTCCTCCAGGGCATATCCCACTACGACCACCAGGACCACACGGCGTCCGCCTACTTCGCGCAGGCCGCCCTGGCGCAGTTCTGGGGCCGTAAGCACTCCCGCCCGGTGGCCGTCGACACCTACGTCGGCTACGAGGTCGACATGCTGCCGAACAGCCTGGACGACGCCACCACGGCCCACAAGATCAAGATCCTCGACACCTACGGCTGGGTGGGCGACAAGGACTGCGGCGACAAGGCCGGCTGCGGGGACCGCAAGGTCGGCAACCGCGGCAGGGACTACCGCTGGTCGAACAACCTCCGCCACCGGGCCACCGGCACGCAGCGCTGGGTGCAGCCCCTCCCCGACGGCCGGCTCGCCGCCTTCGCCGTCCTCGACGGCCAGGCGCAGTGCTGGACGGAGACCAAGGCCGGCAGCGGCGTCTGGTCGCAGCCGGCCTCCGTGGGCGGCTCGATGCTGGAGGGCCAGGTGCAGGTGCTGCGCCGCTCCGACGGCAGCCTCCAGCTGTTCTCCGTCCGCACCGTGCTCCCCGCCAAGGGCGAGGACCACCGGCGCGAGATCGTCACCGCCCGGCAGGAGGGCAAGACGCCCGACGGCGGCACCCCGGCGTTCGCGGCCTGGGAGTCCCTCGGGTCGCCCGACGCCGACCCGGAGCGGTCGATGGAGACCGGCTACCCCGTGGCGGTCGAGGACAAGGACGGTTCGGTCCACGTCTTCGTGAAGAACTTCGACGGCGGCGTGAGCTTCCGCAGCAGCGCGAGCGGCCAGGGCTGGCGGGACTGGGCCGCGCTGCCCGCCGTCGCCGGCGACGTGCGGATCGAGGACGGCATCGACGTCGCCCTCGACAACCAGGGCCGGATCCACGTCGTGGCCGCCGACACCAAGACCGTCCACCACTGGGTCAGCGAGCCGGGCGACGCGGCGCCGAAGCCGGCCGGGGCCACGCGACTGCCCGCCGCGACCGGCCCGCTGACCCTCACCCCGCTCTCCGGCGGCGGCATCCGCCTGGCCATGCGCCAGCCCGTCACCTCCCGCGTGGTCGTCGCCGACCTGGCGGCGGGCGGCGGTTGGCGGGTGACCTCCGAGTGCGAGGCCTTCGGCGGCTACGGCCGGGTGGCGCTGGCGCAGGTGGAGAACACCACCGTGATCGCGGCCCGCGACGACAAGGGCCGGGTGCGGCTCTCGGTGGGCTCCGGCCGTCCGGGTCCCTGGCAGGACGGCGGTGTCCCGCACCGGGCCACGGCCGCCCTCGCGCAGGACGCCCAGGGCCGCACGGTCGTCGTCGCCCTCGGCACGGACGGACGGCTCAGCAGCACCCGGGGCGCGGGCTCGGGCTCGTCGTCCTTCGGCGACTGGATCGGCCACGACGGCCAGGTCCGCAAGGGCGACACCCAGGACTCCTGAGCCCGGTTCCGGCACAGCGTCGATGACGGAGGACGGCCCCCCGCCCGGTGGATCCGGGCGGGGGGCCGTCCCGTCGCCTACGCCTTGCCCGCCAGCGGCCGGAGCCGGTCCGCCATCTCCTTGATGACCGCGGCCTGGTGCTCCGCCAGGTAGAAGTGGCCGCCCTTGAAGACCTTGAGGTCGAACGAGCCCTCCGTGTGGCCCGCCCAGGCCGCCGCCTCGTCCAGGTTCACCTTCGGGTCGTCGTCCCCCACGAGGCCGAGGACCGGGCACGTCAGCGGCTCGCCCGGCTCGTACGCGTAGGTCTCGGCCGCCCGGTAGTCGGAACGGATGGCCGGCAGGATCATGCGCAGCACCTCCTCGTCGCCCAGGAGCTGGGTGGAGGTGCCGCTCAGCCGGCGCATCTCGGCGATCAGGCCGTTGTCGTCCTGCAGGTGCACCCGCTCGTCGCGGTGCGTGGAGGGAGCCCTGCGGCCCGAAGCGAAGAGGTAGGCCGGGACTATGCCCTTGTCCCGCTCCAGGCGCCGGGCGACCTCGAACGCGAGCGAGGCGCCCATGCTGTGGCCGAACAGCGCCAGCGGACGGTCCGCCCAGGGCAACAGGGCGGCGTACACCTGGTCGGCGAGGTCGGGGATGTTGTCGACAAGCGGTTCGGCACGGCGGTCCTGGCGGCCCGGGTACTGGACGCAGAGCACGTCGGCGAAGTCGGGCATCGCCCGCGACACGGGGAAGTAGAAGCTGGCCGAACCGCCCGCGTGCGGCAGGCACACCAGCCGGACGGCGCTGTCGGGCCGCGGGTGGAACCGGCGGATCCACAGTCCGTTGTCGTCGGCACCGGAGAAGTTGTCGGTCATGGTCGGTACTTCCTTCCGAAAGAACGTCATAACAACGCCGCTCATTGTCGCAACCGCTCGCCGGCCCGGCCGCGCCGCCCGGCGTCAGACGGTGACGTCCTGCGCGATCACGCGCTCGATGTTCCGTTCGGCGAGTGCCGTGATGGTGACGAAGGGGTTGACGCCGATGGAACCCGGGATCAGCGAGCCGTCCACGACGTAGAGGTTCCGGTAGCCGCGGACGCGTCCGTGGAGGTCGGTGGCCCGGCCCAGCACGCAGCCGCCGAGGGGGTGGTAGCAGAAGTCGTCGGCGAAGTTCCGGAGGCCGCCGCCGAAGAGGTCGTACCGGTACATCGTGCCGTTGGCCCGGTTGACCCGGTCGAAGAGCGACTTGGCGGCGCGCACGGCCGGCGCGTTCTGGTCGCGGGTCCAGCGCAGGCCCAGCCGGTCGGTCGCCTTGTCGTAGGTGAACGTGCCGCGTTCGGGGTTCTTGGTGATGGCCAGGTAGAGGCTGGCCCAGGTCTCCAGGCCGGCGGGTATCGGGGCGATCTCCGCGAAGACGGGGGCGGCCGGGTTGTCCCAGTCGTCGATGCCCAGCGCGGGGATGGACGACTGGTGGGGGCCGGTGGGATTCCAGAGGTGATTGGCGCGGGCGGTCATGACGTTGCCGTTGGGGCCCCAGCCGGTGCCGATCTCCGGGGGAAGGTCGGGCAGCGTCCCGGTCTCCCGGGCGCGCAGCAGCAGTTCGGTGGTGCCGAGGCTGCCTGCACCCAGGAAGAGGTGGGTGCAGGAGATCTCCCGGCGGCCGAGCGGGGCGCCGTGGGCGTCCGTCTCCTCGGCGCCCAGCAGGTAGGTGCCGTCGCGCCGGCGCTCGATGGTCGTCACGCGGTGCAGGGGCCGGATGGTGACCTTGCCGGTGCGCAGGGCCGCGGCGAGGTAGGTCTTGTCCAGGCTCATCTTGCCGTGGTTGTTGCCGTAGATGACCTCGGTGGCGAGCGCCGACCTCGGCACCTCGCCCGCCGCCTCGCGCCGCATGTGGCCGAAGTCGTAGACGTTGGGCACGAAGACCGTGCCGAGTCCGGCCCTGGCCGCCTGGGTCCGCGAGACGCGGGCGTACTTGTACCACTCGGTCTGCTCGAACCACGCCTTGTCGATCCGGTTCACCCTCAGCGCGGCGTTGGCGCGCGGGAAGTACCGCTCGTACATCTCGCCCGCGTCGACCTGCGGGAGGACCTCCTCGAAGTACGACCGCCTGGGCGTCACGGCCATGCCGCCGTTGACCAGCGAGCCGCCGCCGACGCCGCGGCCGACGTACACCGACATCCCGTCGAAGCGCACGCGGTCGAGCACCCCGGCGTACGGCCGGATGTTCCTGTTGACCACGTCGAGCCAGAGGAAGGTGCTCAGCGGGGCCTCGGTGCGGCTCTTGAACCAGCTGGAGCGCTCGTCCGGCCGGAGCATGCCGCAGAAGACGCTGCCGTCGGCGCCGGGGCCGTCCCAGCGCCGGCCCATCTCCAGCATCAGCGTCTCGACGCCGGCTTCGGCGAGGCGCAGGGCGCAGACGGCCGCGCCGTATCCGGTGCCGACCACCACGGCCGGTACGAACGCGTCGCCGCCGCCCCGGCCGCCGGCCCGGGCGCGTGGTGCGGTGACGAGGCCGGCCGCCCCGGTGAGGGCGGCGGCGCCGAGGGTCGCCGCGGCGAGGACGCTGCGGCGCGAAGGGGGCTGGTTCTCTCCCACGTCGGATCTCCTTGCCTACCTGCCGTGGGGGCAGGTGGAAGTGGTGTGTGCGTCGAACCGTGGTGGTCTGTTACCAGGCGCTGCGCGAGGGTTGAAGGCCACCGGCCCGACTCGGGGGTGATGAGGCGTCAGGAGACCAAGGAGACACCGGAGCCGGGCTTCTCCACGGCGGATGCTCATGCAGCTACCGTTCTTGACGGATTGAGCCCGAAAATGTTCGTATCCGCCGGACCTGATATGTGACAGACATATGACTCCTGTACGCTGCGGCGTTCTGGCCGTCCTCGAGAGACCGGAGCGACCTGTGCAGCTGAACCTGGACCCCGCCGCCTCACTCCGCCCTGGCAGCACCACCGATGTCCCCTGGCCCGACGCCGTGGACAAGCCGGCCGAAGGAACGCTCGACCTCTGGCTGCTGCACATGCCCGACCCGTGGCTGCTGGGCACCGCGCTCGACCAGTCCCCGCTCGACGAGCGCGAGCGCGCGCAGGCGGCCGGCTTCGTGCACGCCGTCGACCGCGCGAAGTACGTCGCGTCGCACCTCACGCTGCGCCGGATCCTCGGCGCCTATCTGGGGATGCCCGCAGGCGAGGTGCGCTTCTTCCGCGAGGAGTGCCCGTGCTGCGGCAAGCCGCACGGCCGCCCGGCCGTGACCGCGCCGGACGCCCCGCACTTCTCCATGTCGCACGGCGGCAACCTGGTGCTCATCGGCGTGGCCGCGCAGCCGGTCGGCGTGGACACCGAGCAGGTGCCCGCCGCGCACACCGTGGCGGGGGTGGCCGAGGCGCTGCACCCGCTGGAGCACCGCGAGGTGATGGCCGCGCCGGCGGTGCGCCGTCCCGCGGTGTTCACCCGGCTGTGGGTCCGCAAGGAGGCCTACCTCAAGGGGCTGGGCACGGGCCTGGGCCGCTCCCCCGACCTGGACTACCTGGGCAACGGCGGTCCCGGCACGCCCCCGTGGCCCACGGGCTGGACGATCGTGGACGTGCCGGTCGGCGCGGGTCACGCCGCGGCCGCCGTGCGGGGCGAGATCACCAGCCGGTACGACGTCAGGCGGCTGGCCCCCGAGGGCCTGAGCGCCTGACGCCCCTCGCCCGGAGGGCGGTTCAGCCGCGGCGGCCGTCCTCCCAGGGCCAGTGCGCCGTACGCCCGGCCTCCAGCAGGGGGATCATCCGGAACGCGGCGTCGGTCAGGCCGCCGAAGGCGTGCCGGTTGTCCCCGCCCGAGGGCGTGGCGCCGGCGCGGTAGCCGGCCATGTTCCACATGTAGACCGGCACGTCGCGCGGGACCAGGTCGTCGATCATCGTCTCCGGCATGCCGCCGTAGGCGTGGGCGTTGGAGGGCAGCCAGCCCGGCCGGGTCTGCTCGTCGGTGACCACCACGATCCGGTCGTGCCCGGCGAAGTGCCGCCGTACGGCCAGCGGGATGTCCGTCCCGTCGATCTCGCCGAACCGCTCGACGAGCTTGAGCACGCTGCCGCCCCTGGGCACGTCCACCGCGTTGCTGCGCATCCCGAACTCGACGAGGGTGGGCCGCTCGGCCCGCAGCGCCAGGGCCGCCCCGAAGAGGGCGGCCTGTTCGGCGAGGGGGATGTCGGAGGTGTGCGGGGTGGAGAAGACGTAGCCGGGGAACATCGACGGGGAGCGGTCGACGAGGATCAGCGTCCGGCCGGGCAGCGCCGGCACGTTCGCGAGCGAGGCCCCGATGGCCTTCTCCAGCGCGTGCGCCCAGCGCAGCGACGAGGTGTGCTTGTAGGCGGCCCAGAAGCGGAAGGGGAACATCCGCGAGGCGGTGACCTGTTCGGGGTCCGCGATGCGCGCCGCCACCCGCTCGGCGACCTCGTCGCTCACCCCCGCCTCGTCGAAGTTGCGCAGGTTGCGGACGAGCGCCATCGGCCCCATGGAGGGGATGACGGCCTCCCAGGCGGCCGCCTCCATGGGCCCCTGGAGCCAGCCGGCGAGCGCCTCCCAGGTCATGCCGGCCTCACGCAGCACGTCCGCCGCCCCGTCCCGGCGCAGCAGCGCCCGGCGCTCGGCCGGCTCCAGCCGCATCAGCGCGGCACGGCGGCGCAGGGTCGCCAGCTCTTCGGGAATGTCCTCGTCGCGTCCCCTGCGCCGGCCGACGGCGTGCCGGAACAGCGCGGCCTGCCAGGGCTTGGCCGGGTCGGGGGCGGGGTGCGCGAGGCTGAGGACGTCGCCGAAGCGGTAGGCCCTGGAGTCGGTGTCGTACTTGAGCAGGGACCGCTGCGAGTAGAGCCGCCGCACGGCGTCGGCGATGCCGCGCTTGACGGGCTTGGGTACGGCCCGGCCGTGGTGCGCGGTCCAGTAGCCGAGCATCTCGCCCGGCTCGTCCGCCCGCTGGAGCACCGCGTCGACGGCCTGCCGGGAGTGGCCCGGCAGTTCCCGGCGCACGCGCTCGGCCGCGAACTCCGCGGCGCCGACGAGGGCCGCGGTGCGCATGTGGGCGCCGTCGCGCAGCCAGCGGAGGAAAGCGACGGTCCACTCGGGGTCCTCGACGGCCAGCCGCCGGACGAGCCCGGCGTAGCGGTCGTCGCGGTCCTCGGCCTTCTCGTAGAAGGCGCCGGTGCCGACGAGGTTGGCGACGGCGAGCAGGAACAGCTCGCTCTTCGCGTCGCGGACGTGGCCCGCGGCGCCCTCGTGGGTGCGGGTGCGCTCCCCGGTCGAGGCTATCGGCGAGGCCGGAGAAGGCTTGGTGGTACGGGTGTTGAAGCGGGCCATGGATTGTTCCCCCGTGGTGGAGGAAGGCGTCGGCAAGGGCGGTGCCCGAGATCAGGCGACGGTCGTGTACGTACGTGCTCTGCCATTGAGCTACCGCCGCGGGATGCGGCGGACGGGATTCGAACCCGCAACCTCGTCCATCAGAAAGGAAGTAACGACTGTCTGGCGCACCGGGCACCGCCCGTGCCATGCCTCCCGAGGTTTTCCGTGGGGCCGGCGCTTTCACCACAAGAAGGAGCCGGACCCTGCGCACCGGGAGGTGCGTTCGCGTTGTCGCGGCATCACCTTAACGGCGACGCCCATGGCCGTGCCCGTGATTTAACCACGGGCCGGCCGCGCCGTCACTTGGCGACCGCCCACTGGGCGATGTCGCTGGAGAAGCCGGAGTCCGGGGCGAAGGTGACGGCCTTGGGCTTGGACTGCTCGGGGACCGAGACGACGACGTACCCGAGGGCCTTCTCGCCCGGCTTGAGCTTGACGGTGGCCGGCATGTTGGGGCCGGAGGTGGTCTCGCCGATGGAGTGGGTCCAGGGCTCCGTCCCCTCGTCGAGGACCTTCACGCCGTTGGCGGGGCTGTCGTCGTAGACGCTCTGGCCGGTGTTGGAGATCTCGAGCTGGGCGGCGACCCAGCGCTTGCCCGGCTTCGGCGTCATGAACTTGTTGTTGCTCTTGGCCGGGTCGACCCAGTTCTTCAGGGTGACGGCGACCTTGGCGCCGTTCTTGGCCGTGACGGTGATCGTGCCGCCGACGGTGACGTTTCTGTCCCCGCCGGGGGCGGGCTTGTCCTTCCCCTGGCCCTGGGAGGCGGGGCTCTGCGCCGCCGTGGCGGCGGGGTCGGGACTGTTGTTGTCGGTGCCGTCGCCGTCGTTGCAGGCGGTGGCGGTGACCGCGAGCGTGAGGACGACGGCGGCGGTGGCGAGCTGACGGCGCAAGATGGTTCCCCCGTGAGGCGTTGCTTTTGACGTGTTCATTTTTACGCCATGCCAGGGGATGGATTCAGCCAACGCGGGGTCTGTGGGGCTCCTGTGACAGACGAGTGATCAAACCGGCACAGCGATTCCCGGGCGGTCCGGGGTGAAACACCCCTATCGGATGGGGACGCCGGCCAGGGTCCGCGCTATGACGAGCCGTTGGATCTCGCTCGTACCCTCGAATATGGTGTAGATCGCCGCATCCCGGTGCATGCGCTCCACCGGGTACTCGCGGGTGTAGCCGTTGCCGCCGAGGATCTGCATGGCCTGGGCGGTGACCTTCTTCGCCGTCTCGCCCGCGAAGAGCTTGGACATCGAGCCCTCGGCCGCGGTGAAGGGCTTGCCCGCGGTAGCCATCCAGGAGGCGCGCCAGACCAGGAGGCGGGCGGCGTCGATGCTCGTCCGCATGTCGGCGAGCTGGAAGGCGATCCCTTGGTTGTCGATGATGGGCCGGCCGAACTGCACACGGGTCTTGGCGTAGTCGAGGGCCACCTCGTAGGCGGCGCGGGCGATGCCGACCGCCTGGGCGCCGACGGCCGGGCGGGACGCCTCGAAGGTCGCCATGGCCGCGTTGCCGCCCCGGCCGCCCTTGCCTGCCGCCTGCTCGCGGGCGCGCGCCAGGCGCTCGTCGAGCCGGTCCTTGCCGCCGAGGAGGCAGTGACCGGGGACGCGGACGCCGTCGAGGACGACCTCGGCGGTGTGGGAGGCGCGGATGCCGTGCTTCTTGAACTTCTGCCCCTGCGACAGCCCGGGCGTGCCCGGCGGGACGATGAAGGACGCATGGCCCCGGGCACCGAGGGCGGCGTCCACGACCGCGACGACGACGTGGACGTTCGCGATGCCGCCGTTGGTCGCCCAGGTCTTGGTGCCGTTCAGCACCCACTCGTCCTTGGCCTCGTCGTAGACGGCCCGGGTGCGCATCGCGGAGACGTCGGAGCCGGCGTCGGGCTCCGACGAACAGAAGGCGGCGACCTTCACGTCGCCGGCGTCGCCGTACATCTGCGGCACCCAGGTGCCGATCTGTTCGTCGGTGCCGTTGGTGAGGACGCCGATGGCGGCGAGGCCGGTGCCCGCGATCGCCAGGCCCAGGCCGGCGTCGCCCCAGAAGAGCTCCTCCAGCGTCATGGGGACGCCGAGCCCCGTGGGGTCGAAGAACTGCTGGGCGTAGAAGTCGAGCGAGTACAGGCCGATTCTGGCGGCCTCCTGCACCACCGGCCAGGGGAACTCCTCGCGTTCGTCCCATTCCGCCGCCGCCGGGCGCATCACGTCGGCGGCGAAGCCGTGGATCCAGTCACGGACGGCCCTCTGGTCGTCGTTCAGCTCCAGCGCGAACTCCCCCATGCCCCCTCCAGCGTTTGTTACTTGCGGTAACAGGAGTGTATGTTACTGGCTGGTAAAAATGTCAACTCTCCCGCCCGCTGAATTCGGTCCGTGGTGCGAGTGTTACGTTGCGCATGCGTTTTGATTCACAGGGGCGGGGAGGCACGTCTTATGGAGACCAGTCAGCGGGACGAGCAGCAGCGGGCGGCGGAGCAGCGGCGCAGGGAACTGCTCGAGGCGGCGGACCGGGTGGTGCTGAGGGAGGGACCGGGGGCGTCGATGAACGCGATAGCCGCCGAGGCCGGCATCACCAAGCCGATCCTCTACCGGCACTTCGGGGACAAGGGCGGCCTCTACCGCGCCCTGGCCGCACGGCACACCGACGCCCTGCTCGCGGGGCTGCGCGCGGCGCTGGACTCCCCCGTCGCCCGGCGCGAGCGGGTCGAGGCGACGCTGGACAACTACCTGACGGCCATAGAGGCACGGCCCCAGGTCTACCGGTTCCTGATGCACCCCGCCGACGAGGGCCAGCCCTCGGAACAGGGCTTCGACGTCGGGCGGCACTCCGCGCCCCTGATGCGCAGGATGGGCGAGGAGCTGGCGGTGGTCATCACCGAGCGCGTCGACCTCGGCCCCGACGGCGAGGACCTGGCACGGGCGTGGGGCCACGGCATCGTCGGCATGATGCACGCGGCGGGCGACTGGTGGCTGAGGGAGCGGCCGTTCTCGCGCGAGCAGCTCGTCCGGCATCTGACCGATCTGCTGTGGGGCAGGCTGGCCGTGTCCGGCGACCGCCTGGACGGCCCGGGGTTCTGACGGGGCCGGGGCGGCAGCCGCTCAACTCCCCCGGCAGCGCCGCCGTGTGGCCGGTGGGCGCGGGGTCCTACCCCGCCACCGCCCACGGCGCCCGTCGCACGGCCCGCAGCGCCCGGCGCCTGCGCAGACCCGTCAGACGGTCGAGGTAGAGGCCGCCGTCGAGGTGGTCGCACTCGTGCTGCAGGCACCGCGCGAAGAACCCCGTCCCCCGCACCCGGACCTCTGTGCCGTCCATTGTGAAGCCCTCCACCACCGCCTCGTCGAAGCGCGGGGTGCCCGCCTCGACGCCCGGCACCGACAGGCACCCCTCGGGCCCCCGCACCACGATCCCCTCCACGCTCACCAGGCGGGGATTGACGAGGTGGCCCAGATGCCGCACGTCCTCGTCGTCTGGACAGTCGTACACGAAGACCCGCAGCGGGACGCCTATCTGGTTCGCGGCGAGGCCCACGCCACCCGCGGCGTACATCGTGGCGAACATGTCCTCCACCAGCCGCGCGAGGTCGGCGCCGAAGTCGGCGACCTCCTCGCAGGGTGCGCCGAGACCCCCGTCCCCGAGCAGCCGCATGGGCCGTACACGTCCTGAACTGCCGGGAATGGTGCCTCTTCGCATGGCGTCAAGGGTACGGTCCCCAGGCAGCCGGTTCGGGCCCACGGCCGGATCTCGATAGGCTGATCCCCGACCGAAGCCTCCTGGCTGGCGATTTGGGCACGGAGGGGGCGTTCCACCGGCTGACCAGGAACAGGCGCGGCGCCCGAACAAGGAGGATCTAGGACGATGGCAGGCAACTCGGGGCCACTGTCGCCGCGGGCCAAGCTGGCCGTGACGGCGGGCAAGGCCGCTGCGGCGGTCTCGCGCGCCGCTGGCCGCGGCAGCGGGTCGGTGATCGGCGGCAAGGTCGCGCTCAAGCTCGACCCCGACCTGCTGGCCCGGCTGGCCACCCACCTGGACGTGGTCCTGGTGTCGGCCACCAACGGCAAGACGACCACGACCCGGCTCATCGCCGAGGCACTGCGTGCCAGCGGGCCCGTGGTGTCCAACGCGCTGGGCGCGAACATGCCCGCGGGCATCACCTCCGCCCTCGCGGGCGGCTCGGACGCGCGCTACGGCGTGATCGAGGTGGACGAGAAGTACCTGGCCGGGGTCGCACGTGACGTGGCGCCCAAGGCCATAGCGCTGCTGAACCTCTCCCGCGACCAGCTCGACCGGGCGGCGGAGACCCGCATGCTCGCCGAGAAGTGGCGCGAGGGCCTGGCCGGCACCAAGGCCGTGGTGATCGCGAACGCGGACGACCCGCTGATCGTCTGGGCCGCCTCCTCCTCGCCGAACGTGGTGTGGGTCGCGGCCGGCCAGGAGTGGAAGGACGACGCCTGGTCCTGTCCGTCGTGCGGCGGCGTGATGCAGCGCCCCGGCGACGACTGGTTCTGCGGCGAGTGCGGCTTCCGCCGGCCGAACCCCAGCTGGGCGCTGTCGGGCGACTACGTCCTCGACCCGCACGGCAGCGCGTGGCCGATCCACCTCCAGCTGCCGGGCCGGGCCAACAAGGCCAACGCCACCACCTCCGCCGCCGTGGCCGCCACCTTCGGGGTGCCGCCGCAGGTGGCCCTGGAGCGGATGTACCAGGTGCAGGCGGTGGCCGGCCGGTACGACGTGGTGACCTTCCTCGACCGTGAGGTCCGGCTGCTGCTGGCGAAGAACCCGGCCGGCTGGCTGGAGACGTTCTCGCTGATCGACGGGCCGCCCGCGCCGGTGATCCTCGCGGTGAACGCCCGCGGCGCCGACGGCACCGACACCTCGTGGCTGTGGGACGTGGACTACACCCGCCTCGCCGGCCACCCGATCATGGTCATCGGCGACCGCAAGCTCGACCTGGCGGTGCGCCTGGAGGTCGCGGGCGTGGACTTCCGGGTCTGCGAGACGGTCGACGAGGCGGTGCAGGGCTGCCCGCCCGGCAAGATCGAGGTGATCGCCAACTACACGGCGTTCCAGGACATCCGCCGCCGGGTCGGCAACTGACCCCCCGCGCAAGCACCAGAGGAGGAGTGTGAGATGAGCCAGAACAGTCTGCGCGTGGTGTGGGTCTACCCCGACCTGCTCAGCACCTACGGCGACCAGGGCAACGTCCTGGTCCTGGAGCGGCGCGCCCACCAGCGCCGCCTGGACGTCCAGCGGGTGGACGTGCGGTCCGACCAGCAGATCCCCACCTCCGGGGACATCTACCTGATCGGCGGCGGCGAGGACCGCCCGCAGCGGCTGGCGGCCGAGCGGCTGCGCCGCGACGGCGGCCTGAACCGCGCCGTGGCCAACGGCGCGATCGTCTTCTCGGTCTGCGCCGGCTACCAGATCCTGGGCCACGAGTTCATCAACGACCTGGGCCAGCGCGAGCAGGGCCTGGGCCTGCTGGACGTGATCAGCACCCGGGGCGAGGGCGAGCGCTGCGTCGGCGACGTCCTGGCCGACATCGACCAGCCGCTCGGCCTGCCGCCGCTGACCGGCTTCGAGAACCACCAGGGCGTCACCCACCTGGGCCCGACGGCCCGCCCCCTCGCCCGGGTCCGCTTCGGCAAGGGCAACGGCACCGGCGACGGAACCGAGGGCGCGTACAACGAGACGGTCTTCGGTACGTACATGCACGGCCCGGTGATGGCCCGCAACCCGCACATCGCGGACATGCTGATCAAGCTGGCGCTGGACGTCAACGCCCTGCCGCCGGTCGACGACCGCTGGTACGAGGCGCTGCGCTCGGAACGGATCGCCGCGGCGACACAGCCCGCATAGCGGACGGTCGCCGTCCCCGCCGCCCTCGAACGTTAGGGTGGCGGGGATTCCACCGGACGACGGGGTCCGGTTCCCAGGCCCTGTTGTGAAGGTTTCCCAGTCATGCGCATCGGTGTCCTCACCTCCGGCGGCGACTGCCCCGGTCTCAACGCCGTCATCCGCTCCGTCGTGCACCGCGCCGTCGTCGACCACGGTGACGACGTCATCGGCTTCCTCGACGGCTGGCGGGGCCTGCTGGAGGGCGACCACCGCAAGCTCGACCTGGACGCGGTGGGCGGCATCCTGGCCACCGGGGGCACCATCCTCGGCTCCTCCCGGGTGCGCCCCGACGCCCTGCGGGACGGGGTCGAGCGGGCCAAGGAGCACGTGGCCGGCCTCGGCCTGGACGCCGTCGTCCCGATCGGCGGCGAGGGCACGCTCAAGGCCGCCCGGCTGCTGTCGGACGCCGGGCTGCCCGTCGTGGGCGTCCCCAAGACCATCGACAACGACATCGCCTCGACGGACGTCACCTTCGGCTTCGACACGGCCGTGGGCGTGGCCACCGAAGCCCTGGACCGGCTGAAGACCACCGCCGAGTCCCACCAGCGGGTGCTGATCGTCGAGGTCATGGGGCGCCACACCGGCTGGATCGCCCTGCACTCGGGCATGGCCGCGGGCGCCCACGCGATCGTCGTGCCGGAGCGCCCCTTCGACATCGACGAGCTCACCGAGGTCGTAGGCCGGCGCTTCGCGGCGGGCAAGCGGTTCGCGATCGTGGTGGCCGCGGAGGGCGCGAAGCCCCGCGAGGGCTCCATGGCCTTCGAGACCGGCGCCACCGACGTCTACGGGCACGAGCGCTTCGCCGGCGTGGCCCGCCAGCTGGCCGGCGAGCTGGAGCACCGGCTGGGCAAGGAGGCGCGCCCGGTCATCCTCGGCCACGTGCAGCGCGGCGGCACGCCGACCGCCTACGACCGGGTGCTGGCGACGCGGTTCGGCTGGCACGCCGTGGAGGCGGTGCACCAGGGTGCGTTCGGGATGATGACGGCGCTGCGCGGCACGGAGATCACGCTGGTGCCGCTGGCGGAGGCGGTCGAGCGCCTCAAGACGGTGCCCGAGGAGCGCTACGCCGAGGCCGAGTGCGTGCTGTGAGCCCGTCCGCGCCGCCGCGCGCCAGGCGGCCCCGGCCGTGGGGCCGCCCGGCGGCGCCTCTACTCTGGTCCCGGCGCATTGGTGCGAAATGGGAGAGAGCGGATGGATCACAGCGGGCACGGCATGATGCACATGGACATGCCGCCGTTCACGCTGGGACGGGCTCTGCAGTTCAGTAGCGAACCGTTCTTCATGATCGGCTGCCTGCTGGGCCTGGGGCTCTACGGCTGGGGGGTGGTCCGGTTGCGGCGGCGCGGCGACGCCTGGCCGGCCGGCCGTACGGTGGCCTTCGCCCTGGGCGTGCTGACCGTGGCGCTGATGATGTGCACCAAGCTCAACGACTACGGCATGGTCATGTTCAGCGTGCACATGGTGCAGCACATGGTCATCAGCATGCTCTCCCCGATCCTGCTCCTGCTGGGTGCCCCGGTGACGCTGGCCCTGCGGGCGCTGCCGGCGGCGGGGCGCGGCCGCAAGGGGCCGCGCGAGTGGCTGGTCGCCCTGCTGCACAGCCGCTACATGCGGGTGATCACGCACCCGGCGTTCACGATCCCGCTGTTCATCGCGAGCCTGTACGCGCTGTACTTCACTCCGCTCTTCGACTTCCTCATGGGGTCCAGGACCGGGCACATCGCGATGATGGTGCACTTCCTCGCCGTGGGCCTGGTCTTCTTCTGGCCCATCATGGGCGTGGACCCCGGCCCGCACCGGCCGGGCTACGTGATGCGGATGCTGGAGCTGTTCGCGGGCATGCCCTTCCACGCCTTCTTCGGCATCGCGCTGATGATGGCCACGGAGCCGATGATCGGCACGTACATGCACCCGCCGGCCTCCCTGGGCATCGACCCGCTGGACGACCAGAAGGCCGGCGGCGGCATCGCCTGGGCCTTCAGCGAGATCCCCTCGGTGATCGTGCTGCTGGCGCTGGTGTTCCAGTGGTACCGCTCGGAGCAGCGCCAGGCACGGCGCATCGACCGCAACGCCGACCGCGACGGCGACAAGGAGCTGGCGGCCTACAACGCGTACCTGGCCTCGCTCCAGACGAAGGGGCGGTGACGCGGACGGGTCCGCGGTATGGCGGCGGGGACCGCGGCGGGGAGACGATGGTCTCCTGGCCGCGGTCTTTCGCGTTCTCGCGCCGGGACCGCCGTTGAGGAGGTGCGGGGATGCCCGGATCGGCGAAGACGATGGCGGGGCTGACGGTCGGCGGCCTCGTGCTGGTGACCGCCTACACGGTGGCCATCGGCAACAACGGCTGGCTGTGGTTCGCCTGGGTGGTGCTGGGGCTGTCGGCCATAGGCACCGGGGTGGCCCGCGGCACCTGAGCGCCGGCCGGACGGCGGCGGGTCAGAACCGGAAGACGGGGCCCGTGGCCGCCTCCAGGGCGCAGGTGTTGGGGAAGGTGCGCCGCCAGGCGACGGGAGCCCCGTGCCAGTCCCCGTCGGCGGTGGCGGTGACGGGGTCGCGGCTCGGGGCGCACGTGCGGCTCGCCTCGGGCAGTTCCTCCAGCCGGCCGTGCGCCAGGGCGAGGGCCTTGCAGGCGTCGGCGGCGTGCGGGTGGTGGCCGTCCGCGGCGGGGCAGATCAGCCGGATGCCGCGGATCCAGGTGTTCTGGGAGCCGGAGACGGTGAGGAAGAGCCGCCCGTCGTTCTGGTCGTCGGCGGCCGCCGGGGCCGGGGGCAGGGCGAGGAGGGCGGTGGCGGCCGCCACCGCGGCCGCTTGCGTGCGTACGGACATCGGTGTGGGTCTCCCGGTGCGCGGGCATGGCCGGGACAGGCCACCGCGCCCCGCCGCGGACGGCAAGGGGCCGCACCGGGCGGGTCGCCCGGGTGGGGGTGCCGGGCCACCCGGCCGGCCGCGGACGACGCCGCGCCCCCGGTCCTTGGCGGACCGGGGGCGCGGTGGTCGTGCGGACGGGCCGGGGCCCGCCAAAACGGTCTTACTTGGTGCCGGCCTTCGGCGCCTCGGGGGTGGCGTGCGGGGCGCACGTCACGTCCGAGCCGCCCTGGAGCTTGCCGGTCAGGAGGTAGGCGTCGACGCGCTGGTTGACGCAGGGGTTGACCAGGCCCGTGACGCCGTGCGAGCCGGCGTCCTTCTCGGTGATCAGCTGGGAGCCGCGGAAGCGCTCGTGCAGCTCCACCGCGCCCGCGTACGGGGTGGCGGCGTCACGCTCGGACTGCACGATGAGGGTCTGCGGCAGGCCCTTGTGCGTGGTCACCTCGACGGGGTTGTACTGCGGGCCCTTCCACGTGGCGCAGGGCAGGTTCATCCAGGCGTTGGCCCAGGTCATGAACGGCGCCTGGCGGTGGACGCGGGTGTTGTCCCGGTCCCACTGGCGCCAGCTGGTGGGCCACTTGGCGTCGGCGCACTCGACGGCGGTGTAGACGGCGTTGCCGTTCTCGGAGGAGATGTTGCCCGCGCGGTCGGTCAGGTCGGGACCGGCCGCCTGGACGAGGGCCTTCTCGTCACCGGCGCGGTACTTCTTCCAGGTCTCGGCGACCGGGACCCACGAGCGGTCGTAGTACGCGGCGCCCTGGAAGTAGTTGATCAGCTCGGCCGGGCCGACGAGGCCGCCGACGGGCTGCTTCTTGGCGGTGGCGCGGAGCTTCTCCCACTCGGCGTGGACCTTGGCGCGGGTGTCGCCGATGTGGAAGGAGGCGTCGTTCTTGGCGACCCACTCCTCCCAGTCCTTGAAGCGGCCCTCGAAGGCGACGTCCTGCTCGAGGTTGGCCTGGTACCAGATGTTCTCCCGGTCCGGGTTGACGACGCTGTCGACGATCATGCGCCGGACGTGCGTCGGGAAGAGCGTGCCGTAGACGGCGCCGAGGTAGGTGCCGTAGGAGACGCCGAGGTAGTTGAGCTTCTTGTCGCCCAGGGCGGCGCGGACGACGTCCACGTCACGGGCGGTGTTCGGCGTCGTCATGTACGGCAGCATGTCGCCGCTGCGCTCCGCGCAGCCGTCCGCGTACTCCTTGGCGAGCTTGCGCTGGGCGCGCTTGTCGGCCTCGCTCGACGGCACCGGGTCGGCCTTGGGGGCCTTGACGAACTCCTGGGGGTCGACGCAGGAGATCGGGGCGGAGTGGCCCACGCCGCGCGGGTCGAAGCCGACGAAGTCGTACGCCTTCGCGATGTTGGCGTACAGCGGGTTGTTGGTCGTGACCCGCTTGGGGAAGGACAGGCCGGAGCCGCCGGGACCGCCGGGGTTGTAGACGAGGGAGCCCTGGCGCTCACTCGCGGTGCCGGTGGAACGGGCCCGGTCGACGGCGATCTTGATGGTGCGGCCGTTGGGCTTGGCGTAGTCGACGGGGACGGTGACCCAGCCGCACTGGATCGGCTTGTCCAGGCCCCAGTCGGCAGGGCAGTCCTGCCAGTTGACGCCCGCCTTGGCGGCCCGCTCGGCGGCGATCTTCACGCCCTTGGCCTCGGCCGCGCCACCGGGCACCGCCTGCGCGGCACCGGCCGACGGGGCGGCGAGGAAGCCGGCGACGAGGGCGCCGGTCACCACGGTGCCGGCTGCTCCGGCTATCGCTTTTGCTCTCACGTAGGGGTCCCCCAGATGGATACGCCGCGTCGCAGCGGCGGTGATCACATGGTCTGCAGGGATCCTTTCGTCTCTCCTGCCACAAAGGACAGGGCGTACGGGTGTTCTTTACTAATCCGTAAGAGTGAGGAAAGAGGCATCGCCACGTGTGGTGCCCTTGACCCCGGCCGGCATTCAAACGCTCATAGCACAGCATCCATCTCACGCAGCACGGAATCCAGGACCCTCCGCAGGCTCAGCGCGTCCGGCGCCACCGCGCCCACCAGGACGGCCGGTCCGGCCAGCGGGGTGAGGGACGCCGTCGCGCCCAGGGCGCGCGCCGCGACCGGCCGGTCCGCGAAGCCCGCGTCGACCACGAGGAGTTGCCCGACGGCCCGGTGGCCGCCCAGCACCGCCGCGCCGTCCCACCCGGGCGTCCCCGGCCCGGACCTCAGCTCCTGGTCGAGGAGCGGGCGGCCGGCGCGGCGTACGGTCAGCCGGGTGACGAGACGTCCGGGGGGTTCCCCCGCGCGGCCGAGCACCTGCTCCTCGCGCAGCACCAGGCGCGCGCCCGGGGCCAGATCGGCCCGGGTGGTCTGCCGCAGGTCGCTGCCGCGCACCGAGATGAGGGGTTCGGGCAGCCAGCGCAGCTCGGCGCCGTCACCGACGGTCAGACGCGTGTCGTAGAAGGCGGGTTCGCCCGTGCGGCCGGGCAGGGCGAGGGTCGCGGCGGCGGACTGCAGACGCAGGGCGGCGCCGTCGCGGACGTCCGCCGAGAGGCCCAGCACGTCGCCGCCCAGCGGTGCGCTCATCGCCCCCACCAGGCAGACGCGCGCCTGCCGCCCGCACGGGCGCAGCCGGCGCAGCGCCAGGGGGCCGTCTCCCGCGAGGACGGGCAGGGCGGTGCCGCCGCGCCCGTCGGGGGCGGCGACGATCCGCGCCTTCGCGCGCAGCCCGATGGGGGGAGCCGCCGTGGGCGGCGGCACCTGAGTGATAGTCATGCCGCTGTGCCGGCGGTCCAGTCGGCCAGCCGGGCGAGCACCCAGTCCCGTACGGGCGCCACGCCGTCGGTGGCGACCAGCGAGGTGAAGGCGACGGGCAGCTCCCCGCGCTGGGCCCGGGCGTCGCGGGCCATGCCCTCCAGGTCGGCGCCGACGTGCGGGGCGAGGTCGGTCTTGTTGACGACGAGCAGGTCGGCGGTGGTGACGCCGGGGCCGCCCTTGCGGGGGATGTCGTCGCCCCCGGCGACGTCGATGACGAACACCTGCGCGTCGACGAGGCCCTTGGAGAAGGTCGCCGTCAGGTTGTCGCCGCCGGATTCGACCAGGATGAGATCGAGGGGGCCGACGGCGCCCTCCAGGTCCTCCACCGCCTCCAGGTTGGCGGAGATGTCGTCGCGAATGGCGGTGTGCGGGCACGCGCCGGTCTCCACGGCGGTGATGCGTTCGGGCGGCAGCACCGCGTGCCGCAGCAGGAACTCGGCGTCCTCACGGGTGTAGATGTCGTTGGTGACGACGGCGAGGGAGAGCTCCTCGCGCAGGGACCGGCACAGCGCGGCGACGGTCGCGGTCTTCCCGGACCCGACGGGCCCGCCGAGCCCTATCCGCAGGGCGCGGCGCGACCCGTCGGGGCGCAGGGGCGCGGCGGCGCTGTAGGTGTGGCGGTGGGGGAAGGCGCCGGGGTGGTCGAGGTGCATGGTTCCTCCGGAGGGTCGATGTGCGTGGTCCCCGGCCCCGCCCTTTCGCCAAGGACCGGGCGGGCTGGATTCCGGCTCCCCTCCGGCGCCCCAGGACCGGGGTTCCGGGGGCGGGGCACCGGCTGCGGGCAGGTGCGGGGCTGGGGAACACCTCTACGTGGCGAACAGCCGCACCGGCCAGGCGGCGTGCTGCTCCGCCGTGATGTCGAGCAACGGGGCGGAGGCCGCGGGGAGGACGTGCGGGCCCTCGTCCAGCGCCCGCCGCGCCGCCTCGGCCGCCGTCCGCGCGACCTCGTCGAGATCGGGCGCCAGCCGCGCCAGCACCGCACTCGCCTCGAACGGATCGAGGCTCAGCAACCGCACCACCGCCGTCGCCGGCCCGCTCACCGACTCGTACGCGGCGGCGTACGCGGCGGCGAGCGGGCTGAGCCCCGCGGCCCGGGCGACCAGCCCGAGGACGACGGGCTGGTGGGCGCCGCGCGGCCGGGCGGCGGCCAGGGCGTCGAGTGCGGCTGACGGCCAGGTCGCCCGGGCGGCGCGCGTCAGCTGGCGGCCGAGCCGTCGGGACGCGGTGCGCAGGGCGGACGACGGGGTGCGGGCGTCGGCGGCCGCGTCGAGGCCGAGCGGGTCGAGTCCCGCAGCGGCCGCGGCGGCCAGGGCGGCCGCCGTCAGCCCGGTGGTGTGCAGCCGTCCCCCGCAGAAGGCCGCCAGGGACGCGCCGTCCGTGATCCGGCCCGCCTTGACGGCCGCCTCGGCCCCGCCGGAGTGGGCGTGGCCGCCGGCCGGGAAGCGCCCGTCGGCGAGGACGAGGAGGGCCGCCAGGGCGTGACCGTCGCCCGCCACGGGGGCCTCGGCCGCCGGACCGGGGGCCGGGGCGGAGCCTTCGGGGAGCGGTGGGGCCGCGGCGAGGCCGGTCGTCGTCACCATCAGAACAGGAAGTACCGCTGGGCCATCGGCAGTTCCACCGCCGGCCGCGGTTCGACGGGGTCGCCGTCGATCGTGACGGTGAACGTGTCGGGGTCCACCTCCACGCGCGGCCGGGCGTCGTTGTTGCGCATGTCCGCCTTGGTGACGCCGCGCGTGTCGCGGATGGGGACGAACCGCTTGCCCAGCCCCAGGCGTTCGGGCAGGCCGTCGTCCAGCGCCCACTGGGTGACGAAGTTGAGCGAGGTGGCCGCCGGCGCGCGGCCCAACGCGCCGAACATCGGGCGCGGCAGGACGGGCTGCGGGGTGGGGATGGAGGCGTTGGCGTCGCCCATCTGCGCGTAGGCGATCTGGCCGCCCTTGACGACGAGGTGGGGCCGGACGCCGAAGAACGCCGGCTCCCAGAGCACCAGGTCGGCGAGCTTGCCGGTCTCGACGGAGCCGATCTCGTGGTCGAGGCCCTGGGCGACGGCCGGATTGACGGTGTACTTGGCGACGTAGCGGCGGGCCCGCAGGTTGTCGGCCCGGCCGTCGCCGGGCAGCGGTCCGCGCCGCTTCTTCATGACGTGCGCGGTCTGCCAGGTGCGCAGGACGACCTCCCCGATGCGGCCCATGGCCTGGGAGTCGGAGGAGATGATGGAGATCGCGCCGAGGTCGTGCAGGACGTCCTCGGCGGCGATCGTGCCGGGCCGGATGCGGGACTCGGCGAAGGCCAGGTCCTCGGGGACGGCCGGGTTGAGGTGGTGGCAGACCATCAGCATGTCGAGGTGCTCCTCGACGGTGTTGACGGTGTGCGGCCGGGTGGGGTTGGTGGAGCTGGGCAGGACGTTGGGCTCCGAGACGACCGTGATGATGTCCGGCGCGTGCCCGCCGCCCGCGCCCTCGGTGTGGTAGGCGTGGAGGGTGCGCCCGGCGACGGCGGCGAGCGTGTCGCCGACGAAGCCCGCCTCGTTGAGGGTGTCGGTGTGGATGGCGAGCTGGGCGCCGCTCTCCTCGCACACGGTCAGGCAGGCGTCGATCACGGCGGGCGTCGCGCCCCAGTCCTCGTGGATCTTGAAGCCGACGGCTCCGGCCCGCAGCTGGGCGCGCATCGAGTCGTACGAGACGGTGTTGCCCTTGCCGAGCAGGCCGATGTTGAGGGGGTGCCCTTCGAGGGCCTCGAACATCCGGGCGAGGTGCCAGGCGCCCGGGGTGATGGTCGTGGCCTTGCTGCCCTCGGCGGGGCCGGTGCCCCCGCCGACGAGGGTGGTGACGCCGGAGGCCAGCGCCTCGTCGGCGGCCTGGGGGCAGATGAAGTGGACGTGGGCGTCGACGGCGCCCGCAGTGAGGATGCGGCCGTTGCCGGCGATGACCTCGGTCTCGGGGCCGATGACGAGGTCGGGGTGGACGCCGTCCATGGTGTCGGGGTTGCCAGCCTTGCCCACGCCGGTGATCCGGCCGTCGCGGATGCCGACGTCGGCCTTGACGATCCCCCAGTGGTCGAGGACGACGGCTCCGGTGATCACCGTGTCCGGGGCACCCTCGGCGCGGGTGGCGCGGGACTGGCCCATGGACTCGCGGATGACCTTGCCGCCACCGAAGACCGCCTCGTCCCCGGCGTGGCCGGGGCCGCCGCAGCGGTCCTCCTCGACCTCGATCAGCAGGTCGGTGTCGGCGAGCCGGATCCGGTCGCCGGCGGTGGGCCCGTACAGGTCGGCGTAGGCCACGCGGCTCAGCTCAGACATCGAGCGGCCCCGCACAGGCGCCCCGCAGGCCCTCGACCACGCGCTTGCCGCCGATGGGCACCAGGTCCACCTCGACCGGGATGCCCGGCTCGAAGCGCACGGCCGTGCCGGCGGCGACGTCCAGGCGCTTGCCGTGGGCGGCCGGCCGGTCGAAGTCCAGGCCGGGGTTGGCCTCGGCGAAGTGGTAGTGGGAGCCGACCTGCACGGGGCGGTCGGCCCGGTTGAGGACGGTCAGCCGGGTGCGGTGCAGGCCCTCGTTGAGCCGGACCGGCTCCGGCGCGCACAGGATCTCTCCGGGGATCATCGCGGGCGCCCCCGTCAGGCTATGGGGTCGTGGATGGTGACGAGCTTGGTCCCGTCCGGGAAGGTGGCCTCGACCTGGACGTCGTGGATCATCTCGGGGATGCCCGTCATGACCTCGTCGCGGGTGAGGACCTTGCGCCCGGACGACATCAGCTCGGCCACGGTGCGGCCGTCGCGGGCGCCTTCGAGGATGTGCGCGCTGATCAACGCCACCGCCTCGGGGTGGTTGAGGCGCAGCCCCCGGGCGCGGCGCCGGTCGGCGACATCGGCGGCCACATGGATGAGCAGCCGCTCCTGCTCGTGCGGGGATAGTTGCATGCGTCCCACCTCAACACAGGGTTGACCTGGGGTTCTTCTCCCCGTGGCCACTGATGGGCAGATTAGGGCGCAAGCTTTTCCAACGCGTTAACCAGACCGGCCCGTTCTTTACGCGGGCATGACGAGTCGTCAGTGACGTCCCGGATCCCGGTGCTCGGCGGCGATGCCGAAGCGGCCGCGTTCGCCCGCAGCGGACGCCCCCGGCGGGCGGACGGCGGCGACGGTGCTGATCACCTGCTCCTCGGCGGCTCCCGCGGACGCCGCGCTCTCCTCGAGTCTTTCCAGGTCGGCGGCGGAAACGAGGGCGACGAGCGGCTTGCCGTGGCGGGTGACGACCACCCGCTCGCCGCCGTAGACGACGCGGTTGATCAGATCCGCCAGCTCGGCTCGGGCTTGCGTCACCGGAATTTCGTAGGCCATGCTCCCCATTCTAACGAGGTGTACGTCCTGTACATTTTTTACAGACGACGAGAGGCGCAGCCATGCACCGGTCCACAGCCCGCCACGTCCTGCCGGAGTTCACCGAGCGCACCGACGGCGGGATTCGAACCCTCGATCCGTACGCGAAGCTCTTCTCCGAGCGCATCGTCCTCCTCGGGACGGCCGTCGACGACGCGGCCGCGAACGACGTGACGGCACAGCTCATGTACCTGGAACACGCGGCGCCCGACCGGGACGTCTCGCTCTACGTCAATTCCCCCGGCGGCTCCTTCTCCGCCATGTGCGCCATCTACGACTCGATGCGCTACATCCGCTGCGACGTGGAGGTGGTGTGCCTGGGCCAGGCCGCCTCGGCCGCCGCCGTGCTGCTGGCGGCCGGCACCCCGGGCAAGCGGATGGTCCTGCCGCACGCCCGCGTCCTCATCCACCAGCCCGCGCTCGCCGAACCGGTGCGGGGCACGCCCTCCGACCTGACGGTCCAGGCGGACGAGCTGCTGCGCGCCCACGAGAAGCTGGTGGGGATGCTGGCCCTGCACACCGGCCGCGACCCGGAGCGGATCCGGGCCGATCTGGAGCGCGACACCTTTCTCGACGCCCCGGCAGCGGTGGCCTACGGGCTCGCCGACCGGGTGGTCGTGAGCCGGGACGCGTCCCTCGCGCCGCACGGGACGAGGTGAGGGCGATGAGGTGGCCGCCGGAACTGCCGCCCCTGCCCGCCCTGACCCGGGCGGAGGGGGAGCTCGTCGATCGCTATCTCGAGGTACTGGATCTCCTCGGCCGGATCAATCCGGCCCGCGCGCACGACACGTACGGCGGGCTACGAGCCGCGCAGAGGCTCGTGGTCGCGGCGGCGGAGCTGCGCGACGCCCTCACGGTCATGTTCGAGCGGGGCGAACGCGAGGTGTACGCGGGGACGCTGGCGCGGGCGATGCGCGTCCTGGACGGCGAACGCCGGGCGGGCCGCGTGGCGTTGCCGCCGGAGCCCGCGAAGTGACGGCGAACTGAGGAGCGGAAACATTATTCTCCCGATCTCCTTCAGACGTCGGAGGCGATCGTAGACGTCGCGCAGCGATCACCTCGTGCCGGGCGCTCATCCGCCGCTCGGGGAGATCGCTCCGCCGCAGGTGACGAGGTCAGCAGTCCGAGATCGAGACCGTCAAACCGCCCCGTGTCCAGCCGAATTGCCCAGAGGTGACGAGGTTCACATAACGCTGGTTCCCCTCGGATTCGCCGGCGCGGCTGCGCCAAGATCCCTCCGACGACAAGACCCCGCCACCACGGCGGGGCGGTCCGGGCGGACGCCGAACCCTGCCGCCGCCCGGGCGACTGGTCGACAGAAGGGCATCGGCAGGGATGGAGGACCCGAGCACGGCGGGGCGGGACGGCGGCCGGCACAACCGGTCTGCCGCAGCAGCCCCTTGGGGTGAAGCCGCTCACGCGGCCGGGCATTCTTCGCCTGCCCGAACCCGACAGGTCATCCTTCACAGGCGGCTGACGAAGGGTTTGGCATGGGCGCTCACAAACGTCCCTCACGGCTGTCCAGGGCCAGGGCCGTCTCCGCATCGGTGTCCGCTCTGACTCTCGCGGCCGTCGGTGCCACGGTGGTGGCACCCGGCGGCGCGGACGACGCCGAGGCGGCCACGGTCTCCACCGCGGCCCTCCAGATCGCGGCCTCCAAAGCGGGCGCTCCCTATCAGTGGGGAGCGACGGGCCCGTACCGCTTCGACTGCTCCGGGCTGACGCAGTACTCCTTCAAGCGGGCCGGCAAGGAGCTGCCCCGCACCGCGCAGCAGCAGTACAACCGCACCCGGCAGATCCCCGGGTTCTCCAGGGAACAGGGCGACCTGGTGTTCTTCCACGGCCGGGGCGGCGTCTACCACGTCGGCATCTACGCCGGCGGCAACAAGATCTGGCACGCCCCCAAGACCGGCTCGGTCGTCCGCCTCGAGCGCATCTGGACCAGAAGCGTCTCGTACGGCCGCGTGAACGGCTGACCGGACGGCCCCCCGCGACCGGGCGGGCACACGGCAGCCACGTGACGAACGGCAGGCGAAAGGCCGTGTGACCGGCTGACCACGCGCCGGACACCCGGAGCACCTTCGAACCCACCGGTTCCAGACGCGCACGCTCCACAAGAGCGCAGGGCCGGGCGGACCGCCGCCCGGCCCGCCGCGCTGCCGGCTCAGCGGACGGACACGCTCCACGGCAGCGAGACCCACACCGTCTTCCCGCCCTCCGCGGTCGGGACGACCGAGAGCCTGCCCCCGTGCTCGGCGGTCAGACAGCGGATGATCACCAGGCCGCGCCCGTGGTCCTGCTGGACGGTGGCGGGCAGCCGCCGGGGGTGGCGGGGATGGCGGTCCGTGACCCCGATCCGCAGCCGCTCCTCCCGGTCCAGCCGCAGGTCCACCCGGAAGGTGGGCGACTGGCCCCGGGTGTGCTGCACGGCGTTGGTGGCCAGCTCGGAGACGATCAGCCGGAGCGCGTCGGCGGCCTCGCCGCCGTCCGGCAGGCCCCATCCGGCGAGCACGTCCATGACGTGACAGCGTGCGGCGCGGACCGAGGCGGGGGCGCTCGGCAGAGTGACGGATGCTTCCTGGTGGTCTGCCATGACGCTGTCCCTTTCCCATCGAGGCCGGCCCCCGGCGCCCTCGTGCGGGCGGGTCGAAGAGGCACGTCGAGGGACGTCGGGAGCGGCTTCGGGCGGCTCAGGGCGACAGCGTGCCACTGATAACGACCGCGATGGGGGTGATCCACCGGATTGTGGATATATCTGTCGCTCGAAGCGGTGAACCTTGCCCGGAGGCACCACCGCGGGCGGTCGCACTGGTCTATTGACTCAGAACGTGTCGCCTGGAGAGCGGCGGGGAGGGAGGGCCGATGCGGTACGGACCCGCGGTGCGCCGGCGCAAACTGGGCGCGGAGCTGCGCCGCCAGCGCGAGTTGTCGGGGATGACCAGCCGGGAGGCCGCCTGTGCGGTCGGCTGGCACCAGTCGAAGGTGAGCCGGATCGAGACCGGCATCAGCGGGGTCAAGCCCGCCGACGTGGCCCGGCTGCTGGACGTCTACAGCGTCTTCGACCCGGATCTGCGCGCGCTGCTGGGCGCCCTGTGCGGGGCGGACCCGGCGGGCTCGGGGAGCGGGGGCGGCTCGCGCCGCGGCTGGTGGTACGCCTATCGCGACCTGCTGCCGTCGGCGTATCTGGACTTCATCAGTCTGGAGTCCGAGGCGTCCCACGCGCGCACGCTGGAGACCACGGTGGTGCCGGGCCTTTTGCAGACGCCGGAGTACGCCCGCGCGGTGACCCGGGCCGCGCTGGGCGACCCGCCGGCCGAACAGGTGGAGGCGCTGGTCCGGGTACGGATGGCGCGGCAGTCGGTGCTCGCCAAGGAGCGGCCGCTGGAGCTGTGCGCGATGCTCGACGAGGCGGCGCTGCGGCACGAGGTGGGCGGCCCGGAGGTGATGGCGGGGCAGCTGGAGCACCTGCTGGAGCGGGCCGCGCTGCCGCATGTGCGGCTGCACGTGCTGCCGTTCAGCAGCGGCGACCACATCGGTATCACCGGACCTTTCGTTATTTTTTCGTTTCCGCGCATTGCCGATCTGGATGTGGTTGTTCTCGACCATTTGACGAGTAGCCTCTATCTGGAGCGACAAGAGGACCTCCGGGCGTACGGCTCGGCGTTCACCACGCTCCGGGCACACGCCCTCTCCCACGAGAACTCACTCGATTTCATCGCCGGGATCAAGGACGGCTCGTAAGGGGGCAACATGGCCGCGAAGCCTCGGTACGTACCCTCTGGATCGGCGCCTCCGGCTCTGCGCGGTGCGAGGTGGCACCGCAGCAGCCACAGCACCGGAATGAACAACTGCGTGGAAGCGGCGCGGGTGGGCCGGACCCTCGCCGTGCGCGACTCGAAGCGCTCCGCCGGCCCCGTTCTGCTCTTCTCCCCCGCCGCGTGGTCCGCCTTCCTCGCGGGTCTGCGCGGACCCCACGGCTGCGCACGGTGCTGAGCCGGCGGCTCAGACGCCGGGCGCCGTCGCCACGATCGTGGCGGCCGCGCCGGCCAGCTGCTCGTCCGACAGGTCCGCCCGGGCGGTCAGTCGCAGCCGCGAGACGCCGTCGGGCACGGACGGCGGCCGGAAGCACCCGACCGCGAGCCCCCGCTCACGGCAGTCGGCCGCCCAGCGCACCGCGGCCTCGGGCGAGGGGGCCCGTACGGACACCACCGCCGCGTCGGGCCGCACGGCCGTCAGCCCGGCCGCCGTCAGCCGCTCGTACAGGCCGGTGGCCACCGCGCGGACCCGCTCGGCGCGCCCGGGTTCGCGGCGCAGCACCGCGAGGCTCGCCAGGGCCGCGCCCGCCGCCGCGGGGGCCAGACCGGTGTCGAAGATGAAGGTGCGGGCGGTGCTGACGAGGTGGCTGATGACCCGGGCCGGGCCGAGGAGCGCACCGCCCTGGCTGCCGAGCGACTTGGACAGGGTGACGGTCGCGACCACGTCGCGGGCGCCCGCCAGACCGGCGGCGTGCAGGGCGCCACGGCCGCCGCGGCCCAGCACACCGAGGCCGTGGGCGTCGTCGACCAGCAGCGCCGCGCCGTGTTCCCGGCACACCCCGGCGAGGGCGGCCAACGGGGCGGCGTCACCGTCGACGGAGAAGACGGAGTCGGTGACGGCGAGCGCCCGGCCGCCGTGCGCGGCCAGGGTCTTGCGCACGGCCTCGGGGTCGGCGTGCGGGACGACGGCCTTGTCGGCGCGCGCGAGGCGGCAGCCGTCGATGAGGGAGGCGTGGTTGCCCTCGTCGGAGACCAGCAGGGTGCCGCTGCCGACGGGACCGGACAGCGCGGTGACGGCGGCGAGGTTCGCGGCGTAGCCGGAGGAGAAGACCAGCGCCGCCTCGAAGCCGCAGAAGTCCGCCAGCTCGCGTTCCAGCGTGGCGTGCAGGGCGGTGCTGCCGGTGACCAGGCGGGAGCCGGTGGCGCCCGCCCCCCAGCGGCGGGCGGCCTCGGCGGCGCCCTCGACGACCTCGGCGTGGCGGGTCAGGCCCAGGTAGTCGTTGCCGGCCAGATCGACGAGGTCCGCCCCGGCGGAGCGGGGACGGAGGGTGCGGACCAGGCCGGCGGCCCGGAGCCGCTCGTGCTGGGCGTCGATCCAGTCGAAGGGGTCCTGGGGCATCGGCCGTCCCTGTCGTTTGGTGGGTTTGCATAAAACGTAGCCGTCGAGCGGCCCGGACAGTATGTGGCGATACACACACGTCAAACGGCCCCTGTTGTGCGATCTCTCCTTGGCCGGAAGCGGTGGCGTAAGCAAGGATCGGCGCCATGGACCTGCTGAACACGCTGGTGGACAAGGGGTTGCGGCGGGAGCTGCCGACCCGCGAAGAGGCGCTCGCCGTGCTGGCGACCTCCGATGACGAACTGCTCGACGTGGTGGCCGCGGCCGGCAGGGTGCGCCGCGAGTGGTTCGGACGACGGGTGAAACTGAACTATCTCGTCAACCTCAAGTCCGGGCTGTGCCCCGAGGACTGCTCCTACTGCTCGCAGCGGCTCGGCTCGAAGGCGGAGATCCTCAAGTACACCTGGCTGAAGCCGGAGGAGGCGTCCGAGGCGGCGGCCGCCGGCGTGGCCGGCGGGGCGAAGCGGGTCTGCCTGGTCGCCAGCGGGCGCGGGCCGACGGACCGGGACGTGGACCGCGTCTCGAAGACCATCGCGGCGATCAAGGAGCAGAACGAGGACGTCGAGGTGTGCGCCTGCCTCGGCCTGCTCTCCGAGGGACAGGCGGAGCGCCTGCGCGCCGCGGGTGCCGACGCCTACAACCACAACCTCAACACGTCCGAAGCCACCTACGGCGACATCACCACCACCCATACGTACGCCGACCGGGTCGACACCGTGCAGCAGGCGCAGGCGGCGGGCATGTCCGCCTGCTCGGGCCTGATCGCGGGCATGGGCGAGAGCGACGAGGACCTGGTCGACGTGGTCTTCTCGCTGCGCGAGCTGGACCCGGACTCGGTGCCGGTCAACTTCCTCATCCCCTTCGAGGGGACGCCGCTGGCGAAGGAGTGGCACCTCACCCCGCAGCGTTGCCTGCGGATCCTGGCGATGGTGCGGTTCGTCTGCCCGGACGTGGAGGTCCGGCTGGCCGGCGGGCGCGAGGTGCACCTGCGCTCGATGCAGCCGCTCGCCCTGCACCTGGCCAACTCGATCTTCCTGGGCGACTACCTGACCAGTGAGGGCCAGGAGGGCAAGGCCGACCTGGCGATGATCGCGGACGCCGGTTTCGAGGTCGAGGGCGCCGGCACCACGACGCTGCCGACGCACCGGGCGGACGCCCTGGCGGCCGCCGGCTGCGGCTCGCACGGCGCCGGTCCGGGCGCGGGCGGCTGCGGCTCGCACGGTGCGGCCGAGAGCGCGGGTGGCTGCGGAACGGGCGGCGGCTGCGGCCCGTGCGGCGACGGCGGCGCGGTGGCGGACGCGGTGGCCGAGCCGGCGCCGGCGGGCGAGGCCCGCACGGACCTGGTCGCCGTGCGGCGCCGTGGCGCGGGAACGGACCTGCCGCCCAATGCCTGAGTCGTTCGCCCCCGCCGAGCTGCTGGACCTGGACCGCCGGCACGTCTGGCACCCCTACGGTCCGATGCCCGGCCGGCAGGAGCCGCTGATCGTCGAGTCCGCGTCCGGCGTCCGGCTGCGGCTGGCCGAGGAGGCCCACGGCTCGCACGAGCTGGTGGACGGGATGTCGTCGTGGTGGTCGGCCGTGCACGGCTACAACCACCCGGTGCTCAACGCCGCCGCCCAGGAGCAGCTGGGGCGGATGAGCCATGTGATGTTCGGCGGGCTCACCCACGAGCCCGCCGTGCGGCTGGCGTCCCGGCTGGTGGAGATCACCCCCGAGGGGCTGGAGCACGTCTTCCTCGCCGACTCCGGCTCGGTGTCGGTCGAGGTGGCCCTGAAGATGTGCCTGCAGTACTGGCGCTCGCTGGGCCGGCCGGAGAAGCGCCGCATGATGACGTGGCGCGGCGGCTACCACGGTGACACCTGGCAGCCGATGGCCGTGTGCGACCCCGACGGCGGCATGCACCAGCTGTGGTCGGGCGTGCTGGCGCAGCAGGTCTTCGCCGACGCTCCCCCGCACGACTACGACACGGACGCCGTCCCGGCGTACTCCGCGCACCTGCGGGAGACGATCGCGCGCCACGCCCACGAGCTGGCCGCCGTCATCGTGGAGCCGGTGGTGCAGGGCGCGGGCGGCATGCGCTTTCACGACCCGGTCTACCTGCGGGTGCTGCGGGAGGCCTGCGACGAGCACGACGTGCTGCTGGTGTTCGACGAGATCGCGACGGGCTTCGGCCGCACCGGCGAGCTCTTCGCGGCGGACCACGCGCGGGTCACCCCGGACGTGATGTGCCTCGGCAAGGCGCTGACCGGCGGTTACGTGACGCTGGCGGCGACGCTGTGCACCCCTCGGGTGGCGGAGGGCATCAGCTCGGGCGAGGTGCCGGTGCTGGCCCACGGCCCGACGTTCATGGGCAACCCGCTGGCCTGCGCGATCGCCAACGCCTCCATCGACCTGCTGCTGTCGCAGGACTGGCGGACCGAGGTCAAGCGGATCGAGGCCGGGCTGCGCGACGCCCTCGCGGACGCCGCCCCGCTGCGCGGTGTGCGGGACGTGCGCACGCTCGGCGCCATCGGCGTGGTGGAACTCGACCACGAGGTCGACGTGGCGGCGGCGACGCGCGCGGCGGTGCGCGCGGGGGTGTGGCTGCGGCCGTTCCGCAACCTCGTGTACGTCATGCCGCCCTACGTCACCGGCGACGAGGACGTGGCACGGATCGGTGCGGCGGTGTGCGCCGCTGCCCGCGAAGGCTGAGCGGGGTCCCCCTCCGGCGGGCCCTCGGGGGCCCGCCGGGCGACGCGTCCGCCGTACGGCGGCGCGAGGAATGCGGTGCAGGCCGCGCACGGAGCGGCAGGCGCCTCGACGAAACGGAGCGCGAGCGATGTCGGTGATGGTCGTCACGGGTACGGGCACGGAGGTCGGCAAGACCGTGGTGACGGCCGCCGTCGCGGCGGCGGCACTGGCCGCCGGCCGCACGGTGGCCGTGCTCAAGCCCGCCCAGACCGGGGTCGCCCCGGGCGAGCCGGGCGACGTCGCGGAGGTGCGGCGGCTGGCGGGCCCGGTGACGGGTGCCGAACTGGCCCGCTTCCCCGAGCCCTTGGCGCCGGCGACGGCGGCCCGCCGGGCGGGGCTCGCGCCGGTGGGCCCCGAGGAGATCCGGCGGGCGGCGGCGGAGCTGGCGGCCTCCCACGACCTGGTGCTGGTGGAGGGCGCGGGCGGGCTGCTCGTGCGGCTCGACGAGGCCGGCTCGACGCTGGCGGACGTCGCCGGGCTGCTGGACGCGCCGGTGCTCGTCGTCGTCCAGGCGGGTCTGGGCACGCTCAACACCACCGCGCTGACCGCGGAGGCGCTGCGGGCGCGCGGACTGCGCTGCGCGGGCGTGGTGATCGGCAGTTGGCCGGCCGAGCCGGACCTCGCCATGCGCTGCAACCTGACCGATCTGCCCCGGGAGGCGGGGGCGCCGCTGCTGGGCGCGGTGCCGGAGGGCGCGGCGACGCTTCCGCCGGAGGACTTCCGCGCGGTGGCGGCGGGCTGGCTGGCTCCGGAGCTGGACGGCACGTGGGCCGGTGCCGTGCCGCCGGGGAGCGCCCCCGCCTGACCGGACCGCGCGGCGCGGTCGCGGCGGGGCGGGGCGGGCGGGCAAAGACCCGCCGGGCGGTGCGTACGGGCTGTGCCGTGGGAAGAATCGCGGTAGCCGTCGTATCCCCGGCCCCCGGGAAGAGGTTGTGTGCCATGCCGCTCCGCCGCACCAGAACGCCGCACGACGCCGTGCACCATCCGGTTTTCGCCCGGCTCTACGCCCGTTGGAGCCCGGTCGTCGACGAGCGCGCCGGGGTCCGCGCGCACCGGCAGGAGCTGCTGGCCGGGCTGTCGGGACGGGTGATCGAGATCGGGGCCGGGAACGGCCTGAACTTCGCCCACTACCCGGGGACCGTCTCGGAGGTGGTGGCGATCGAGCCGGAACGGACGCTGCGGCGGCTGGCGGTGGACGCCGCGGTGCGGGCCGGGGTCCCGGTGGACGTGGTGCCGGGCGCGGCGGAGGCGCTGCCCGTCAAGAGCGAGGCGTTCGACGCGGCGGTGGTGTCCTTGGTGCTGTGTTCCGTCCGGGACGTGGGGCGCGCCCTCGCGGAGCTGCGGCGGGTCCTGCGACCGGGCGGCGAGCTGCGCTTCTTCGAGCACGGTCTCGCCCGGGGCCGGGCCCTGGCGACCGTGCAGCGGTCCCTGGACCGCACGGTGTGGCCGGTGGTCTTCGGCGGCTGCCACACCGCCCGGGACCCGCTGCGGGCGATCACGGCGGCGGGCTTCGAACTGGGCCCCTACCGGCGGCTCCGCGTGCCGGACACCGCCGTCCCGTCGCCGGCCTCGCCCTGTGTGCTGGGCACCGCTCGGCGTCCGGCCGAACCGGAGGCCCGGCCTCCTACGTGAATTGACTCACGAACGCCCCGGACGCCCAGTAACCGGAGACATCCTCCGATACGTTGTGATCATCAGACGACCAAGGGGGTTCCGCATGTCCCGTCCGTTCCGGTTCGCCGTCAACATGCTCACCGGCTGCACGGCCGCCGAGTGGCGCGCGAAGTGCCGCCAGGCCGAATCCATGGGCTACGACGTGATCCTCGTGCCCGACCACCTCGGCATGCCGGCCCCGTTCCCCTCGCTGGTCGCCGCCGCCGAGGCCACCGAACGGCCGAGGGTGGGCACGCTGGTCCTCAACGCCGGGTTCTGGAACCCCGCGCTGCTGGCCCGCGAGGTGGCCACCACCGACCAGCTGACGGGCGGCCGGCTGGAGCTGGGCCTGGGCACCGGCTACGTGAAGGCCGAACACGACAGCGCCGGCCTGCCGTTCGGCTCGCCGCGCGAGCGGGTCGACCACCTGGAGCACACCGTCACGGAGCTGAACCGGCTGCTGGGCGACCCCGGGCACCTGCCGGCGACGACCCAGGCGCCCCGGCCCCCGCTGCTGCTCGGCGGCAACGGCGACCGCGTGCTGCGACTGGCCGCGCGGCACGCCGACATCATGGCGTTCGCCGGCGGCGGCTCGAACCCCGACGGTTCGCTGCGGCTCGTCAGCCCCTCCGAGCTGGCCGGGCGGGTCGCGGCCTACCAGGGCTTCGCGGCGGACCGCCCCGAGCCGGCCGAGCTCAACTACCTGGTGCAGGTCGTGGCGGTCGGCGGCGACCCGCTGACCAAGGTCCGCGAGCTGATGGGCTACCGCACCGACCTCACCGACGAGGAGTACCTGGCACACCCCGCCCTGCTGACCGGGTCGGTCAAGGAGATCGCCGAGCGGATCCGGGGCCACCGCGAGCGCTACGGCTTCACGTACTTCACGATCCTGGAGCCCTACATGGAGGCCTTCGCACCGGTGATCGAGGAGCTGCGGGACTGACCCCCTTTGCTCGTCCTTTACCCTTGATGGTCACCCTTGCTTCCGAGGGTGACCATCCCGCTCTCGCGAGCCGACCGAGTGAAAGGTGTGAGCGTCCGCCCATGGGCGAGCCTCCCAGTAGTCCCCGCAGCCGACACCGCGCGGTCCACCCGCCCCTGCCCGATCATGGGACGGAGGTGAACCGATGACCGAAGTGCTCCTCCTCGTGCTCGCGCTGCTGCTGACGCTCGCCTGCGCCGTGTTCGTGGCGGCCGAGTTCTCGCTCACCACGGTGGAGCGCAGCGAGCTCGAGCGCGCGGCCGAGAGCGGCGAGCTCGGCGCCGAGAGCGCGCTGAAGGCCGTGCGGAGCCTCACCTTCCAGCTCTCCGGCGCACAGCTGGGCATCACGGTCACCGGCCTGATCATCGGCATGCTCTCCGAGCCGTCGATCGCCGCGCTGCTGACCGGACCGGTCCGGGCGCTGGGCCTGCCCTCCTCGGCGGCCTCCCAGGTCGCCCTGGTGCTGGGCACGGTGCTCTCGACGGTCGTCCTGATGGTCGTCGGCGAGCTGGTGCCCAAGAACTGGGCGATCTCCCGGCCGCTGCCGGTGGCACGGCGCGTCGCCGGGCCGCAGCGCGCCTTCAGCGCCGCCTTCCGCCCGCTGATCCGGCACCTGAACAACAGCGCCAACCGGGTCGTGCACCGCCTCGGCCTGGAGCCGGCCGAGGAGCTGGCCACCGCGCGCGGCCCCCAGGAGCTGATCGCGCTGGCCCGCCACTCCGCCAAGGAGGGCGCGCTGGAGGCGGACACCGCCGAGCTGTTCGTGCGGACCCTCAACCTGGCGGACCTGACCGCGGAGAACGTGATGACCCCGCGCGTCCAGGTCATCGCGCTCGACGCCCGGGCCACCGCCGAGGACGTCGCGAACGCCACCCGGGCCACCGGCCTGTCCCGCTTCCCCGTCTACCGGGACACCCTGGACACGGTCGTGGGCACCGCCCACATCAAGGACGTGCTGGCCATACCCGCCGAGGAGCGAGCGCGCCGCCCGGTCGCCGCCCTGGTGCGCGAGCCGCTGTTCGTGCCCGCCTCCCTGACCGTGGACCGGTTGCTGGACCGGCTGTCTGGCAGGCGCAGCATGGCGATCGTCATCGACGAGTACGGCGGCACGGCCGGCGTCGTCACCCTGGAGGACATCATCGAGGAGGTCGTCGGCGAGGTCCGCGACGAGCACGACCCGCACGAGCTGCCCGACCTCGCCCCGGCCGGCGAGGACGCCCTGGGCCGCTCGCTGTACGAGGCGGACGGCGCCACCCGCACCGACCAGCTGGAGCACATCGGGCTGCGCGCGCCGGACGGGCCGTACGAGACCCTCGCCGGCCTCGTCGCCGCCTCCCTCGGCCGCATCCCCGTCGAGGGGGACACGGTGGAGGTCACCGGCTGGCGGGTCGAGGTGACCGACGCGTCCGGCAGGCGCGCGGCGCGGGTGCGCCTGACGTCCCCGCCGCCCGGCACCGCCGCGGTCCCGGGCGACGACCCGGCCGGGGGGGCGGACCGATGACCGTCGTCCAGTTGCTCATCGGCCTCGCGACCCTGGTCGCCAACGCCTTCTTCGTGGGCGCCGAGTTCGGCATGATCTCCGTGCGCCGCAGCCAGATCGACCCCTACGCCGAGCGCGGCGACCGGCGCGCCCGCAGCGTGCTGTGGGGACTGCGGCACATCTCCGCCCTGATGGCCGCGGCCCAGCTCGGCATCACCCTGTGCACCCTGGTGCTGGGTGTGGTCGCCGAGCCCGCCATCGCGCACCTCCTGCAACCGGTGTTCCACGCGGTGGGCCTGCCGGAGGGCCTGATCCACGCGGTCTCGTTCGTGATCGCGCTGGCCGTGGCGACGTATCTGCACATGCTCTTCGGCGAGATGGTGCCGAAGAACATCGCGCTGGCCGAGCCGGTGCGCACGGCCCTGCTGCTGGGCCCCCCGCTGGTGACGCTGGCGCGCGCCCTGCGCCCGTTCGTCTTCGCCATCAACGGCCTGGCGAACACCCTCCTGAAGCTGCTGCGGGTCGAGCCGAAGGACGAGGTCGGCGCGGTCTTCTCCGACGACCAGCTGGCCCGGATGGTCGCCGACTCCAGCGAGGCGGGCCTGCTGGACGAGCGGGCCACCGAGCGGCTGCGCGACGCCCTGGGGCTGGGCAAGCGGCCGGTGGTGGACGTGGTGCTCCCGCTGGAGCGCGTGGTCTCCGCCCGCTTCGGGGTCACCCCCGAGGAGCTGGAGCGGCTCGCCGCCACGTCGGGCTACTCCCGCTTCCCCGTCGTCGACGGCGCCGGCCGGATCCTGGGCTACCTCCACGTGAAGGACGCCCTGGACGCCCGCCCCCGCGACATGTCGTTCCCGCTGCGGAAGCTGCGGCCGATCGCGCGGGTGCGGGCGGACACGCCGCTGGACGACGTGATCAAGGCGATGAGCGGCACGGGCGCCCACCTGGCGGCCGCCATCGGCGAGGACAACAGGCTGGCCGGACTGGTCACCCTGGAGGACGTCCTGCGCCAGCTGGTCGGCGCGCGGTCGTGAGGGCGGGCCTGCCGCCGGGGCCCCCGGGCCCCGGCGGTAGGATCGCGAGGCCATGTCGACGAACGCCACCCCGATGGGTGCCTCATACACGCACCCGTACACCAGCTTTGTCGCCATAGGCGACTCCTTCACCGAGGGCATGTCCGACGGCCTGCCCGACGGCTCCTACCGCGGCTGGGCCGACCTCCTGGCCGCCCGCCTGGCGGAGCGCACCGCCGGCTTCCGCTACGCGAACCTCGCGGTGCGCGGCAAGCTCATCGGCCAGATCGCCGACGAGCAGGCCGCGCCGGCCGCCGCCATGGGCGCGGACCTGGTGACGCTCGTGGGCGGGCTCAACGACGTGCTGCGGCCGCAGTGCGACGTGGACCTGGTGTGCGCACGGCTCGCGGAGGCGGCGGACCTGCTGGCCCCGAGCTGCCGGCAGCTGGTGCTGATGCGCAGCCCGGGCCGGCGCGGACCGGTGCTGGAGCGCTTCCGGCCCCGCATGGAGCAGCTCTTCGGCTTCGTCGACGAACTGGCCGAGCGGCACGGCGCCCTGGTCGTCGACCTCTTCTCCGCCGAGGCCCTGGGCGACTCCCGGCTGTGGGCCGACGACCGGCTGCACCTGAACGCCGAGGGCCACCGGCGGGTGGCCGAGGCGGTGTGGCAGGCGCTCGGCCACGCGCCGGAGTCCGACTGGCGCGAGCCGCTGCCCCCGCTCGTACGCCCCGGCTGGGCCGTCCGCCGCACCGCGGACCTGCGCTTCGCCCGGGAGCACCTGGTCCCCTGGATCGGCCGCCGCCTGACGGGCCGCTCCTCGGGGGACGGGCGTCCGCCCAAGCGGGCCGAGTTGCTGCCCTACGAGCCGCTCCCCCTGCCCCAGAACGGCTCGCCGCTTCCGTAGCGCCCCTTTCGTAGCAAGCCACAAACCGGGGTGCTGTCCGGATCTGCGCGAACCGCCAGTAGACTTTCGCCACGTGACTGCTGCTGTGTCTCCCAAGCCCCGCATCCCCAACGTCCTGGCCGGCCGCTACGCCTCCACCGAGCTGGCCGTGCTGTGGTCCCCCGAGTACAAGGTGAAGCTGGAGCGGAAGCTGTGGCTCGCCGTGCTCCGCGCCCAGAAGGACCTGGGAATCGAGGTGCCGGAGGCCGCGCTGGCCGACTACGAGCGGGTCCTGGACCAGGTCGACCTGGCCTCGATCGCCGAGCGCGAGAAGGTCACGCGGCACGACGTGAAGGCGCGCATCGAGGAGTTCAACGCCCTCGCCGGCCATGAGCACGTGCACAAGGGCATGACCTCCCGCGACCTCACCGAGAACGTGGAGCAGTTGCAGGTCCGGCTCTCCCTGGAGCTGGTGCGCGACCGCGTCGTGGCCGTCCTGGCCCGGCTCGGCAAGCTGGCGGCCGACCACGCCGAGCTGGTCGTGGCGGGCCGCTCGCACAACGTCGCCGCGCAGGCCACCACGCTCGGCAAGCGCTTCGCGACCACCGCGGACGAGCTGCTGGTCGCCTTCGGGCGGACCGAGGAGCTGCTGGCCCGCTACCCGCTGCGCGGCATCAAGGGCCCCGTCGGCACCGCCCAGGACATGCTCGACCTGCTCGGCGGCGACGCCGCGAAGCTGGCCGAGCTGGAGCGGCGGATCGCGGCGCACCTGGGCTTCGGCCACGCCTTCACCTCCGTCGGCCAGGTCTACCCGCGCTCCCTCGACTACGACGTCGTCACCGCGCTGGTCCAGCTGGCCGCCGCGCCGTCCTCGCTGGCCAAGACGATCCGCCTGATGGCCGGTCACGAGCTGGTGACCGAGGGCTTCAAGCCGGGTCAGGTCGGCTCGTCCGCGATGCCGCACAAGATGAACACCCGCTCCTGCGAGCGCGTCAACGGCCTCATGGTCATCCTGCGCGGCTACGCCTCGATGACCGGCGAGCTGGCGGGCGACCAGTGGAACGAGGGCGACGTCTCCTGCTCGGTGGTGCGCCGCGTCGCGCTGCCGGACGCGTTCTTCGCGCTGGACGGCCTCCTGGAGACGTTCCTGACCGTCCTCGACGAGTTCGGCGCCTTCCCGGCGGTCGTGGCCCGTGAGCTGGACCGCTACCTGCCCTTCCTCGCCACCACCAAGGTGCTGATGGGCGCCGTGCGCGCCGGCGTCGGCCGCGAGGTCGCGCACGAGGTCATCAAGGAGCACGCGGTGGCGTCCGCGCTGGCCATGCGCGAGCAGGGCGCCGAGCGCAACGAGCTGCTCGACAAGCTCGCCGCGGACGAGCGGATCCCGCTGGACCGCGCCGCCCTGGACGCGCTGATGGCCGACAAGCTGTCGTTCACCGGTGCCGCGGGCGACCAGGTGGCCTCCGTGGTCGCCCGGATCGAGGAGATCGCGGAGCGCCACCCGGAGGCCGCGGCCTACGCTCCCGGGGCGATCCTCTGACCCGCTCCTTCACACCCGAGGAACTGGAGGCCGCCCGCGACCGTCTCGTACCGGACGTGGTCGCGGACGGTCTCCGGGTGCTCTTCTGCGGCATCAACCCCGGCTTGATGTCGGCGGCCACCGGCCACCACTTCGCCCGGCCGGGCAACCGCTTCTGGCCCGCACTGCACGCCTCGGGGTTCACGCCCCGCCAGCTGCTGCCCGCGCAGGAGCGCGAACTCCTCACGTACGGGCTGGGCATCACCAACGTCGTGGCGCGGGCCTCCGCGCGCGCCGACGAGCTGAGCGACGTGGAGTTCCGGGAAGGCGGGCGCATCCTCGTCGAGAAGGTCGAACTGCTGCGGCCCCGCTGGCTGGCGGTCGTGGGGATCACCGCCTACCGCGTCGCGTTCGGTGAGAAGCACGCCAAGATCGGCCCTCAGGTCCGGACCATAGGCACGACCCGTGTCTGGGCCCTGCCCAACCCCAGCGGCCTCAACGCCCACTGGCCGCTGCCGAAGATGGCGGAGGAGTTCGCGCGCCTGCGCGTGGCCGCCGACGACGACTGAAGGACGCCGCGCGACCGCCCGGTGAACCCGCAGCCGTCGGGCCGGGCCGTCGCTCACCCACGGGCGGGCGGTGCTCCCCCGGGCGGGGGAGGCCACCCGCCGGGCGGCGCTGCCAGGATGGCGGCATGATCAGTCCGCTTCGCCCCCTGGCCCGCACGGTCACGTACACGCGCTGGCTGCACCTCCTCCTGGCGGTGGTCCTCGCCGCCGTCGTCGCCCTCGTCCACCCCGGGCTCGGCGGCGTCGGCACGGCGCGGGGCGCCTGGCTGCTGCTGACGCCCCTGCCGCTGCTGGCGGCGGCCGGCATGGTCCCGAGGACGCGGCTCGCGGAGGGCATGCAGGCCCAGTTGCTGCTCTTCCCCGCGCGGGGTGCCGGCCGGGAGCCGGCGTTCACGGCCGCGCCGTCGGCGTCCCGGGGCGACCGGTGGCGCACGGTGCTGTGGCTGGTGCTGCGGTACGAGACGGGCCTGGCGACGGCGTTCCTGACGCTCCACGCGCCCGCGCTGGCGGTGGGCCTGGTCCGCTCCTCCTCGTCACCGGTGCCCGTGCGCACTCCGCTGCCGTGGACGGTGGAGGGCGGCCACTGGTGGTACGCACCACTGGCCCCGCTGGTCGTCGCGCTGCTGCTGGCGTTCGTCGCGGTGACCGGTGAGCTGACGGCGCGCGCGGCGCGGACGCTGCTCGGCCCGTCGGCGGCCGAGCGACTGGCCGCCCTGGAGGAGCGTACGGAACGGCTGCTCGAACACAACCGGATCGCGCGGGAGTTGCACGACTCGGTCGGCCACGCCCTGACGGTGGCGGTGGTACAGGCGGGGGCGGCACGGGCGGCGGGCTCACCGGAGTTCACCGAACGCGCCCTGGCGGCCGTCGAGGAGACGGCCCGGCACGCCCTGGAGGACCTGGAGCGGGTGCTCAAGGTGCTGCGCGAGGACGCGCCGGGGCCGGCCGCCCGCCCCTCCCTCATGGACGCCGGCCGGCTGCTGACGGCGGCCCGCGGCGCCGGCGCCGAGGTCACCGCGGAGGTCACCGGGCCCCTGGAGGCGGTGCCGGGCCCGCTGTCGCGGGAGGGGTACCGCATTGTCCAGGAGGCGCTCACCAACGTGGTGCGGCACGCCGGTGCGGTGCCGGTCTCGGTGCGGATGGCGGTGCGCCCGGACGCGCTGGAGCTGGACGTCCGCAACCCCCTGACCGCCGGGGCGGGCACGCTCGCCGGAAGCGGGAGCGGGCTGCGCGGCATCCGCGAGCGGGCCGCGCTGCTGGGCGGGCATGCCGAGACGGGCGAGCACGAGGGCTGCTGGCGGGTGCGCGCGGTGCTCCCGCTGAACGATCTAGGGTGAGCCCGTGCCGATATCCGTTCTGCTCGTCGACGACGAACCCCTGGTGCGCGCGGGTCTGCGCGCGATCCTCGAAGCCCAGCCGGACATCGAGGTCGTGGCCGAGGCCGCCGACGGCGCGGCCGTGGTGCCGCTGGTGCGCCGGCTGCGGCCCGACGTCGTCGCCATGGACGTGCGGATGCCGCTGCTGGACGGCATCGAGGCGACCAGGGCGGTGCTGCGCGCCGTGGCGCCGCCGCCGAAGATCCTGGTCGTCACGACCTTCGAGAACGACGAGTACGTCTACGACGCGCTGCGCGTGGGCGCCGACGGCTTCCTGCTCAAGCGCGCGGCGCCCGCGGAGATCGTGCAGGCGGTGCGGATGGTGGCGGCCGGCGACTCGCTGCTCTTCCCGGCCTCCCTGCGGAGCCTGGCCGCCTCGCGCGGCAACGAGCCGGCGCGGGCGGCGATGGAGAAGGCGGCGCTGACCGCGCGCGAGGCAGAGGTGCTGCGGCTGATGGCGCGCGGCCTGTCCAACCCGGAGATCGCCGCGGGCCTGCTGGTGGGCACGGAGACGGTGAAGACGCACGTCAGCGCCGTCCTCGCCAAGCTCGGGGCGCGGGACCGCACCCAGGCGGTGATCGCCGCGTACGAGTCGGGGTTCGTCACGCCCGGGTGACGCACCGCGTCTCGCCGCGCTCCCCGGCACCGGATACGATCCGTCCGGCAAAGGGCACGCAAAGCGAGGAGGCGGCACGTGGGGCGGCTCACCGGTGGCGATCCGTCTCTCCTGCGGCGGATCAATTCGGCCGTCGTGCTGCACGCGTTGCGTGCCGCCGAGGCTCCCACCTTCACCGACCTGGTGAAGATGACGGGGCTGTCCCGGCCGACGGTCGAGGGCGTGGTCGAGGGGCTGATCGGCTCCGGTCTGGTGGTGGAGGCGGCCGCCGACGAGGGCGCGGCGCGGCGCCAGGGGCGGCCGGCGCGGCGGTTCCGCTTCCGCGTGGAGGCGGGGCATCTGCTGGGCGTCGAGATCGGGCCGCATCGGATCGCCGCGCTGCTGGCGGACCTCGGCGGGCGGGTCACCGGCTCGGCGCACGTGGAGGTCCCGCACACCGCCCCGGCGGACGAGCGGCTGGAGCAGGTGCGCGTCGCCGTCGCCGACCTGCTGGCGCGTTCCGGTGTCCCGCGCGGTTCGCTGCGCGCGGTGGGCGTGGCCACGCCCGGCATCGTGGAGGCGGACGGCACGGTGCGGCTGGGGACGGCGCTGCCGGGCTGGACCGGGCTGCGGCTCGGTGAACGGCTGCGGCGCTCGTTCCGGTGCCCGGTGCTGGTGGAGAACGACGCCAACGCCGCAGCCGTGGCCGAGCACTGGAAGGGCGCGGCCACGGGGTCGGACGACGTGGTGTTCGTGCTGGCGGGATTGAGCCCGGGGGCCGGTTCGCTGATCGGCGGGCGGCTGCACCGGGGCTTCGGCGGCGCGGCCGGGGAGATCGGGGCGCTGCACCTGCTGGGCCGTGAGGCCACCCCGGAGGAGGTACTGTCCACCACCGGGGAGCCGCTGCACCCGCTGGACGAGGCACAGGTGGCGAACGTGTTCGCCCGGGCCGGGCAGGGTGACGCGCGGGCGCGGGCCGCAGTGGAGCGGTATCTGCGCCGGCTGGTGCACGACGTGGCGGCGCTCGTGCTCGCCCTCGACCCGGAGCTGGTCGTGGTGGGCGGCTGGGCGGCCGGTCCGGCCGGGGTGCTGGAGCCGCTGCGCACCGAGCTGGCCCGCTACTGCCTGCGGCCGCCCCAGGTGGCGCAGTCGCTGCTGGGTGAGGCGGCGGTGGCCACCGGAGCCCTGCGGCTGGCCCTCGACCACGTGGAGGAGCAGCTCTTCGCGGTCGAGAGCACGGTGACCAAACGCCGGTGACGCTCCGTCAGCCGGCGAGCAGTCGCACGCCGGCGCCGTCGGACTCGCCGAAGGTGAGCCGGCAGGTGTCGGCCCGGTAGGTGGCGACGGCCACGGCGGCCGTCCGGCCGTCCGCGAAGTAGCGGGTGGTGACGAGCAGGACGGGCGCTCCGGGCAGCCGGTCGAGCTGCTTGGCGTCGTCGGCGCGGGCGGAGCCCAGCTCCACGGCCCGCTCCTGCCCCTCCAGCCGCAGCTGCTGGAGTTCGCGCAGCACGGCACGGGCCCGGGACGGCCCGGCGGGCGCGTCGAGGGGGGCGAGGCCGGGAACGCTGTCGGCGGGGACGTAGAGCAGCTCGGCGGCGACGGGCTGGCCGCGCGTCTTGCGGGCCCGGCGCACCACGTGCACCACCTGGCCGGGCTCGGTGCCCAGCAGCCGGGCGAGGGCGGCGGGCGGGGCCTCCTCCGTGCTGTCGACGGGCTGCCAGGCGTCGGCGGCGGTGCCGGGCCAGGCGTGCTCGGCGTCGGCCACGGCGACGCCCATGCGGGGCGGGGCGACCGTGGTGCCGACTCCGCGGCGGCGCTGGAGGCGGCCCTCCAGCTCCAGTTGTTCGAGCGCCTGACGGAGCGTGGCCCTGGCGACGCCGAAGCGGGCCGCGAGCTCACGTTCGTTGGGCAGGATCTCGCCCACGGCGAACTCGGAGTCGAGTGCGTCGCTCAGGACGGTCTTCAGGTGCCAGTACTTCGGTTCCGGCACCGATTCCAGCTGCGTGGTCCCCACCCTGATCCTCCGCAAAGGCTTTTCGCGCTCTTCTTTATTAAAGGTTGTTGCAGTATGCCTGCGACCATAGGACGGTGTGCGTACTTGGTCAAGACCAATGGAGGTGCGGGTGCGGGCGCGCGAACGGACTTCCGAGGTGCGGAGGGTGGACGGCGATCCCTCACCGTGCCGCCGCGGGCAGGGTGATGGGGCCCGCGGCCGGTGAGAAGCGGCGCGGACGGGGCGTCCGTCCGGTCAATGAGGCGCGGACACTGATGCGTTGAACAGCCCGGTACGACCGGTTACGACACGAGGCCCAGCATTTTGTCCGGGTTTCGCAGGAGGTAGACCTCCGCGACGCGCCCCTCGGAGACGTGGAGGCTGAGGAGGGTGTCCGGCCGGCCGGCCACGAGGAGCAGCAGCGCCGGGCCGCCGTTGACCTCGGTGACGAGCGCCTGGGCGTCGGGGAAGGCGCCCGAGACGGCGAGGAGGAAACGGCCGACCTTGTCGGCGCTCTCGATGACGCGCAGCGGCGCCTTCGCCTTGCCGCCGCCGTCGCTGACCAGGCGGACGTCGGGGGCCAGCAGGGCCAGCAGGTCCTCGATGCTGCCCCCGGCCGCGGCCGCCAGGAAGCGCTCGGTGAGGTCGCGCCGGCTCACCGGGTCGACGTCGAAGCGCGGTCTGCGCTCCTCCACGTGGCGGCGGGCCCGCCCGGCGAGCTGCCGCACGGCCGCCTCCGAACGGTCGAGCGTCGCGGCGATCTCCTGGTAGGGGAAGCCGAAGGCCTCGCGCAGCACGAAGACCGCCCGCTCCAGCGGGGAGAGCGACTCGAGGACCACGAGGACCGCGAGGGAGACCGAGTCGGCGAGCACGGCCCGCTCCGCGGTGTCCGGCACCGCCTCGCCCAGGTCCGTGAAAACGGGCTCGGGAAGCCAGGGCCCCACATAGGCCTCGCGCCGCGCGGTGACCTGGCGCAGCCGGTCGACGGCGAGCCGCGTGGTGACGCGCACCAGATAGCCGCGCGGGTCGCGGACGTCCTCCCGGCCGGCCTGCGACCAGCGCAGCCACGCCTCCTGGACCACGTCCTCCGCGTCGGCGAAGCGCCCCAGCATGCGGTAGGCCACCCCGGTCAGCGTGGAACGGTGTTCTTCGAAGGCGTCGAGCACGGCGTCGCTTGCGGTCACGGCCCCATCCCACCCGAGACCGGCGGGCGTTGTCCACGTGAACCCGCTCTCATCGCGCGCCACCGGAGGCCGGTCCCGCCCCGCCGGCATCTACCCTCCGGTAACCGTTGCTGACATCCTGTCTCAGTACGTCGCCCCACGGATGACGAGGAGCCACGCATGACCGAGAAGATCTCCTTTGCCGTCGACACGCCCTCTGGTCAGCGCACGACCGAGGTGCACTACGAACGGCTCGGGGACGGCGAACCCCTGGTCCTGCTGCACGGCATCGGCCACCACCTCCAGGCCTGGGACCCCGTCGTGGGCGTCCTCGCCGCCGAACGGGACGTCATCGCCGTCGACCTGCCGGGCTTCGGGGCGTCCCCCGCGCTCCCCGACGGCGTCGCCTACGACCTCCGGGGAGTGACCCCGGTGCTCCGCGCGTTCTTCGAGGCGCTCGGCCTGGACCGGCCGCACGTCGCGGGCAACTCCCTCGGCGGCATCCTCGCCCTGGCCCTCGGCCACGAGAAGCTCGTACGGTCCGTCACGGCGCTGTCCCCCGGCGGCTTCTGGACCGAGGCCGAGCGCCGCTGGGCCTTCGGGATGCTGACGGGCATGCGGCAGGGCGCGCTGCGGCTGCCCGAACGGGCCGTCGCCGCCCTGGCCCGTACGGCGGCGGGCCGGGCGGCGCTGGTCAGCACCATCTACACGCGCCCCGGCCGCCGTTCGCCCGACGCGGTGGTCGCCGAGACCCGGGCGCTGCGCGAGGCGACCGGCTTCGAGGCCACCCTGGCCGCCGGGCGCGCCGTCCGCTTCACCCACGACGTGCCGGACATGCCGGTGACCATCGCCTGGGGCACCGGCGACCGGCTGCTCCTGCCCCGGCAGGGGGTACGCGCGAAGAAGGTGATCCCCGGGGCCCGGCTCGTGCGGCTGCCGGGCTGCGGCCACGTCCCCATGAGCGACGACCCGGCGCTCGTCGCCCGCGTCATCCTGGACACCTCGCGCTGACGTCCTCGACCGCCGCAGACCCGGACGGTGGGGCGACGGGAGTGACCTCCGTCATCTCACGGGCCGGACGCGCCCCTTGTTCACGGCGTGTTCAGCCGCCGGGCACGTGGCGCCGGTAGTAACCCGGTGACGACGACGGACGTCGGCCGGACACGGGAGGTCATGCGGCATGGCGAAGGCGTACGGATCGGGGCTCGCGGTCGGGCGGCGGACGGTGCTGCGGGGGACGGTGGCCGCCGCCGGCGCGGCCGCGCTGCCGCCCCTGGCCGCGGCGGCTCCCGCCCTGGCCCTGTCGGGGCGGCCCGACGCCGGCTGGGGCGTGCAGACCGGCGACGTGACCGCTTCCTCGGGACTGGTGTGGGTGCGCTCGGACCGGCCGGCCAGGATGGTCGTGGAGACCTCGGCGACGGAGTCGTTCCGCACCGTGCGGCGCTGGGCCGGCCCGCTCCTCGGGCCCGGCACGGACTTCACCGGACGCACGGCCCTGCGCGGGCTGCCGCCCGGCGAGCGGATCCACTACCGGGTGCTGCTGGCCGACCCGGACGACCCCCGCCGCACGGGCCGCCCGGTGTACGGCACGTTCCGCACCGCTCCGGCGCGGCGGGAGGGCGTGCGGTTCGTCTGGTCGGGCGACCTCGCCGGACAGGGCTGGGGCATCAACCCCGACCTGGGCGGCTACCGGATCTTCGCGCGCATGCGGGAGCTGGACCCGGACTTCTTCCTGTGCAGCGGTGACACCATCTACGCCGACAACCCGATCCCGGCGACCGTGGCCCTGCCCGGGGGCGGCACCTGGCGGAACGTCACCACCGAGGAGAAGTCCAAGGTGGCCGAGACGCTCGCGGAGTTCCGCGGGGCGTTCCGCTACAACCTGATGGATGAGCACCTGCGGGAGTTCAACGCCCACGTGCCCGTCGTCGCGCAGTGGGACGACCACGAGGTGCACAACAACTGGTACCCGGGCCAGCTCCTGGACGACGCGCGCTACACCGAGAAGCGGGCCGACGTGCTGGCGGCCCGCTCGCTGCGGGCGTTCTCGGAGTACTTCCCCCTGTCCACCCGGCGACCGGACGCCGACGGGCGGATCTACCGCGTGCTGCGTCACGGCCCGCTGCTCGACGTCTTCGTCCTGGACATGCGCGCCTACCGCGACGCCAACTCCCCGGGCCGGCAGCCCGACGACGCCCGGGGCATCCTGGGCGAGCGGCAGCTGCGGTGGCTCAAGCGGGAGCTGACGCGTTCGCGCGCGGTGTGGAAGGTGATCGCCTCGGACATGCCGCTGGGCCTGGTCGTCACGGACGGGGCGGTGAACTTCGAGGCGGTGGCGCAGGGCGACCCGGGGGCGCCGCTGGGCCGCGAGCTGCAGATCGCGGACCTGCTGCGGCACATCAAGCACCAGCGCGTCACGGGCACGGTGTGGCTGACGGCCGACGTGCACTACACCAGCGCACAGCACTACGACCCCGCGCGGGCGGCGTTCACGGACTTCGCACCGTTCTGGGAGTTCGTGACCGGTCCGCTGAACGCGGGCGGCTTCCCCGCGGTGAAGCTGGACGGCACGTTCGGCCCGGCCCAGCCCTTCGTCAAGGCGCCCGCCGCGGCGAACGTCCCGCCCGGGCAGGACAGCCAGTTCTTCGGCGAGGTCGCCATCGACGGGGAGAGCGGCGAGCTGACCGTGCGCCTGCGCGACGAGCGGGGCGGGGTCCTGTTCACCAAGGTGCTCCAGCCGGGGCGCGTCGGACAGTGACGCTCCGGGGGACCGGTGGGATGGTGGCAGTCCGGTCCCTCGTCAGGAAGGTGCGGTGCTGTGGCCGAGCAGGTGGATGTCGTCGTCATCGGCATGGGTCCGGGCGGCGAACACGTGGCGGGGCGGCTGGCCGAGGCCGGGCTGAACGTGGTGGGTGTGGAGGCCGAGCTGGTCGGCGGCGAGTGCCCGTACTGGGCCTGCGTGCCGAGCAAGATGATGATCCGCGCCGGGAACCTGCTGGCGGAGGCGCGGCGCGTGCCCGGCATGGCCGGCGCGGCGCGGGTCGCCGCCGACTGGGCACCGGTGGCCTCCCGCATCCGCGAGGAGGCCACCGACGACTGGAACGACGCGGCGGCCGCCGACCGCTTCGCCGACAAGGGCGGCCGGCTGGTGCGCGGGCGCGGCCGGCTGGCCGGGCCCGGCCGGGTGGAGGTGGACGGCCCCGACGGCGGCGTCTTCGAGGCCCGGCACGCGATCGTCGTCGCGACGGGCACCAAGCCCCAGATCCCCCCGGTCCCGGGGCTCAAGGAGGTGCCGTACTGGACCAACCGGGACGCGGTCGCCGCGAAGGAGCCGCCGCGGTCCCTGCTGGTCCTCGGCGGTGGCGCCATCGGCGTGGAGCTCTCCCAGGCCTTCGCCCGCTTCGGCACCGACGTGACCGTCGTCGAGGCGATGGACCGGCTGATCCCGGCCGAGGAGCCGGAGGCGGGCGAGCTGGTGGCCGAGGTGCTGGCCCGCGAGGGGCTGACCGTGCGGACGGGGGCGCGGGCGGCCCGCGTGCGGCACGAGGGGGACGCGTTCACGGTGGTGCTGGAGGACGACACGGAGCTGACAGGGGATCAGCTCCTGGTCGCCACGGGCCGCCGGACGGACTTCACCGGCCTCGGCCTGGAGACCGTGGGCCTGGATCCGGCGGACCGGGCCCTGAGGACGGACGGCAGGCTGCGGGTGGCGCCCGGGCTGTGGGCCGTCGGCGACGTGACCGGGCACGGGGCCTTCACGCACGTGGCGATGTACGAGGCGGAGATCGTGGCCCGGACCGTGCTGGGCGAGCCGGTCCCGGACGCCGACTACCGCGCCCTGCCACGGGTGACCTTCACCGATCCCGAGGTGGGCGCGGTGGGGCTGACCGAGGAACAGGCCCGGGGCAAGGGGCTGCGCGTGCGGACGGGGCTGGCGCGGGTGCCGGCGTCGGCCCGCGGCTGGATCCACAAGGCCGGCAACGAGGGCCTGGTGAAACTCGTCGAGGACACCGGGCGGGGCGTGCTGGTCGGGGCCACGGCGGCGGGGCCCATGGGCGGCGAGGTGGTGTACGGGCTGGCGGTCGCCGTGCAGGGGCAGGTGCCCGTCGAGACGCTCCGGCACATGATCTACGCCTATCCCACCTTCCACCGGGGCGTGGAGGACGCGCTGAGGGCGCTCAAGGACTAGGAGAGGCCCGGGCCGGTTCTCGGATGCGTTCCGCCGCCCCGGCGAACGCCAGAGGAATACCCCACGTCGGAACAGAAGCGAACAGAAGCGTCCTTTACTCATCGGACACAGGACGTTCGTGATCACGCAACACCGTTCCGTCATGGTGGCGGCATGACCGACGAGACGTCCGCGCAGAACGCCCCCCGGCACCCTCGCTCCCCCCGGCACCACCACTGGCGCCGCGACCTGGTGGAACTGGCGGCTCTGTTCACCGCGGTCGCCACGGCCGACGCCGTCGCGAACACCGTCGCCCACGGCCCGGACGGCCCGACCCTGCTGGTCGCGTCGGCCGCGGCCCTGCTGGGCACCGCCGGCTTCCACACCTGGTGGTCCGGGCGCCACCGCCCCACCGCCCCCGCCCCCGCCGTGCCCCCGGCCACCGCACCGGGCGCCGGCCCCGCCGCGGGCGGGACGGGCGAGACGGCCCTGTGGCGGATGCGCACGACGGTGCGCGACGAGCCGGGCAGCCTCGCCACGCTGTGCCTGGCCCTGGCCGGCCACGGCGTCGACATCCTCGCCCTCCAGACGCATCCGCTGGCCGACGGCACGGTCGACGAACTACTGCTGCGCGCCCCCGCCACGCTGGCGCCGGGCGTGCTCACGGGCGCCGCCGGCAGCGGGGGCGGCCGGGAGACCTGGCTGGAGCGGGCCGACGCCCACGACCTGGTCGACGCCCCCACCCGGGTGCTGAACCTCGCCACTCGCACCGCGCTGGACGCGGCGGAGCTGCCCCTGGCACTCCGGCAGTTGCTGGGCCGCTGCACCATCCACTCGGTGCCGGCCCGCTCCCCCCGCGGCGGCGGCGCCAACGCGCCCGTACCCGAGGACGGGCTGCTGGAGGAGACGGTGATGCGGCTGCGGGACCCCTCCGGCGGATCGATCACCGTCGAGCGCCCGCACCTGCCCTTCACCCCCACCGAGTTCGCCCGGGCCCGCGCCCTGGTCGAGCTGGACGCGCGGCTGGGCCCCCGGGTGCCGCCGCGCAGCGACGTGCTCACGCTGCCCGAGGGCAACGACATCACCGTGCGCCGTGCCGACCTCGGCGACCTCGGCGCCGCCCGCGAGATGCACGACCGCTGCTCGCCGGCCACGCTCGCCCTGCGCTACCACGGGCCGGTCGGCGACGCCGACCGCTATCTGCGCCACCTGCTGAGCCCGCGCTTCGGCCGCACCCTCGCCGCGTACACCGCCTCCGGCCGGCTCGTCGCCCTCGGACACCTGCTGTGGGACGGCGACGAGACCGAGGCAGCCCTGCTGGTCGAGGACGAGTGGCAGCGGCGCGGCATCGGCGGCGAACTGCTGGGCCGCCTCGTGGCCCTGGCCGGTGACGCGGGCTGCGAGAGCGTCTACGCCGTGACCACCTCGTCCAACACCGGCATGGTCGCCGCCATGCGCGCCCTCGGCCTGCCGCTCGACTACCAGATCGAGGGCGGCACCCTCGTCGTCACCGCCCGGCTCACGGGGGCCCGCCCCGTCCCTCCCGTCACGACCGGAACGACATGGCGCGTTCTGGACAGTTGATCCCGAAAATGCGGTGACGGCCGCGTTCCCGCGTACCAGGATGGGCGCATGCCGAACACGACCAGCGCCCCGCTGCCCCGACAGGTCGCCGACTCCTACGTCGACGCCTACGTCCGACTCGACCCCATCACCGGTACCTTCCTGGGGATCGCGGAGTGCGCGCGGCGCCTGCCGGACTACTCCCCCGCCGGGGAGCGGGCCGTGGCCGACCTGGCCCGGGCGACCCTGGCGGCGCTCACCGAGGCCGAGCGGCGGCCGGGCGCCGACAGTGCCGACGAGCGGCGCTGCGCCCGGCTGTTGCGCGAGCGGCTGACCGCACGGCTCGCGGTGCACGAGGCCGACGAGCACCTGCGCGCGGTAAGCAACATGGAGTCGCCGCTGCACTCGGTGCGCGAGGTCTTCGCCCTCATGCCGACGGAGACCGCCGAGGACTGGTCGGCGATCACCGACCGGCTGCACGCCGTCCCCGCCGCCCTGGAGGGCTATCGGGCCTCGCTGGCCGAGGGCCTGGAGAAGAAGCTGCCCGCCGGCCCGCGCCAGGTGGCCACCGTCCTCGTCCAGTTGGGGGAGTGGATCGGCACGGGCAACGGCTGGTTCGGCGACTTCACCGCGCAGGGCCCGCAGGAGCTGCGCGCCGGGCTCGACGCCGGCGCCGCCGCCGCCCGGGGTGCCCTGGTGGCGCTGCGCGACTGGCTGCGCGACGTCTACGCCCCGGCCGTCGAGGGGGCGCCCGACGTCGTCGGCCGTGAGCGGTACGCGCTCTGGTCCCGCTACTGGAACGGCACGGACCTCGACCTGCGGGAGGCCTACGCCTACGGCTGGTCCGAATACCACCGGCTCATCGGCGAGATGCGCACCGAGGCCGAGAAGATCCTGCCCGGCGCCGCGACGCCGTGGGAGGCGCTGGCCCACCTCGACGTCCACGGAGAGCACATCGAGGGCGTGGAGGAGGTGCGGGTCTGGCTGCAGAAGCTGATGGACGACTCGATCGAGGCGTTGGACGGCACCCACTTCGAACTGGCCGAGCGCGTCAAGCGTGTCGAGTCCCACATCGCCCCGGCGGGCGGCGCGGCGGCCCCGTACTACACCGAGCCGTCGGAGGACTTCTCCCGCCCCGGCCGCACCTGGCTGCCGACCATGGGCCAGACCCGCTTCCCCGTCTACGACCTGGTGTCCACCTGGTACCACGAGGGCGTTCCCGGCCATCACCTCCAGCTGGCCCAGTGGATGCACGTCGCCGACCGGCTCTCCCGCTACCAGGCCGGCGTCGGCATCGTCAGCGCCAACTGCGAGGGCTGGGCGCTCTACGCGGAGCGGCTGATGGACGAGCTGGGCTTCCTCACCGACCCCGAGCGCCGGCTCGGCTATCTCGACGCCCAGATGATGCGCGCCACGCGCGTGATCATCGACATCGGCATGCACCTGGAGCTGGAGATCCCCGCGCACTCGCCCTTCCACCCCGGGGAGCGCTGGACGCCGGAGCTGGCCCAGGAGTTCTTCGGCCTGCACAGCGGCCGTCCGGCCGACTACGTCGAGAGCGAGCTGGTGCGCTACCTGGGCATGCCGGCCCAGGCGATCGGCTACAAGCTCGGCGAACGCGCCTGGCTGGCGGGGCGGGAAGCGGCCCGCGCGGCCCACGGCGACGCGTTCGACGCCAAGGCCTGGCACATGGCCGCCCTGTCCCTGGGGTCCCTGGGCCTGGACGACCTGGTGGCGGAGCTGTCGGCGCTCTAGCCGATGGGCGCCGGCTCAGCATCCGCAGTCGTCGGCGTCCACGGGGGCGGTCAGCGGGTCGGGGGGCGACTGCCGGCGGCCCTCCCAGGTCTCGACGGCGTAGCCCTCGCGGATCCAGTACTCGATGCCGCCGAGCATCTCCTTGACGCGGTAGCCGAGGCGGGCGAGGGCGAGGGCCGCGCGGGTGGCGCCGTCGCAGCCGGGACCCCAGCAGTGGACGACCACGGGGACGGCCGGGTCGAGGACCCGGGCCGCCAGCTCCGGGATCTGGGCGGTGGGCAGGTGGACGGCGCCCGGGATGTGACCCTGGTCCCACGACGCGGTGGAGCGCGAGTCGACGACCACGAAGTCCGCCGTGCCGGCGGCGAGGGCGGCGTGGACGTCGGCGACGTCGGTGTGGAAGGCGAGGCGGGCGGCGAAGTAGGCCGCGGCGGCCTCGGGCGCGGCCGGCGGCACGGCCAGGACGGGGCTGGGAGCGGCCGGGGCCAGGGGGGCGGAGGGGGCGGAAGCCGTTGCTGTCATGCCCGAAAATCTACGGTCCTTGATCACGGCGTTGAATGCCGGATCCACGGCAAAACCCTTGCCGAACAGGGGATTCCACTGCTAGACATCGGCCATGACCGGCTATTCCCCCGACGCCACCGACTGGCGCATCCTCGACGCCCTCCAGCGCAACGGCCGGGCGGGCTACGCCGAGCTCGCCCGTGCCGTGAACATGTCCTCAAGCGCCGTCACCGAGCGGGTGCGGCGGCTGGAGGAGGCCGGGATCATCGGCGGGTACACGGCCGTCGTGGACCCCGAGAAGCTGGGGATGCCGGTGCTCGCGTTCGTGCGCCTTCGCTACCCCAACGGGAACTACAAGCCCTTCCACGACCTGCTGGCCTCGACGCCCGAGATCCTGGAGGCGCACCACGTCACCGGCGACGACTGCTTCGTCATCAAGGTCTCGGCCCGTTCCATGCGCCACCTGGAGGAGGTGGCGGGCCGGATCGGCGCCCTCGGCTCGGTGACCACGAGCGTGGTCTACTCCTCGCCGCTCCCCCGCCGGGCGTTCAGCCGGACGTCACCGCCGTCCGGTGCCGCACAGCCGAGCCGGACCGCTCCTTGACGACCTGGAGCTGCGCGGGGATGCGCCGGCGCAGGTCGGCGACGTGGCTGACGATGCCGACGCTGCGGTCGCGCTCGCGCAGGGAGTCCAGCACGTCCAGGACCTCGTCCAGGGTCTGCTCGTCGAGGCTGCCGAAGCCCTCGTCGATGAAGAGCGTGTCCAGACGGGTGCCGCCCGCCTCCTGGGTGACCACGTCGGCGAGGCCGAGGGCGAGGGCGAGCGAGGCGAAGAAGGTCTCGCCGCCGGAGAGCGTGGCGGTGTCGCGCTCCCGCCCGGTCCAGGAGTCGACGACGTGCAGGCCGAGCCCGGAGCGGCCGCGGCCCGAGGTCCTGGCGTCGGAGTGCACGAGGGTGTAGCGGCCGGCCGACATCCGCTGGAGGCGGGCCGTCGCCGCGGCGGCGACCTGCTCCAGCCGTGCGGCCAGGACGTAGGACTCCAGGCGCATCTTGCGCTCGTTGCGGGCGGAGGTGCCGGCGGCGAGCCAGGAGAGCTCGGCCACCCGGTGGTGCTCGGCGCGCAGCGGGGCGAGCCGGCGGGCGTCGGCCTCCGCCTCGGCGGACAGCCGGTCGAGGTCCTCGCAGCGGGAGCGGGCCGTGGCCTCCTCGGCGGAGGCCCGGCGCAGGGCGCCCGTCGCCGCGTCGGCGGCCGCCTGCGCGGCCTGCGGATCGGCGGGCGGCCGGGCGGCGGCCTCGGTGAGGGCCCGGTCGGCGAGCTCCGCGGCGACCGCCGCCTCCTCGCTGCGCCAGCGGTCGAGCCGCTCCTGCAGTCCCCGCCTCTCGACGGCGCTCAGCAGGGCCTCGGCGGCCAGCGCGGGGGTGTCGAAGCCGGCGCGGTACGCCGCGTCGGCGAGCTGCGCGTCGGCCTCCTTGAGACGGTCCGCCGCCCGCCCGGCCTCCCGTGCGGCCTCGGCCGCCCCGGCGAGGAGCACCAGCCGCTCCTCCAGCCGGGCGGCCCTGCGGGCGACGCTCTCCTCTCCCCCGCGGGCCTGCTCCAGTTCCTCCTCCAGCGCGCGCAGTTCGCGTGCGAGCTGCTCCCGCCGGGAGGAGCGGGCCGCGACGCGCAGCCGCGCCTCCTCCTGCGCGGCGCGGCGCCGCTCGCACTCGGCCTCGGCGGCGGCGAGGGCCTGCCGGGCCTCGTGCAGACCGGCGGAGGCGTCCCGGGCCGCGGCCAGGGAGCGCTCCACCTCGGCCACGTCGCGGGCCAGTTCGTCCACGGCCGCCGGTCCCGCCTCGGCGGTCGCGACGTCGCGGGCCTCTCGGAGGGACCGCAGGCGGCCGGCCGCCTCCTCGCGGACGGCCTCGGCCCGCTGGTGGGCCTGGAGGGCGGCCTCCTCGGCCGCCGGGTCCACGTGGCCGGCGGCCGGGCGGGCGGGGGCGGGGTGCTCGGCCGCACCGCAGACCGCGCACGGCTCCCCGGCGGTCAGCCCCGCCGCGAGCTCCGCGGCCATCCCGCGCAGCCGGCGGTCCTTGAGCCCGAGCCAGTGCTCGCGGGCCGCGGCCGCGTCCTCGCGGGCGGCGAGGAGGCGGGTCTCGGCACCGGTGACCTCGCGGGCGAGCTCGTCACGGCGGCGCGCGGCCTGGAGCCTGCGCCGGGCCGGTTCCAGCTGCCCGCCGAGCCGCTCGGCGAGCCCCACCGCCTCCTGGGCGGCGTCGATGCGCTGCCGGTGGTCGCGGCGCGTGGTCTCCCACGCGTCGAGCCACTCGCCGGTCTCGGCCAGCACCTCCTCGTCGGCGCCGGCCGCCCGCCCCAGCTCCGCGAGGTCGCGGACGAGGCCGGCGGCCCGGGCCTCGGCCCGGCGGGCGGCGGTCAGCGCGCCGAGCTCCTCGCGGAGGGCGTGCTCGGCGGCGGCCAGGTGCCCGGCGTCACCGTCGCGGTGGGCGTCCGGGAGCGCCTGGCGGGTCCGTCGCTCGGCCGCGGCGGCGGCGAGCAGCCCGGCTTCGGCCTTGTCGCGCAGTTCCAGTGCGGGGGCGACGGCCTCGGCGGCCAGGGCCCGCTCCAGGCGCCGCCGTACCTCGTCGTGCTCGGGGCGCCGCTCCCGCAGGGCCGCCGCGCGCTGCTCCGCCTCGGCGTGCCGGCGCTGCGAGCGGGCCAGTTCCCGCACCTCGTCGGCGTGGTCGTGCGCGGCGCGGTGGACCTGTTCCGCGGCGGCGACGGCGGCCTCGGCGACGGTCTGCCGTTCGCGCGCTCCGGTGCGGGCCAGGGCGGCCCACTCCAGCACGGCCTCGGCCAGTCCCGGGTCGCCCGGCGCGAGCGGCGGCTCGGCGGCGCGGGGGCCGGGCACGGTCGCACGGCCGCGGGCGGTCCGCGGGACGCCGCCGGCGGTACGGGCCGCCTCGGTGCCGCGCCCGGTCGCCGCCGGGGTCGCCGTCGCCGGTGCCGGCACCCCGACCTCCGGCAGCGTGGGGTCGGCCGCGGCCTGCCGCATCCGGTGGCCGAGCCGCAGCAGCCGCTCGTCGCCCTCCCGCACCTGTGCCTCCGCCTCGCGGCGCAGCTCCGCGAGCCGTTCCTCCACCGCCAGGAAGCGGCCGGTGCCGAAGAGGCTGCGCAGCAGCTTGCCGCGTGCGGTGTCCTCGGCGCGCAGGAAGCGGGCGAAGTCGCCCTGCGGCAGCAGGACGACCTGGCAGAACTGCTCGCGGCTCATGCCGAGCAGTTGCCTGATCTCCTCGCCGATCTCCTGGTGGGAGCGGCTGAGTCCCTTCCAGTCGCCCCCGGGGGGCCGCTCGCGCAGCGCGCTGTGGGGCTTCTCCTTGGTGAAGCCGGCGCCCCGCTTCTTGGGGCGGAGCTGCTCGGGGCGCCGGGTGATCTCCAGCCGGCGTCCGGCGACGGTGAGTTCGAGCACCACCTCGGTGGGTGTCCCCGCCTCGGCGTGGTCGCTGCGCAGGGTCAGGCCGCTGCCCTGGCGGGTGCCGGGGACCTCGTTGTAGAGGGCGTAGCAGACCGCGTCGAGGACGGAGGTCTTGCCGGCGCCGGTGGGTCCGTGCAGCAGGAAGAGCCCGCCGGCCGACAGCTCGTCGAAGTCGACGTGCTCGGTGCCGCCGAAGGGCCCGAAGGCGGTGACGGTGAGCCGGTGGAGCCTCACCCGGCCACCTCCCGGACGGTCTCGTCGAGCCGTACGGCGTCGAGCGCCGCGGTGAGCACGGTCCGCTCGGCGTCGTCGGGTCCCTGTCCGCCGCGTACGTGGGCCACGAAGTCCTCGGCGATCTGCTGGTCGGTGCGGCCGCGCAGCCGCTGGGCGTAGGAGGCGAGCGGGTCCTCGGGGGCCCGGTCGGGGTCGAAGACGAGGCTGACGGTGTGGGGGAAGCGCCGGACGAGGCGGGCCATGGGCTCCTGGGGGCGCACGGGGTCGGTGAGGGTGGCCTCCACCCAGGCGTCCTCGTGCCGTTCGAGGCGGGGGTCGGCCAGGAGGTCCTCCAGCGGGCCCCTGAGGCGCGCGAGCGGGCGCGGCACGGGGCAGTCGACGCGCTCGGCGGTCAGGGAGCCGTCCGCGCCGAGTTCCACCAGCCACATCGTCTTGCGGTGGTCGGCTTCGGAGAAGGAGTAGGCGAGGGGGGAGCCGGAGTAGCGCACGCGCTCGGTGATGGTCTGACAGCCGTGCAGGTGCCCGAGGGCGACGTAGTCGACGCCGGCGAAGAGTTCGGGCGGTACGGCGGCGACGCCGCCGACGGTGATGTCGCGCTCGCTGTCGCTGGAGGCGCCGCCGGCGACGAAGGCGTGGGCGAGCACGACGGACCGGGTGCCGGGGGCCCGGCCGGCGAGGTCGGCGCGCACCCGGCCCATGGCGGCTTCGAGCACGGCGGTGTGCCCGGCCGCGGTGGCTCCCAGTTCCTCCCGGACGAGGGCGGGTTCGAGGTAGGGCAGCCCGTAGAGGGCGACGTCGCCGTGCTCGTCGGCGAGCAGGACGGGCGTGCCGCACCCGGCGGGGTCGGTGCGCAGATGGATGCCGGCCCGCTCGATGAGGCCGGCGCCCACGCCGAGCCGCCGCGCCGAGTCGTGGTTGCCGGAGATCATGACGGTGGGCACGCCGAGGTCGGCGAGCCGGTGGAGGGCCTCGTCGAACAGCTCGACGGCGGACAGCGGCGGCACGGCGCGGTCGTAGACGTCGCCGGCGACGAGCACGGCGTCGACGCGCGCCTCGCGCACGGTGCGGACCAGGTGGTCGAGGAAGTCGCGCTGCGCCCCGAGCAGGCCGACGCGGTGGAAGGACCGGCCCAGGTGCCAGTCCGAGGTGTGCAGGATCCTCAACGGTCCGCTCCCCGCAGCAGGTCTTCGTCGTCTCGTCGGGTGCGGCCCGCGGCACCGGCGCCGGGTCCCTCGGCCGTCACGTGGCGTCCCCGTACGCCTCGCCGCCCAGTTCGAAGCGGGCCGCTCCCGCCGTGGTGTCCGCGAGCCAGGCGCGGAACGCCGCGACGTCGGCCTCGGGCAGGCCGATCTCGATGCTGACGTCCGCGCCGTAGGTCACCTCGCGCACCGCGCGGCCGGTGGCGCGCAGTTCGTTCTCCAGCTTTCCGGCGCGCTGGTGGTCGATGCCGACCGTCGCCAGCCTGAAGCGCCTGCGGGTCACGGTGCCGAGGGTGTCGAGGGCCTCGCCGACGACGCCGCCGTAGGCGCGGATGAGCCCGCCCGCGCCGAGCTTGACGCCGCCGAAGTAGCGCGTGACGACGGCGACGACGTAACGCGTCTCGCGCCGGACGAGCATCTGCAGCATGGGCACGCCCGCGGTGCCGCCCGGTTCGCCGTCGTCGCTGGCCTTCTGGACGGATCCGTCGGCACCGATGACGTAGGCCCAGCAGTGGTGGCGGGCGGTGGGGTGCTCCTTGCGGACGCACGCGACGAAGGCCTGGGCCTCTTCCTCGGTGGCGGCCGGGGCGAGGGCGCAGATGAAGCGCGATCTGCTGATCTCTATCTCGTGCACGCCCTCGTGCTCGACCGTCCGGTACTCGTCCTGCATCCCGCAAGCCTAATTGAGCACCTCGCGCACCGGCGCCGCCCGGTCCGGGCGGCGGCGGTCCGCCTCCCTCGGAGATGCCGCGGATCTTGGGAATGCTCGCGTGGGCCCGCTCGTTGAGCGGGCATGTACGCAGAACCGGGGATCATCCGGAAGATCATCGAAGGCACGGGCGACACCTGGGCGGTCGTGGGGCTGTCGTCCAACCGGCAGCGCGCCGCGCACGGCGTCGCCGAGTTCCTCCAGCGGCACGGCAAGCGCGTCGTGCCCGTGCATCCGAAAGCCGAGACGGTGCTCGGGGAGCGGGGGTACGCCTCGCTGGCGGAGATCCCCTTCCCCGTCGACGTCGTCGACGTCTTCGTCCGGTCCGAGCTGGCCGGCCCGGTCGCGGACGAGGCCGTGCGGATCGGCGCGAAGGCGGTCTGGTTCCAGCTGGGCGTGATCGACGAGGACGCCTACGACCGGACGCGCGCCGCCGGAGCGCTGATGGTGATGGACCGCTGCCCGGCCATCGAGATCCCCCGGCTGGCGCGCCGGGTCTGACCGCCGCCCCGCGGCGGGCGTGCGTTAGCGTCCGTTCATGATCATCACACGCCCGGCCCGCCCCGGGGACGCATCCGAGATCGTCCGGCTGCGCCGGCTGATGTTCGCCGCGATGAGCGGAGAGGACAGCCCCGGGGACTGGGAGCGCACCGCCGAGGAGATCGCCCGCCGGCAGCTCGCGGACACGAGCCGGCCGGGGCTGTGCGGGTTCGTCGTCGACGGCGATCCGGCGGCGGGCGGCCCGCATCTGGCCGCGTGCTCGCTGGGGCGGATCGAGGAGCGGCTGCCGGCGCCGGGGCACCCCACGGGGCGGTTCGGGTTCGTCTTCACCGTGTGCACGGACCCCCGCTACCGCGGCCGCGGCTTCGCGCGGGCGACGACCGAGGCCCTGCTGGAGCTGTTCGCGGCGCGCGGCGTCACGCGGGTGGACCTGCACGCCACGGAGGAAGCCGAGGCGCTGTACCGGAGCCTGGGCTTCGCCGAGCACTCGACGGCCCTGTCGCTCGACGTGTCCCGGTGGGCGGGGACCGTCAGCCCCGGCTGAGGCCGCGGGCCGCCGTTCAGCGGGCGGGGGGCACGGCGACGACCATGGTCATCTCCACGGGCCGGTCGCCGTCGTTGCGGTAGGTGTGCGGCACGTCCGCGTCGAAGGTCGCGGAGGTGCCGGCGGCGAGCCGGTGCTCCTCCCCGTCGACCACGAGCGTGAGTTCACCGGCGGTCACGCGCAGCATCTCGACCGTGCCCGGCGGGTGGGGGTCCGAGGCGCTGCTGTCGCCGGGCACGAGCCGCCACTCCCACAGCTCCAGCGGACCCCGCGCGTCGGCGCCCACGAGCAGGGAGGTGTGGCTGCCGGCCTCGGTGGACCACATGCGCACCACCTGCTCCGGCGATACGAGCCGCACGCGCGTGCCCTGCTCATAGTCGAGGAGGGTGGTGATGCTGACGCCGAGCGCGTCGGCGAGCTTGACGGTGGTGCCGACGCTGGGGTTCGTGCGGGCCTGCTCGATCTGGATGATCATCCCTCGGCTGACGCCGGAGCGGGCCGCCAGGGCGTCGAGGGTGAAGTTGCGCTCGTTGCGCCAGCGCTTGAGGTTGCGGGCGAGCGACTGCGTGAGCTGGTCGAGGTCCGTCACGATCCGTCCCGTCCAAAATATTGTTTAAAGAAGTTCAGCACCATGTACTACGGTGTCCGGGGTCACTGTTCACCACACTGTACTGCGAGGTCTTCCCCATGACACCGGTCTTCGCCCTGGCCACCAGCCTCATGTGGGGGCTGGCCGACTTCGGCGGCGGGCTGCTCACACGGCGCATGCCCGCCCTGACCGTGGTCCTGGTCTCGCAGTTGCTGGCCGTGGGCGCGCTGGGGGCGGTCGTCGTGGCCACGGGTGGCTGGTCGGAGGCCGGGCCCCAGCTCTGGTACGCGGTCGCCGCGGGCGTGGTCGGCCCGGCGGCGATGCTCGCCTTCTACAAGGCCCTCGCCCTCGGCCCCATGGGCGTCGTCTCCCCGCTCGGCGCGCTCGGCGGCGTCGCCGTGCCGCTGGGCGTGGGTCTGGTCCTCGGCGAGCGCCCCGGCATCCTGCAGTTCGCGGGCATCGCGGTGGCCGTGGCCGGTGTCGTCCTGGCGAGCGGCCCGGGGCTGGGCGGCGCGCCCGTGCAGCGGCAGACCCTGGTGCTCACGCTCGTGGCGGCCTTCGGCTTCGGTTCGGTGATGGCGCTGATCTCCGAGGCCTCGCACAACGTGACCGGCCTGTTCCTGGCCCTGTTCGTGCAGCGGCTGTGCAACGTGGTGGTCGGCGCGGGCAGCCTCTACGTGTCCGCGCGCCGCGGGGCCGCGGTGCTGCCGCCCGAGGGGTGGGGCACGGTCCGCTCGGCGCTGCCCGCGCTGGCCTTCGTCGGCCTCGCGGACGTGGCCGCCAACGGCACGTACAGCGTGGCGGCCCACAACGGCCCGGTGACCGTCGCGGCCGTCCTCGCCTCGCTCTACCCCGTGGTCACGGCGCTGGCCGCGCGCGGCGTGCTGCGCGAGAAGCTGCGCGCGGTCCAGGCGGCCGGGGCGGGCCTGGCCCTGGTGGGCACGGTGCTGCTGGCGACGGGCTGAGCCCGCTAGCCGTCCAGCGCCTCGCGGTGGGCCTTCGCCAGCCCGACGTACATCGCGGCGTTGACCTGGATGTGCTCGCGCTCCTCGGCGGTGAGCTCCCGGCGGACCTTGGCCGGCACCCCGGCGACCAGCGAGCCGGGCGGCACCACCATCCCCTGGGGCACGAGCGCCTGGGCCGCGACCAGCGAACCGGCCCCGATCACGGCGCCGTTGAGGACGGTCGCGCCCATGCCGACCAGGACGTCGTCCTCGACGGTGCAGCCGTGCAGGACCGCGTTGTGCCCGACCGTCACCCGCTCGCCGACCGTGACCGGGTAGCCGGGGTCGACGTGCACGGTGCAGTTGTCCTGAACGTTGCTGTCGGCACCGAGCGTGATCGGCCCGCAGTCGGCGCGCAGCACCGCGTGGTACCAGACGCTCACGCCGGCGGCCAGGGTGACGTCGCCGACCACGACGGACGTCGGCGCGGTGAACGCCTCCAGGTCGATCTCCGGCTCCTTGCCGCCCACGCCCGCGATCAGCGCCCGCTCCGTCATCGCCGTCTCCTCACGCCGCGCACCAGCTCCGTCCAGGGGCACGCTATGCGAAAGCCGTCCGCGGAACGGTCCTGCTGGGGTCAAGATCACATGAGAACGGCCCCCGGTGGGCACCGGGGGCCGTTCTCATGAGGGGCGCCGTGTCGCCTACTCGGCGGCGACGGCCTCGTTCTCGGGCCGGGCGGCCTTCTCCTCGGCGTCCTGGGCGGCCGCGGCCTTCTTGGCCTTGATCCGCATCACGACGAACGAGCCCAGACCGAAGAGCAGGGCGGCGACGAGGCCGAGCCAGGAGAACTTCTTCAGCCACTCCTCGGCGACCTTGCCCACGGAGTAGATGACCGCGACGGTACCGCCGGCCCAGACGATGCCGCCGAGCACGTTGGCGATCAGGAACTTCCAGTACGGCATCCGCAGCACGCCCGCCAGCGGGCCGGCGAAGATGCGCAGCAGGGCGATGAAGCGGCCGACGAAGACCGCCCACATGCCCCACTTCTGGAAGGAGCGCTCGGCGGTGGCCACGTGGTGGGGGCCGAAGTGCTTGGGGAACTTCCGGCCGAGCCAGGCGAGCAGGGGCTTGCCGCCCTTGCGGCCGATCAGGTAGCCGATCGAGTCGCCGACCACGGCGCCGGTGATCGCGCAGGCGCCCAGCACGTAGGGGTTGATGTGGTCCTGGGTGGCGGCGAGCAGCGTGGCGCTGACGAGCACGATCTCGCCGGGAAGCGGGATGCCCAGGCTCTCCAGCCCGATGACCCCGCCCACCAGGAGGTAGACGGCTATCGCCGGTACTGTCTCGAGCCACTCCTGGATGTGCAACGCCGGTTCCTCCCCGGTAGTCGACCTGCTGCCCCGCGACGCACCGCATGACGTGATGACGTGCCCCGGGAAAGCCTACTGGAGGTAAAGACTCCCGAACGGCCCCGTTGGTTGAGCCGGAGCGGCTACGGGTTCGCACAAACAGGCCATGAGCGCGACGACGAGCGCGATCACCAGGAGGGCCGCGAGCTCCTTCCAGAACAGCCGCCGCTCCGCCGCGACGTCCTCCCGCAGCATCCGCGCGCGAAGGCCGCGCGCCGTGCGCCCAGCCGGGACGAGCCCCGGGACGACCGTGTCCGCACGCGTGCGGAAGGGCCCTGGCCGGCTACCCGGCCAGGGCCCTTCCGCAACTCCGGCCGGGGCGGCACTCACCCGGCGGTCGTGGCTACGCGTTCGGCCGCAGCGTCCACCAGATCGTCATCTCGCCCGTCTCCGCGCCGTCCTCGCGCGTGATCGAGACCCGCACGGGGAACTCCGGGCGCTGACCCGCGTCCAGCTCCGCGACGATCTCGTCGGCCGGGCGGCCCAGCTCGGCGGTCGCGGTCACCGGACCCATGGCGAGCTTCTTGTAGGCGATGTCGGCCCGCACGGCGAGCGGGACGGCCCGGGAGAGCAGGTGGCCGAAGGCGGCGAGGACGATGGCGCCGCTCGCGGACTCGGCCAGGGTGAACATCGCGCCGGCGTGCGGACCCCCGACGTGGTTGTGGTAGTCGGGCTGGTCGGGCAGGCGGAGGACGGCGCGCTCGGCGGTGGTCTCGCCGAAGGCGAGGTTGAGGGTGCGGACCATGGGCACGGTGGCCGCGAGGGCCTCGCCGATCGAGGGCTGGGTCTGTGACATGGGCGGAAAGTTACCAGCCGGTAGCAAGCGGCGGGAAGGGGTACGGGGAAACGGCCCTCACCACGCCCTCTATGGTTATCCGCCATGTGGCCAGGACAGCAGCCGCCCGGGGGCGAGCAGAACCCGCAGCAACCCAACCCGTACCAGTCGGCGGGTCAGCAGCAACCCAACCCGTACCAGCAGCCGGGCTACCCTCAGCAGCCCAATCCCTACCAGCAGCCCGGCGGCCCGCAGCCCGGCGCGTTCGGCCAGCCGGGCCAGCCCGGGCAGCCCCAGTGGCAGAGCCCGGCCGGCCCGCCCGGCGCACCGCAGCCCGGCAACGGCAAGAAGCGCGGCACGGTGATCGCGCTCACCGCCGCGCTGGCCGTGGTCGCCGCCGCCGTGGTCACCGGCGTGGTCGTCCTCAAGGACGACGGCGGGGACGACGAGGGCGGCGGGGGGAAGGACCAGCCCAAGGCGGCGACGGCGCCGCCCTCGGCCCCGGCGTCCCCGGCCCAGGGCTCGCAAGGCCCGGAGGACAACCCCCGCGCGGGCGGCGAGGTCAAGCCGGTCGTCGACGGCTGGAAGGTGGTCGTCAGCTCCAAGCGGCACAACGCCTTCGACGTGCCCCCGGACTGGACGGTCAACCCGCCCACCCTCTCCACCGGCTTCGAGGACGACAAGGGCAAGCCCCTGGTCATCATGACCTCCACCGCCATGTACAAGAAGGGGGACTGCACCCCCACCTCCTCGCGGGGCGGCGCGGGCACCAAGGGCGCGCAGGGCGCCAAGAGCCAGGAGAGCGCCGCGGAGATCGAGGCCGAGAACTGGGTCATCTCGGCGTTCGACGTCAAGCAGACCGGACACGTCGAGACCGTGAAGGCCAAGCCGTTCAAGAGCGACCACGGCCTCAGCGGCCAGACGGCCTCGGCGACCGTCACGGGCGTCAACAAGACGGACAAGTGCTCGACGGACGGCAAGGCCTACACGGTGACCTACAAGGACACCAGCGGCGACCTGGCGACCTGGGTGCTCTACGCCGGCACGGGGTTCAGCGGCGAGCTGCCGGACGACACCATCAAGAAGATCATGAGCACGCTGCGCCCGCTGTCGTCCTCCTGACGCGGCCGCCTCAGCCGATGCCGAACGAGCCGCCCGGCGGCTCCGGCGACCGCACCGCGTCCGCGTCGCCCACCGGCCGCGCCCCGGCGGCGAAGCGCACCAGGCCCGGCCCGTGCTCGACGCGGGCCGGGAAGGCGTCGGCGGCGGCGAGCCGGGAGAGGGCGGCCACCGGCAGCTCGGTGTGCGCGGCGACGAGGACGGCGTTGCCGAAGCGCCGGCCGCGCAGCATCGACGGCTCGGCGATCAGGCACAGCTGCTCGAAGACGGCCGCGAAGGTGGCCACCTGGGAGCGCAGGAAGTCGAAGGGCGCGCCGTCCGCGAGGTTGGCCACGTAGTAGCCGGCCGGGCGCAGGACCCGGGCGGCGGTGCGCGCGTACTCGAGCGAGGCGAGGTGGGCGGGGACGCGGGAGCCGCCGAAGACGTCCGCGACGATGACGTCGGCGCAGGCGTCGGGCGCGGCCTCCAGCTCCCGGCGGGCGTCCCCCGCCCGCACCTCGATGCCGGCTCCTTCGGGCACCGGAAGGTGCTCCGCGACGAGGGCGATCAGAGCGCGGTCCGCCTCGACGACGCGCTGCCGCGAGCCGGGCCGGGTGGCCGCGGCGTAGCGGGGCAGGGTGAGCGCCCCGCCGCCCAGGTGGAGGAGGTCCAGCGGCCGGCCGGGCTCGGCGACGGTGTCCAGGACGTGCGCGAGGCGCTGCGCGTACTCGAACTCCAGATGGGTGGGGTCGTCCAGGTCGACGTAGGACTGGGGTGCGCCGTCGACGGTCAGCAGCCAGGCCCGGTCCCGGTCCACGTCGGGCATCAGCTTGGCGGTGCCCCAGTCGACGTCGCGGGTCACGGGTATCGGTTCGTCCACTCCCCCATTGTGCCGACCCGGGCGACCGGCCGGTGCCACGTCGGGCACCCCCTAGTCCTCGTCGCCTCCGGAGCGCTGGTTCCGGCCGGTCGTGAAACCGTCGAGCCACGTCTGGATCATGTGCCGGACGACCGCCTTGAGCTGCTGGGCGGTGAGCACCTTCTCCAGGTGCCCCTGTCGCAGGGCGAGCCTCGCCCGGCGCTCCGCCGCCACGAACAGCGCCATCTGCCCGGCCCGTTCGACCGCCCCCTCCCGCCGCTCCTCCATGGCCGCAACTGTAGGACGGGCCTGGTGGAAGGGCACGTGAATATGTGCGCGAGGCTGTCGTCCTCGCGACGGTCCGGGGCCGGTCGGGCGAACGAAAAGTGACCGTTCGCTTCTGCTTCCGTGCCGGGTGACGCTTCGGCACCCCGGGCGGGTGGAGGAGTCGGTTACGCTCCTTCGATGTTCGATCCCGCCGTGCCGCCACCCGGCCTCGCCGAGCGCCGCACCCGAGCGCTGCTGTCCCCGTGGTTCCGGCTGGGTCTGCTCGTCGTGCTGCTCGCCTGTGCCGTGGCGGCCGTGCTGGTGTGCCGTCCCGAGCGGCTGCTCACCGAGGGCTGGCCGCACCGGCTGTCCGGCGGGACGGCGATGCTGCTCTTCACCGGCGCCTACGGGCTGTGCACCGCGGCGTTCGTGCCGCGCCCCGTGCTCAACCTCGCCGCCGGCGCGCTCTTCGGCGGCCCGCTCGGCACCGTGGTGGCCGTCGTGGGCACGGTGCTGGGCTCGGCCGTCGCGTTCGGGCTGGGGCGGCTGCTGGGGCAGGACGCGCTGCGCCCGCTGCTGCGCGGGCGGTGGCTGAGGGCCGCAGACCGGCAGCTGAGCCGGCACGGCTTCCGGTCGATGCTGGCGCTGCGGCTGTTCCCGGGACTGCCGTTCGCGGCGGTGAACTACTGCGCCGCCGTGTCGCGGATGGGGTGGCTGCCCTTCCTGCTGGCCACGGCGCTCGGCTGCACGCCCACCACCACGGCCTACGTGATCGCGGGCGGGCACGCGGCGTCGCCCACCTCGCTCCCGTTCCTCGCGGCCACGGCCTTCATCGCGGTGACCGGCGCCGCGGCCGTCGTCGTGGCCTGGCGCAAGAAGGGGCGGATGCGGTTCCGCCCACGGCGGCGTGCCGGGCGCCCGGCGGACCGCGAGACGTCACCCTGACGCGAGGCGCCCGGAGGGAGACGGCGAGGGGGGCCGTCGCGAACGGCCCCCGGACATGCGAAAGCCGCCGACTCGGACGATCCCCCGCATCGCCCGAATCAGCGGCCACACCGGTTCCCGCCCCGCTCTCGGGCGGGACAACCCGGTACGCGCTGAGTATATTGGCTCGGAGCCAGTCAACGCAGGAGTTAAACGCATGTCTCCGCGAAGCGCAGCGGTCAACGAGGAGTTGCGCCGCCGCTCCTGCGAGCGCCTCCTGCAGGCCACCGTCGAGCTGGTGGGCGAGCGGGGGTACGAGGCGACGACGCTGGCGGACATCGCCGACCGGGCGGGGGCCGCGCGCGGGCTGGTGTCGTACTACTTCCCGGGCAAGCGGCAGCTGCTGCAGTCCGCCGTGCACCGTCTGATGCACCGTGAGCTGGCGTCCTTCCTGGGGCGCGAGCCCCTGACCGAGGACGGGCACGAGCTGCTGGCCAGGGCCATCGACGCCGTGCTGGGGCTGGCGCGCGAGCGGCCGCTGCTGATGCGCACGCACATGGCCCACATCCTGACCGCCGAGGGCTTCATCCAGTGCCCGGAGCAGCAGCGGCTGGCGTTCCTGCTGCGCGACACCGTGGCCCGCTACGGCTCTCCCGACCCCGACACCGACTACCGCCTGCTGCGCGCCCTGCTGATGGGGGCGGTGGTGGCGATCCTGCTGCCGGGCGCGCCGATGCCCGCCGAACGGCTGCGGGCGGAGCTGTTCCAGCGCTACGGCCTGGCCTGGGAGCTGGGCGTGCCCCCGGCCGCCGAGCCGGCTGCGCCGGGCGTGTGAGGCGTCCGGCCGTGCCCCTGCCGTGCGGGCGTCGCCGGTGCGATCCTGGACGCAGTCGCGGGAAGGAGTCCCTCCGTGCTTCGCGTCGCAGTGGTGGGATCGGGGCCGAGCGGGGTCTACACCGCCCAGGCCCTGGTGCAGCAGGAGACCGTCCCCGGGGTGACGGTGGACGTCCTCGACCGGCTGCCGTGCCCTTACGGGCTGGTGCGCTACGGGGTCGCCCCCGACCACGAGAAGATCAAGTCGTTGCAGAGCACCCTCCGGGTGGCGCTGGAACACCCGGGCGTCTCCTTCTTCGGCAACGTCCCCGTGGGCGACGGGCCGGGCGGGCTGGCCCCGCGGCGGCTGCTGGAGCTGTACCACGCGGTGGTCTACTGCGTGGGCGCCGCGGCCGACCGGCGGCTGGGCGTTCCCGGGGAGGAGCTGCCGGGGAGCTTCTCGGCCACCGAGTTCGTCTCCTGGTACAGCGCCCACCCGGACGCGGCGCCGGGCGGGTTCGTGCTGGGCGCGCGGTCGGCCGTGGTCATCGGGGTCGGCAACGTGGCGGTCGACGTGGCCCGGGTGCTGGCGCGCGGGGCGCACGAGCTGCGGCACACCGACGTGCCCGACGCGGCCCTGGCGGCGCTCGCCGACAGCCGGGTGACGGACGTCCACATGGTCGGCCGACGGGGTCCGGCGCAGGCGAAGTTCACCACGAAGGAGCTGCGCGAGCTGGGGGCGCTGCCGGGTGCCGAGGCGCTCGTACGGGCGGACGAGGTGGCGCTGGACCCGGCGTGGGACGACCCGTCCGGGCTGCCGGGACCCGTCCGGCGCAACGTGGAGGTGCTGCGGGGCTGGACCGGGGAGCCCGCCGGCGGACGGGGGCGGCGGATCCGGTTGCGGTTCTTCCTGCGGCCCGTGGCACTGCTCGGCGAGGACGCGGTGCGGGCGGTGCGCTTCGAGCGGACGGTGCCGGACGGGCACGGCGGCGTGGTGGGCACGGGTCGCTTCGAGGAGATCGAGGCGCAGCTGGTGCTGCGGTCGGTGGGCTACCGGGGCGTGCCCATCCCGGGGCTGCCGTTCGACGCCGGCAGCGGAACGGTTCCGCACGAGCGGGGGCGGGTGCTGCGCGAGGGCCTGCCGTCCGCCGGGGAGTACGTCGCGGGCTGGATCAAGCGGGGGCCGACCGGGGTGATCGGCACCAATCGTCCGTGCGCCAAGGAGACCGTGTCGTCCCTGCTCGCCGACGCGCGGGCGCTCGCGTCGCGCACGTTGCCCGCCGATCCGCGGGAGGGCCTGCGGTCGGGCGGGCTGGAGCCGGTGGAGTGGCCGGGCTGGCTGGGCATCGAGGCGGCGGAGGCCGCGCTGGGGCGCCGGCTGGGGCGGGGCACGGTGAAGATCCCGGACTGGGACGGTCTGCTCACGGCGGCGCGCGGCGGCCCCTGAGCCGTACCCGCTCCGGTCCGTCGCCCCCTGTGCGGGCGCGGGTCCGGCGGCGTGGGGCCCGCGTCAGGCCCGGGCGTCGCCCAGTCGTGCCGTCTGGGCGGCGTGGGCGGACAGGACGCTGTCGAGGAGGCCGGGGAAGAGGGCGTCGAGGTCGTCGCGGCGCAGGGAGTTCATCTTGGCCGTGCCGCGGTAGACCTGCCGGACGACGCCGCTCTCGCGGAGCACCCGGAAGTGGTGCGTGGTCGTGGACTTGCTGACGGGCAGGTCGAAGACCGAGCAGGACAGCTCGGCCTCGCCCGCCGCCGCCAGCTCCTGGGTGATCAGCAGGCGCATGGGGTCGGACAGGGCGTGCAGCACTCCTTCGAGGCGGATCTCCCCGGTCTCCGGGTGTGCGAGGGAGCGGCTCGGGTTCGGTGTCTGCACGGCTGCTCCTGGTCGTCGGTTCGGGGCGGGTGTCCGGTGTCCATCGTACGAGAACCCTCGTAATTCAAGAGTCCCCATAGTTCGAAGGTTCTCGTAGTTTGACAACTCCCGTACTACGATGGCTATCGTACGAGCATCGGCTCGCAGAGAACCGAGCCAACGAACCGAAGCGAAACGGAGCCTGTCGTGAGTGCCCTGTTCGAGTCCTACACCCTTCGCTCGCTGACCTTCCCCAACCGCGTCTGGATGGCACCGATGTGCCAGTACTCGGCCGAGGCCTTCGGGCCGAACGCGGGTGTGGCGGACGACTGGCACTTCTCGCACTACGCCGCCCGGGCCGCCGGCGGCACCGGCCTGATCCTCGTGGAGGCGACCGCCGTCAGCCCCGAGGGCCGCATCAGCCCCGGAGACCTGGGGATCTGGAACGACACCCAGGCCGAGGCCCTGCGGCGCATCACCGCCTTCCTCAAGGAGCACGGCTCCGTCCCCGGCATCCAGATAGCCCACGCCGGTCGCAAGGCGTCGACCGACCTGCCCTGGCGCGGCGGCGGGCCCGTCAGGACCGAGGAGGGCTGGCAGCCGGTCGCCCCCAGCGCGCTGCCGTTCGAGGAGGGGCACCTGGTGCCCACGGAGCTGACGGTGCCGCAGATCAAGGAGATCGTCGAGCAGTTCCGTGCGGCGGCACGGCGCGCCCTGGCCGCCGGCTTCGAGGTCGTCGAGGTGCACGGGGCCCACGGCTATCTGATCCACGAGTTCCTCTCCCCGCTCACCAACCACCGCACCGACGCGTACGGCGGCTCCTTCGACAACCGCGTCCGCCTCGCGCTGGAGATCGTGGACGCGGTCCGCGCCGTATGGCCCGCGGACAAGCCCGTGTTCTTCCGGGTCTCCGCGACCGACTGGCTCACCGAGGACCCCGAGGACCCGCGCGAGGGCTGGACCGGCGACGACACCGTGCGCCTGGCCCGTGAGCTGCGCGCCCACGGCGTCGATCTGCTCGACGTCTCCACCGGCGGCATCGCGCCCGGCGCGCGCATCCCCGCGGCCCCCGGCTACCAGGTCCCGTTCGCGCGGCGGGTCAAGGACGAGACCGGGCTGCCCACCGCCGTGGCGGGCCTCATCACCGAGCCCGGGCAGGCCGACAAGATCGTCGCCAACGGCGAGGCCGACGCGGTGCTGCTCGGCCGCGAGCTGCTGCGCGACCCGTCCTGGGCCCGCCGCGCCGCCAGGGAGCTGGGGGCGAAGTCCTACGTGCCGCCGCAGTACGCCCGGTCCCTGTGAGGCCGTGACCGGCGGCCCGCCCCGGGCCGCCGGCGGCCTTCAGGCGAGGGGGAGTTCGGCCCAGATGACCTTGCCGTCGGGGATGTAGCGGGTGCCCCAGCGCTCGGCGAGCTGGGCGACGAGGAACAGGCCGCGGCCGCCCTCGTCCTCAGCCGCCGCGTAGCGCAGGTGGGGCGAGGTGCTGCTGGTGTCGGAGACCTCGCAGATGAGCATGCGGTCCCGCAGCAGCCGCACCCGGATGGGGCCCGAGGCGTGCCGGATGGCGTTGGTGATCAGCTCGCTCAGGATCAGCTCGGCGGTGAACACCGCCTCCTCCAGGCCCCAGCGCGACAGCTGACGGGTGACGTCGGCACGGGCCCTGGCCACGACAGCGGGATCGGCGGGCAGCTCCCACTCGGCGGTCCTGTCGGCCTCCAGGACCCGGGTGCGGGAGACGAGCAGGGCGATGTCGTCGCTCTGCGTGGAGGGCAGCAGGGCGCCGAGCACCGCCTCGCAGGTCTCCTGCGGCGAGCGGCCGGGGAAGGCCAGTGTGCGGCGCAGGATGTCCAGCCCGGCGTCGATGTCCCGCTTGCGGTCCTCGACGAGGCCGTCGGTGTAGAGCACCAGGCTGCTGCCCTCGGGCAGCCGCAGCTCGGCGGCCTCGAAGGGCAGTCCGCCCAGGCCCAGCGGGGGGCCCGCGGGCAGCTCGGGGAACTCCACGGTGCCCTCCGGGTGCACCAGGGCGGGCAGGGGATGGCCGGCCCGCGCCATGGCGCAGACGCCCGAGGACGGGTCGTAGATCGCGACCAGACAGGTCGCGCCGGCGATGAGGGCCTCGTCGTCCGCCGGGGCCGCCTCCTGGTCGATGCGGCCCACCAGTTCGTCCAGATGGCCGAGGAGTTCGTCCGGCGGCAGGTCGAGGGCGGAGAAGTTCTGCACGGCCGTGCGCAGCCGGCCCATGGTGGCGGCGGCGTGCAGGCCGTGGCCGACCACGTCCCCCACGACCAGGGCGACGCGGGCGCCCGGCAGCGGGATCACGTCGAACCAGTCGCCGCCGACCCCGGCCTGGGCCGGCAGGTAGCGGTAGGCGACCTCCAGGGCGTTCTGCTCGGGCACGCCGCGGGGCAGCAGGCTGTGCTGGAGGGTGACGGCCATGGCGTGCTCGCGGGTGAAGCGCCGCGCGTTGTCGATGCACACCGAGGCGCGGGCCGTGAGCTCCTCGGCCAGGGACAGGTCGTCCTCCTCGAAGGTCTCGCTGTCGCCGGTGCGCCAGAAGTTCACGATCCCCATGAGGACGCCGCGCGCCTTGAGCGGCACGGTGATCAGCGAGTGGAAGCCGTAGTCGAGGATCGCCTGGGTGCGTTCGGTGTCCTGGGTGCGCCAGCCCGTGGAGGCCGCCAGGTCGGGCACGAGCACGGCGTGCCCGCTGATGAAGCCCTTGGCCTGCGGGGTCGGGGAGGCGAAGCGGTGGATCTCGCCCGCCCGGTAGAGGGGGTGGTCGTCCGGGGTGCCGCTGAGCGCCACCCGGCGCAGCTCGGGGGCCTCGCTGCCCACGGCCATCCGCGGCTCCTCGCCGCGCAGGACGGGCTCGGCGAGGTCGACGGAGACGTAGTCGGCGAACCGGGGGGAGGCCACCTCCGCGAGTTCCTCGGCCGTGCGCTGGACGTCCAGGGTGGTGCCGATGGCCACGCTCGCGTCGTACAGCAGCCTCAGGCGGCCCCGCGCCACCTCGGCCTTGCCGGCGAGCGCGCGCAGCTCGGTGGAGTCCCGCAGGGTGGCCACGGCGCCGGGCGGGCCGCCCCGGCGGTCCGTCGGCCGCTGGTTCACCGCGACCAGCCGTTCCCCGACGGGGATGACCTCGTCGGTGACGACGCGACGGGAGGCCAGCAGTTCCGCCATTCGGGGGTCGAGGCCCAGGCCGGCGACGTCGCGGCCCTCCGCGTCCGGGGACAGCCCCAGCAGCCGGCGGGCCTCGTCGTTGACGAGCAGGACCCGGCCGTCCCCACCGACGATGACCACGCCCTCGCGCACCGCGTGCAGCACCGCGTCGTGGTGCTCGTACATCTGGGTCATCTCGGACGGCCCGAGCCCGTGGGTCTGGCGCCTCAGCCGTCTGGTCACCAGCGCCGTGCTGCCCGTCGCCAGGGCGAGCGCGGCGGCGCCGGCGCCGAGGACGAGCGGCAGCTGCTGGTCGACGGCGCTGCTCACGGAGCTGACCTTGAGCCCGGAGGACACCATCCCGACGACGTTGCCGCGCGCGTCCATGACGGGCACGACGACCTGCAGTTCCTGGCCGAGGGGGCCGTTGACGCTCTCGATGGTGACGCGACCGGCCAGCGACGGCCCGATGGTGCCGACGAACTTCTTGCCGATCTCGGTCGGATCCGGGTGGGTGTAGCGGATGCCGTCGCGGTTCATCACGACGAGGAAGTCGACCCCGCCCTCCTTGCTGGCGGCCTGGGTCAGCGGCTGGAGGACGGCGGAGGGATCCGGGCCTTGCATGGTCTGCACCAGGCCGGGGCCATGGGCGAACGCCTCGGCGGCCGCGAGCGAGCGGTCGCGCGCCGCCTGGAAGCGGTCACTGCGCGCCTGGTACAGCAGGGTGACCGACGCGGCCACCACGAGCAGCAGCACGATCAGGGCCTGGAGCAGGAACATCTGGCCCGCGACGCTGCGGGCACTGGCCATCGACCGCAGTCGCCGAGCCCACGACGACCGCGGCCCCTCGCGCCCCTGTCGCCGCTCATGCCGGCCGCCTGGGCGCCGACCGGTGGACGAGCGGCCCGAGGGCCTCCAGGAGCGGCCCCGGATTCGGGCCATACCCCATGTCTACCCCGCCGCTCCGCCCGGCGCGAACGATACGGCTCACGCGGGGGCCTGCGCCGCATGCCGGCCCTTTTCGCGCACGACCGCGGATCTGCGCAATAGTAGGTCCGGTCCGGGCACGGCCGTGAGTCCCATGTCCGGCCTTTGACCTGCGGAAACACTCCGCGACCAGTCGTGTTACAGGGAGGGGCGGCAGCTGTGGCTGCGCGACCGTTGACCGAGATCGTCGAGTCGGGGTGGGCCAAGGCGCTCGATCCGGTGGCCGGGCGGATCGCCGCGATGGGCGACTTCCTGCGCGCCGAGATCGCGGCGGGCCGGACCTATCTGCCCTCGGGGGCGAACGTGCTGCGCGCTTTCCAGCAGCCGTTCGACGAGGTGAGGGTGCTGATCGTGGGGCAGGACCCCTATCCCACGCCGGGCCACGCCGTCGGTCTGAGCTTCTCGGTCGCGCCCGAGGTGCGGCCCCTGCCCGGCAGCCTGGAGAACATCTACCGCGAGATGCAGACCGACCTGGGGCTGCCCCGGCCGTCCAACGGCGACCTCACGCCGTGGACCCGGCAGGGCGTCCTGCTGCTCAACAGGGCCCTGACCACCGCCCCGCGCAAGCCCGCCGCACACCGGGGCAAGGGCTGGGAGGAGGTCACGGAGCAGGCGATCCGGGCCCTCGTCGAGCGCGGCGGCCCGATGGTGGCGGTCCTGTGGGGGCGCGACGCGCGCAATCTGCGGCCGCTGCTGGGCGGAGTGCCGTGCGTGGAGTCCGCGCATCCCTCACCCATGTCCGCCGACCGCGGCTTCTTCGGCTCCCGTCCCTTCAGCCGGGCCAACGACCTGCTCACCCGTCAGGGCGCGGCGCCGGTGAACTGGCAGCTGCCCTGACGCCGGCGGCGAGGGAGCTGTAGGGTGCGCGCCATGTCGCTGCGTGCGTGGTCCCACGGACGGGACGGACGGCCTGTTCCCGGCGCGCCGGGGACGACGTCCCGCCGGCGTCCGCCCGCGCCGTCCGCCGCGCCGCTCCGCGCCGGCGTCACGGCCGAGGTCGGCTGACCGCGCATGGAGCTCGTACGGGGCGGTACGGAGCGGGTCCTGGGGGTCGACTCGGGCGGTTCGGGCATCCGGGTGGCCCTGGCCCCCGTCGACGCCGCCGGCCGCGACGGCGGCGCCCTGACGTGGTCCTCGCCGGTGCCCGTCGGCACCGGGAGGCGGGGCGTCGACGCCGCGGACCTGCTCGGCCGCGTACTGCCGGCCGCCCGGGAACTGCTGGAGAGGGCCGGCTCGGGGCACTGCGTGGCGGTCTGCGTGGGGGCCTCGGGGATGGCCTCGCTGGGCGACGGGCTGCGCGCCGAGCTGCCCGGCGCACTGCGGGCGGCGCTCGGGGCGCGCCGGACGGCGCTGGCCTCGGACGCGGTGACCGCCTACGCGGGCGCGCTCGGCCAGCGGCCGGGCGCGGTCGTGGCCGCCGGGACGGGGCTGGTGGCGCTGGGCACGGACCTGAGCCCGGAGGGCGGCTGGCGGCGCGCGGACGGCTGGGGGCACCTGCTCGGCGACTGCGGCGGCGGCGCCTGGATCGGCCGGGCGGGGCTGGACGCGGCGCTGCGCGCGGCGGACGGGCGCGCGGGCGGTTCGCCGGCGCTGCTGGCCCGTCTGGAGGCCGTGTTCGGCCCGGCCGCGGAGCTGCCCTCGGCGCTCTACCCGCGCGCCGACCGGGCCGCCGTGCTGGCCTCGTTCGCACCCGAGGTGGGCCGGTGCGCCGCCCACGACCCGGTCGCCGCGGACATCCTGCGCGCCGCCGCCCGGCACATCGCCGAGGCGGCCGCCGCGGTCTGCCCGCCGCCCGGTGCGGGGCCGGTGGCGGCTCGGCGCGATCCGGTCCCGGGCGAGCGGGACCAACGGGAGGGCGGGCAGGGCCCGGACGACGGGCCGCACCGGGATGTGGCGCTCACCGGCGGGCTGTTGGGGATGGGCGAGCCCTTGCTCGCACCCCTGCGTCGGGAATTGCATAAGCAACTACCCGGAGGGCGACTCGTGCCGTCCGCCGGGGACCCCCTCTCCGGAGCGTTGCAGGTGGCCACGGCGCTCGCGACGGACCGGCTGACCCTTCCCGTTGATGACGCTCTGCTACGGATCGTTTGCTGATCACATACGCACTCGTCGTATAAGCCAACGAATAAATCCGGACAGACGTTGCTCAGATACCCCCACCCGAACGGCTCAGGTCCATGAACGACTAACATGCGGCGCCATGAGCTCCCCCACAGGGCCCGTGTCCGGCCTGCCTGTACGAATGCCGCGTCCCCGCCAGCCTGGACGGCACCGGCGGCCGGAGCCCGCGGCCGCTCCCGCGGGTGCGCCCCCGCTGGTGCTCGCCGTGCCCGGGACGCCCGACGTCGCCACGCGCCGCCTCGCCGAGGAGACCCTGAGCATCGCCCGCTCCGAGCTTCCCGGGCTCGACGCGCGCATAGGTTACGTGGACGTCCTGCCCGACACGGACGGCGCCGAGGGCTATCCGGCGCTCGACGCCGTGCTCGGTTACGCCGCCGCCCAGCGCGCCGCCCGCGAGGCCGAGGCGCGCGCGGCGGAGGACGCGGACGGCGCCGCCGACGTCTGGGCCCAGGCGCCCGACGCCGTCGTGGTGCCGCTGCTGGCGGGACCGGACAGCTCGGTGCTGCGCCGGATACGCCAGTCCGTCATGAACAGCGGCGCCGCCGCCGAGCTGACCGACGCGCTCGGCCCGCACCCGCTGCTCGCCGAGGCGCTGCACGTGCGCCTCTCCGAGGCCGGCCTGGCCCGCGCCGACCGCGCCCGCCTGTTCACAGTCGCAACGGCCGCCGACGGCATCGTCCTGGCGACCGTGGGCGGCGAGGAGGCCGTGCAGGCCGCCGGCATCTCCGGCATGCTGCTCTCGGCCCGCCTCGCGGTGCCGGTGCTGGCCGCCGCCCTGGACGCCGAGGGCGCCGTGGCCCGCGCCGCCGAGCAGCTGCGCGGCTCCGGCTCCCGCAACCTGGCCCTCGCCCCCTGCTTCGTCGGGCCCGAGGTCGACGAGACCCTCACCGCCATGGCCGCGAAGGAAGCGGGTTGCGCGGCGGCCGAGCCCCTGGGCGCCTACCCCGCGATCGGCAAGCTCGTCCTGGCTCACTACGCGTCCGCGCTGGGCATCAGCGTCCAGCCGGCGCCGCAGGGCGCGTCGGCGCGCTGACGCGCCGCGCACGGCAGCGCACCGCCCTGCCGCACTGCTCCCCGGAGGGGGCCTCCGTCACACGGAGGCCCCCTCGGGCGTTCTCCGGGCTTTGACGCGGCGTCACGGCGCCAAGCACGGTCACCGGCGTCGGTGGGGGCTCAGCCGCTCGCCGGGCCGGTGGTGAAGACCACGCACGACGCCGCGGGGATCTCCACCGACCCCGCACGGGACGGTATGCCCGTGTCCGGGTCGACGCCGAACCAGGTGACGTCACCCGAACGTTCGTCGGCCGCGTAGAGCCGGCGGCCGTCCGGATGCGCCGTCAGGGCGCGGGGCCAGTGGCCGCCGCAGCTCACCGTGGCGTGCAGCTCGGGGCGGTCGCCCGTGGTGTCGAGGGCGAGGGTGGACACGCTGTCGTGCCCGCGGTTGGCCGCCCACAGGAACCGCCCGTCGGCGGAGACCACGGGCGCCGACGGGAAGTTGGCCGTCTCCACGCCCGGGGGCAGCACACGGGTCTCGCCGATGGGTTCCAGGTGTCCCGAGGCCGCGTCCCAGCGGCAGGTGGTGACGGTCGAGTCCAGCTCGTTGAGGACGTAGGCACGGTCGCCGCGCGGGTGGAAGGCGAGGTGCCGGGGGCCGCTCCCCGGGCGCAGGCGCGTCTCGCGGTGCGGGCTCGGGGCGGGGGCGGCCACGGCCGGGCCGGTCGCCGCGTGCAGGGCGTAGGTCCACACGGAGTCCGTCCCGAGGTCCACGGCCAGCACCCAGCGCCCGGAGGGGTCGGGGACGACGGCGTGGGCGTGCGGGCCGGCCTGCCGCTCGGCCACCGGTCCCCCGCCCCGGTGCGGCAGCACCGCCGCGGGCGCGCCGAGCCCGCCGCCGGTGCGGACCGGCAGGACGCTGACGCTCCCGGAGCCGTAGTTGGCGGTGAACAGCCAGGTGCCGGCGAGGGCGAGATGGGTGGGGCCGTCGCCGCGTACGGGGACGGGCGGGCCGAGCAGCCGGGGCCGGGTGGGGTCGGCCAGGGAGAAGGCCGCCGCGGCACCCTCGTCGGTCTCGCTCACCGCGTAGAGCACCTCGCCGCCGGGCGAGAGGGTGAGGAAGGAGGGGTTCACGACGGCGTCGGTGGAGTGGACGGGGGTCAGCGCGCCCGTGTCCCCGTCGACCTCGGCGACGGTCAAGCCGAGGCCGCCCGCCTCGGTGAACGAGCCGATGTAAGCCCATCGGCCCCGCTGTTCGCGCTCGGTCATCACGTCGCCCTCCCGCCGGATCAGTACCGTCGCCGACGCTACACGCCGGCACTGACAGTGACGACGCCGAGGCGGTCCGTGGCGGGTCGCCGTGGGATGGCGGGCGGGTCAGGCCTCGGCGAAGACCCCGCGGCGTCCGCTGCGCAGCGGTGTGGCCAGCGAGGCGAGAGCCGCTTCGAGGTCGTGCAGGTGCGCGAGGGCGCGCTCGGCGCCGGGGTGGTGGTGGGGCGCGGCGTCCGGGGCCGTGGCGGCGCCCGGCGTCTCACCGGTGGCGACGAGCGCGTGCAGGGCCGTCTCGACCCGCTGGCAGGCGGCGGTCAGGCGGGCGTCGTGCGAGGCGTCCGGGTCGGCGGCGACCTCGGCCAGGCCGCGGGCCTGACGGGCGCAGTCGTCGAGGTGGACGAGGACCTCCCGGGCCCGGTCGCCGCGCGTGCGCAGGGGGCTGAGGGGGTGCAGCAGCGGGGCGAGGGAGGTGCGCACCCGGGCGAGGAGCAGTTCCAGCTCCGCGACGTGCGGGGCCGGGTCGGCCGCCTCGTCGCCGGCGAGCCGTCGCGCCGAGACCGCGGTGCACTCGCGCACGGCCAGCAGGGCCCGCTGGACCCAGGCGTCGGTGGCGGCGTGCGTGGTGACGGGCAGCACGAGGGCGACGGCCAGGGCGGCGCCGGCCGCGCCGACGAGGGTCTGCTCCAGGCGCAGGGCCAGCAGGCCGGGGTGGAGGACACCGAGGAGCCCGTAGAGCAGGCCGGCCATGACGGTCACGAAGAACATCATCCAGCTGTAGGAGGGCGCGGCGGTGTAGAAGATGCCGAAGACGCAGACGGCGACGAGCGCGATCGTGGGCAGGGGCGCGCCGTGCAGCGGCACCGCGACGACGAGCCCGACCCCGATGCCGGCGACCGTGCCGACGACGCGGCGGAAGCCCCGCACGAGGGTCTCGCCACGGGACGCGGTGTTCACGAAGATCCACCAGGCGGTGCCGACGGCCCAGTACCAGCGCTCGTCGGAGACCATCTGGCCGACGCCGAGCGCCAGGGCGCAGGCGAAGGTGTTCTGGAACGCCTGGCGGGTGGTGGGCCGCGCCAGCCCGCGCGCCGCCGGCGGGGCGGGCACGGCGGGCGGCGGGGTGCGGCGCTCGACGCACCACAGGCCGAAGCGGACGAGCCCGCAGGCGGCGAGGGCGAGGGCCTCGGCGGCGTAGAGCTGGGGCAGCTGGGCGGGGACGGCGTGCAGGAACTGGGTGGCGAAGAACATCATGAACCCGAAGATCCCGAGCGCCTGCCCGCGGGCGCCCCAGCGCCGCGCGTAGACGCCGCAGAAGACCACGGCGAGGAAGGCCGCGTCCCGGATCAGTGGACGGCCGTGCAGGGCCGTGGCCAGGGCGAGCACGGGGAAGCCGACGGCCGGCAGCAGGGCGGTGGTGACCGCCTGGCGGCGCACGGTGGGGTCGCCGACGGTGAAGAGCGCGAGGAGGGCGGCGAGGCCGCCCAGGATCGTGGCGGGCAGCGGCAGCCCGGCCAGCACGGCCGCGGCGACCGCCAGCCCGGTGCCGAGCACGGCACGGGCGGCCGTGCGCAGCCTGAGCCGGCCCGGATCCGGAGCCACGAACGCCCTCTTCAGCACTGCTTCCCGCCCCTTCGACATTCCTGGCATGAAAAAGGCGCCGCGGGATCCGCAGCGCCATCGACTCCCCCATCAGAGCATTACTTCGGCTGTTGGCTCAAGAGCATGCGAAAACACTGGGCCATTGGCCCAGTTTCGGGGGTGATGGTTGCGCCATGAGAGGGCCAATGGTCCGCAAACGGTGATGTGTGGCGGCTCGGGGCAGGTCGGTGCCTGATCGGCCGGACCCGGAAGGTGGCCCGCTCGCCGCGCGTCCGGAGCACCAAAGGTGACCCTTCCTTCCCAGCGGCTGGGCCATTGGTACAGTGCGAAGCCAAGATCACCGACCGCCGGGGAGCGGGTGGCTCATGGCCGTGGACGCGCTCGACGCCAAGATCCTTCGACTGCTGCTGGAGCAGCCTCGTACGAGCGTGCGGGAGTACGCGCGGCTGCTGGGCATCGCGCGCGGCACCCTGCAGGCCCGGCTCGACCGCCTGGAGCGCGACGGCGTGATCACCGGTACCGGCCCCCGCCTCTCCCCCGCGGCACTGGGCCATCCCGTGCTGGCGTTCGTCCACATAGAGGTCACCCAGGGCCATCTGGACACCGTGGCGAACGAGCTGGGCGAGGTACCGGAGATCATCGAGGCGTTCTCGATAACGGGCAGCGGGGACCTGATGGCGCGCGTCGTGGCGCGGGACCCGGCGCATCTGGAGGACGTGATCCAGCGCCTGGTGCAGTTCCCGGGCGTGGTGCGCACGCGCACGGAGATGGTGCTGCGCGAGCGGGTGCCGTACCGGATGGTGCCGCTGGTGGACTCGGTGGGGCGGACGGCACAGCGCGGCACGTGACCTGCGGGAGCACGGGGGCCGCGTCGCGGCGGCCGCGCACCGACGGGAAGTCGGCGCAAGGAAACTGACGCCTGGTCATAAACAGGTACCGCTTACTTCCGCCCCAGACCCCAGTGGGATTATCGGCTCGCCCATCTCTACCAGATCTACCGGCGAGAAAAAGGTACATACATGGAGCGAAGTGGGAGAAGGACCACCCGCCGCTGGGGCGTGGCGGTGGTCGCCTCGACCGCTGCCGTGGCCGTCGCGCTGCCCGCGACGGCCGCCGAGGCCGCGAGCGGCCCGTCGGGCGTCGCCGCCAAGGGTGCGTTCCTGCTCGACAGCGGAGCCGACCGCACGCTGTGGAGCAAGGACGCCGACACCCGGCGGCAGATGGCCAGCACCACGAAGATCATGACTGCGGTCACGGTCCTGGACACGCGTGGTGTCGACCTCAACAAGAAGGTCACCATCAAGCAGTCCTACCGCGACTACGTCACCCGCAACGGCGCCAGCACCGCCGACCTGCGTACCGGTGACGTCATGACCGTACGTCAGCTGCTGTACGGCCTGATGCTTCCCTCGGGTTGCGACGCCGCCTACGCGCTCGCCGACACCTTCGGCACCGGCAGCACCGAGGCGGCGCGGACGAAGTCGTTCATCGGCAAGATGAACAAGACGGCGGCCGACCTGGGCCTGAAGAACACCAAGTACGACTCCTTCGACGGCATATCGCAGGCGGGGAACAACTACACCACCCCGCGCGACTCGGCGAAGCTGGCCCGGCACGCCCTGGCCAACGGGACCTTCGCGACGGTCGTGAAGGCGACGGCCACCCGGCAGAAGGCGGCGAACGTCAACCGCACCTACTACTGGGACAACACCAACAAGCTGCTGGGCTCGTACAAGGGCGCGATAGGCATCAAGACGGGCACCGGCACGGCTGCCGGCCCCTGCCTGGTGTTCGCCGCCCAGCGAGGCAAGCGCACGGTGGTGGGCGTCATCCTCAACGATCCCGCCAACCGGTACCCGGACGCCGCCAAGATGCTCGACTGGGCCTTCGACACCAAGACCACGGTGAAGCTGCGCCAGCTGCCGCCGTCGGCCCAGAAGGACTGACCCGGGCAGCACGCCCACGGCCCGTCCGGACGCTCCCGGACGGGCCGTTCGCACGCCGCGCGGGCGTCACCCGAGGAAGGTGAGGCGCACCTTTCGGTCGGGGTTGTCGACGTTGGTGTCGACCAGGCACACGGACTGCCAGGTGCCCAGTTCCAGCCGCCCGCCGATGACCGGGAGGGTCGCGTGCGGGGGCACGAGCGCGGGCAGCACGTGGTCGCGGCCGTGGCCCGGGCTGCCGTGGCGGTGCCGCCAGCGGTCGTCGGCGGGCAGCAGGTCGTGCAGTGCGGCCAGCAGGTCGTCGTCGCTGCCCGAACCCGTCTCCAGAATCGCCACGCCGGCCGTGGCGTGCGGGACGAAGACGTTCAACAGGCCGTCGCGGCCCCCCGCCGCCTCGCGCAGGTACGCCTCGCAGTCGCGCGTGAGGTCGTACACCCGCTCCGTGGAGCCGGTGCTGATGTCCAGGACCCGAGTGTGGAAGGTGTCGGTCATGACGTCACCGTAGTCACCAGCCGCTCGCCTCGCGCACCCGGCGGGCGACGTCCCCCACCGTTCGGCCGTCCGTGGCGACGCGCACCGTCCCGGGGGGAGCCTCCCGGTCCAGGCGCAGGGCGGCCTTCGCGCTCCGCTCGAGGTGCGGTGCGAGCTGCGAGCCGGTCTCCCGCAGGCGCAGGCGCTCAGCCACGACCGCGTGCTCCGCGGTGAGCAGCACGCGCGTGACGTCCAGCGGCCTTCCGCCCATGGCCCGCCGGATCAGTCCGCCTTCCAGGATGCTCACCGTGTTGGTGTAGATCAGCCTGCGCTGCCCGAGCGCGGCGTAGTTCGCCCAGACGGCGGCGAGGTTCCGCTCGGTGATGAGGGAACGGTCGAGGTCACCGGCCGGAGCGGGGTGTATCTGGTCCATGAAGTCGCCCTCCACCAGGCAGTGGGCGACCCCCTCCGCCTGCAACAGCGCGGAGACCTCCCAGGCCACCGTCGTCTTTCCGACGCCCGAGCAGCCTCCGACGAGCAGCACTTGGTACACGGTCATGGCCAAGCATCGTGGCAGGGACGACGGCGTCCGGCACCTGGTTTGCCGCCCGCACGCGGAGGAATACCCGGGTGCGCGACGGGCGGCGGTTCGGAGAGGCTGCCGTCCATGAACTCCGGCACCCCGCTCGTGAACTTCCGCTTGCCGACCGCGGTTTCCGGCCCTCGCGGCAGATCGCCCATGCGCTTCTTCGCTCTTCTCCTCGTCCTCTCCGTGCCGTTCTGGGTCCTCGGCGCCGTCGTCGAAAGCCCGGAGGCCATGCCGATGGGCATGCCGCTGAGCGCGTTCATGTTCGTGTGCCCCTTCACGGCGGCCGTGGTCCTGGTCCGGCGGGAGGAAGGACCGGCGGGGCCGAGACGGCTGCTGAGGCGGTTGTTCTGGTTCCGGGGCGCCGGAAACGGGCTCTGGTTCGCCCTCGCGGTCCTGGTGATGCCCGTCCTGATGCTGGCGTCGTACGTGTTCCTGCGTCTGGCGGGCATGCCGTTGGACGGCGCGCGCTCCCCCTTCCTGGCGCTGCCGGTGCTCCTGGTCGTGTTCCTGGTCAGCGCCGCGGGCGAGGAGGCCGGGTGGCTCGGGTACGCCCTCGACCCGCTCCAGGACCGCTGGGGCGCGCTCCGCGCGGCGGCGGCGACGGGGACGGTGTGGGCGGCATGGCACGTCGGGCCCTGGCTCCAGGTGCACGGCGTGGCGTGGACCGCGGGCTGGTTCCTCTTCACCGTCTTCGCGCGCGTGCTCATCGTGTGGCTCTACAACCGCACGCGCGGGGCCGTGCTCAGCGGGATCCTCTTCCACGCGATGATCAATGTCAGCTCGTCGCTGTTCCCGGACGTCGGCGCGTGGCAGGTACCGGCCGTGCTGGCCGTGCTCACCGCGGTCGTCGCCGGGTGCGCCGTCCTCCTCGCGCGCCGCCCCCGCCGCGTCCTTCACAGCCGCCGCCCGCTGAGGCAGGATGAGGCTCGAACGATCAACGGTCGTGGGAGGTGACGAGCGGTCATGCGCGTGGGCCTGTTCGTCACCTGTGTCAACGACACGCTGTATCCGGGCACCGGCCGGGCGGTCGTGGCCCTGCTGGAGCGGCTCGGGGTCCGGGTGGACTTCCCGGCCGCCCAGAGCTGCTGCGGTCAGCCGCTGTTCAACACCGGCTACCGCCACCGCGCCGAACCCCTCGTGCTCCGTCAGGCCGCCGCCTTCCGGGACCACGACTACGTCGTCACGCCGTCCGCCTCCTGCGCCGCCATGATCCGGGACGCCTACCCCCGGATCGCGGCCCGCGCCGCCGCCGAAGGGCGGGCGTCCTCGGCGCTCGCCGAAGCGGCGGACCACGCGGCGCCCAGGACCTACGAGCTGACCGAGTTCCTCGTCGACGTGCTGGGCGTGACGGACGTGGGCGCTCGCTTCCCGCACACGGTCACCTACCACCCCACCTGTCACGGGCTGCGGGCCCTGGGGCTCGGTGACCGCCCCCGGCGGCTGCTGGAGCAGGTCGGGGGACTCGAACTGCGGGAGCTGGAGGGCGCGGAGGAGTGCTGCGGCTTCGGCGGCACGTTCTGCGTCAAGAACCCCGCCGTTTCCGCCGCGATGGGCGCCGACAAGGCGCGTGCCGTCACCGCGACCGGCGCGGAGGTGGTCTGCGCGGTCGACAACTCCTGTCTGATGCACCTGGGCGGCGTCCTGTCCCGCCAGGGTTCGCCCGTGCGGCCCCTGCACCTCGCGGAGATCCTCGCCGCCACGGAGGAGGGCCCCCGGTGAGCCGTACGTACCTGGGCATGCCGGCCTTCCCCGTGGCCGCCGCCGGCTCGACGCGGGACGCCACGCTGCGGGCGAACCTCCGCCGCGCCACCCACACCATCCGCGCCAAGCGGGCCGCGGCCGTCGCCGAGACGGCCGACTGGGACCGGCTGCGCGCCGCCGGCGCCGCCGTCAAGGACCGCACCCTGCGCCACCTCGACCACTATCTGGTGCGCCTGGAGGAGAACGTCACCCGCGCCGGCGGCACCGTCCACTGGGCGGCCGACGCCGAGGAGGCGAACCGGATCGTGACCGGCCTCGTCCAAGCCACCGGGCAGCGCGAAGTCGTCAAGGTCAAGTCCATGGCGACCCAGGAGACCGGCCTCAACGCCGCCCTGGAACGGGCGGGCGTCCGCGCCTACGAGACCGACCTCGCCGAACTCATCGTGCAGCTCGGCGACGACCTGCCCTCGCACATCCTGGTCCCTGCGATCCACCGGAGCCGCACCGAGATCCGCGACGTCTTCCGCGATCGGATGGCCGACTGGGGCCGCCCCGCCCCCGAGGGGCTCACGGACCGGCCGGCCGACCTCGCCGAGGCCGCCCGGCTGCACCTGCGCGAGAAGTTCCTGACCGCCCGCGTCGCCGTCAGCGGGGCCAACTTCATGGTCGCCGAGACCGGCACCATGGTCGTCGTGGAGTCGGAGGGCAACGGCCGGATGTGCCTCACCCTCCCCCGGACGCTGATCTCCGTCGTGGGCATCGAGAAGGTCGTGCCCACCTGGCGGGACCTGGAGATCTACCTCCAGTTGCTGCCCCGCTCCTCCACCGCCGAGCGCATGAACCCCTACACCTCGATGTGGACGGGCACCACCGACCAGGACGGACCGGACGAGTTCCACCTCGTCCTGCTCGACAACGGCCGCACCGACACCCTCGCCGACACCGTCGGTCGCCAGGCCCTGCGCTGCATCCGCTGCTCCGCCTGCCTCAACGTGTGCCCCGTCTACGAACGCGCGGGCGGCCACGCCTACGGCTCGCCCTATCCCGGCCCCATCGGGGCGATCCTCACGCCCCAACTGCGCGGCCTCGCCTCGCCCCTGGAGAAGTCCCTGCCCTACGCCTCCTCCCTCTGCGGCGCCTGCTACGACGTGTGCCCCGTCGCCATCGACATCCCCGAGGTGCTGGTTCACCTGCGCGAGCGCGTCGCCCAGGGCGGCGAGGTCACCGTCCGCGGCGTGCGCACGGTCGTCAAGCCGGCGCGGCGGCACGCCCTGGAGCACGCCGCCGTGCGCGCCGCCGGCTGGACGCTGGGCCACCCTGCCGCGCTGCGCCGGGCGCAGCGCCTGGCCGCCCGTGCGCGCCGGCTGCGGCCCCGGCGGCTGCCGGGTCCGGGCCGCGCCTGGACGGACAGCCGTGACCTGCCCGAGGTGCCCGCCGAGTCCTTCCGCGACTGGTGGGCCCGGACCCGGGGAGCCGGCGCGTGAGCGCCGGAACCGACCCGAGCCGGGAGCGCGTCTTGGGACGGGTACGGCGCGCCCTGGCGGACGTACCGCGTCACGAGCGGCCGCGCGACCACCGGGTGCCGCGCGACTACCTGCGCGTCCACGGCTCGCGCACACCCGCCGAAACCGTCGGCCTGCTCGCCGGGAACCTCACGGACTACCGGGCCGCGGTGCACCGCACCGACACGGCCGCTCTGCCCGCCCTCATCGGGGAGCTGCTGAGCCGGCGCGGCACGCGACGCGTGGTGGTCCCCTCCGGGCTGCCGGAGGAGTGGCTCGCCGCCACGCGGGCGGAGCGCCTCGCGGACTCGCCCTCCCTGACGGCACGCGAACTGGACGCGGTGGACAGTGTCGTGACCGGCTGCGCCCTGGCCATCGCCGAGACGGGCACGGTGGTCCTGGACGCAGGGCCGGGCCAGGGCCGGCGTCTCCTCACGCTCGTCCCCGACCACCACGTGTGCGTGGTGCGGATCGCCGACCAGGTCGTGGACTCGGTGCCGCAGGCGCTGGAACGTCTGACGCCCACCCGTCCCCTCACCTGGATCTCCGGCCCGTCGGCCACCAGCGACATCGAGCTGGACCGCGTCGAGGGGGTGCACGGGCCCCGCACCCTCGAGGTGATCCTGGTGGCCGGCGACCCGGCCGCGCCGTGACGCCTCCCTGGAAGGAGCGGGCATGCAAGCGCCCCTGAGCGGTGTGACGGTCGTGGCCCTCGAGCAGGCCGTCGCGGCGCCCTTCGCCACCCGCCAGCTCGCGGACCTCGGCGCCCGCGTCATCAAGGTCGAGCGGCCCGGCGGCGGCGACTTCGCACGCGACTACGACGGCCGCGTCAAAGGGCTCTCCGCCTACTTCGTGTGGGTCAACCGCGGCAAGGAGAGCGTGGTGCTCGACCTCAAGACACCCGCCGACCGCTCACTCCTCGACCGCCTCATCGACCGTGCGGACGTCTTCGTCCAGAACCTCGGCCCCGGCGCCGCCGAACGGCTCGGCCTCGGCTGTGACGTCCTGCGGGCCCGCGACCCGCGCCTGATCACCTGCGACCTCTCGGGCTACGGCACGGCCGGGCCCTACCGCGACGAGAAGGCCTACGACCTGCTGGTGCAGTGTGAGACCGGGCTGGTGTCCCTCACCGGAAGCGCCGACTCGATGGCGCGGCCGGGGATTTCCGTCGCCGACATCGCGGGCGGCATGTACGCCTTCAGCGGCATCCTCACCGCCTTGTACGAGCGTGAGCGCACGGGCACGGGCACGGCGCTGTCCGTGGCGCTCTTCGACGCCCTGGCGGAGTGGATGGGGCATCCGTACTTCGCCGAGGCGTACGGCGGGCCGCCCCTCGCCCGCAGCGGCGCCCGGCATCCGTCCATCTCCCCCTACGGGCCCTACCGGTGCGGTGACGGCACGCGGGTGTTCCTGAGCGTGCAGAACGACCGGGAGTGGGTGGCCTTGTGCGAACGGGTGCTGCTGCGGCCCGCGCTGGTCCGCGACCCGCGCTTCGCCGACAATCCGCTGCGGCACGCGCACGACGGGGAGCTGACGGCCGTGCTGGAGGAGTGCTTCGCCGCGCACACGGCGGACGGGGTGCTCGCGCTCCTCGGTGAGGCGGGCATAGCCCACGCGCGGCTGCGGACCGTGGCCGAGTTCGCGGCCCATCCGCAGCTGGCCGCGCGTGACCGCTGGCGCGACTTCGCCTCGCCCGCCGGCCCGTTGCGCGGCCTGCTGCCCCCGGTGGTGGTGGCCGGGCGGGAGGCAGCCATGGGCGCGGTCCCGGCGCTTGGTGAGCACACGGAGGCGATACGGGCGGAGTTCACCCGTCCGCGGGCCCCGGAGGGTGACCCTGCCGGTGGTACGCACGCGGTGCGTACGCGGCAGGAGGGGCTGGGTGGGCCACGCGCCTGACGGCAGGCTCTTCCTCGCAGGGAAGTGATGCGACTTCACGCGAGAGAGGCTTGACCGATGACTGTTCAGGGGCGGGATTCCGAGACCGCGGTGCTCACCACCGAGGAGACGGCGACGCGGTGGTCGGCCGGCTGGTCGGCTCCGGTGCAGCAGCCGAGCTCCGGTTTCGAGGAGAACTGGTCGGAGAAGGGCTTCGACCACCAGTCGGTGCGGCAGGTCGTCCGCGTCACCGGCGGCGGCACCGCGGCGCGGATCCGGCTGTCGAACCGCTTCGGCGCAAAGCCGCTGACGGTCACCGCCGCGACGCTGGCGCTGGCGGCCGAAGGCGCCGCCCTCCGGCCCGGCACGCTGCGGGAGGTGACCTTCGGCGGGTCCCGCACGGTGGTGGTCCCGGCCGGTGGTGAGCGTGTCAGCGACGCGGTGGACGTGCGCGTCGAACGGTTCGACGGGGTGGCGGTGACGTTGTTCTTCGCGGGCGCGACCGGCCCGGCGACGTTCCACGCGCAGGCCTACACGGACAGCTACCGCGCGACGGGCGACCGGACGGGCGAGACCGGCGATGAGGGGTTCGAGGAGCGGACCCACTCCTGGTACTACCTCTCCGACGTCGAACTAAGCGGCGAGGGCGCGGTGCGGGAGACGGTGGTGGCCTTCGGTGACTCCATCACGGACGGATTCGGCTCGACCGTGGGAGCCGACCGCCGCTACCCGGACGCGCTCGCCGAGCGGCTGGCCGCCGACGGCGGTGCGTGGGGCGTCGTCAACGCGGGCATCGGCGGCAACCTCGTGCTCCACGACTCGCCGTGGTACGGCGAGCGGGCGGTGGGCCGCTTCGAGCGTGATGTGCTCGACAGGCCCGGGGTCCGCTCGGTGATCGTGTTCGCCGGTCTCAACGACATCGGTTTCAGCGAGGTCGACCTGCCGACCTACAAGCCCGATCCGGACGTGGACGTGGCGCAGTTGATCGCCGGATACCGGGATCTGATCCGGCGTGCCCACGCGCGGGGCGTGCGGGTCGTCGGCGCGACGATGCTGCCGTTCAAGGGCGCGGAGTACCACACACCGCGGGCGGAGGCGAAGCGGGTCGCGCTCAACGAGTGGATCCGTACCTCCGGTGAGTACGACGCCGTGGCCGACTTCGCCGCGGCCCTGGCGGCGCCGGGCGACGAGGAGTCGCTCGACGCGGCGTACGACAGCGGTGACCACAAGCACCCCAACGACGCCGGCTACCGCGTCATGGCGCACGCCGTCGACCTGCGCTCACTCTGACCCCACGCGGTGCACGGTGCCGGGCGGCCGGGAAGGCCACCCGGCCCGCGCGCTCCCGGGCCCGGGCCCCTGGGGGAAGCCGGACCGTGGGGCGAGGCTCAGACCTTCACGGTGAGGTGGGTGTCGCGGCGCACCAGCGCCGCGTAATGCCCGTCGCCCGCGAGAAGTTCCTGGTGGGTGCCGCGCTCGGCTATCCGGCCGCCTCGGAGCACGACGATCTGGTCGGCGTGGCGGACCGTGGAGAGGCGGTGCGCGATGGTGATCGTCGTGCGCCCGGCGGAGAGCGCGTCGATGGCCTGCTGGACGGCGTGCTCGGTGTGGGTGTCCAGAGCGCTCGTCGCCTCGTCCAGGATGAGCACCGGCGGATCGCGCAGGATCGTCCGCGCGATGGCCAGGCGCTGCTTCTCGCCACCGGAGAAGCGGTAGCCGCGCTCGCCGACCAGGGTGTCGTAGCCCTCGGGGAGGGAGGCTATGTGGTCGTGGATCTGGGCGGCTTCGGCGGCCGCTCTCAGCTCCTCGTCACTGGCGTCGGGCTTGGCGAAGCGGAGGTTCTCGGCGACGGAGGCGTGGAAGAGGTAGGTCTCCTGGGAGACCACCCCGACCGCGCGGGCGAGGGTGTCGAAGTCGAGGTCGCGCACGTCGGTCCCGTCGAGCAGGACCCGTCCGGCGGTGACGTCGTACAGCCGGGGGACGAGATAGCTCAGCGTGCTCTTGCCGGAACCGGTCGGGCCCACGACGGCCAGGCTGCCGCCCGCAGGGACCATGAGGTCGATGCCGGTGAGGGCCGGGTTCGCGGGGTCGTAGGAGAAGGAGACGTTCTCAAAGCGGACTTCGCCGCTGATCTTGTCCAGCCGGACGGGGTGCTCGGGCTCGGTGATGTCCACCGGCATGTCGAGGTACTCGAAGATCCGCTGGAAGAGCGCGAGGGAGGTCTGCATCTGCACGCCCGTGGAGAGCAGGCTGACGGTGGGCCGGAAGAGGCCCTGCTGGAGGGAGACGAAGGCGACGAGCGTGCCGAGGGAGATGTCGGGCCCGCCCGTCTTGAGGGCCATGCCGGCGGCCCAGTAGACGAGCGCGGGCATGGCGGCCATGACGATGCCGATGGTCGACATCCGCCACCGCCCCGCCATGTTGGTGCGCACCTCCAGGGCGACGAGGCGTTCGGACTCCTGGGCGAACGCCTTGGTCAGCGAGTCCGACCGGCCCATGGTGCGGCCGAGCAGGATGCCGCTGACGGAGAGCGATTCGGTCACCATGGCGGCCATGGCGGCCATCTGGCTCTGCCGCTTGGCCGTGATCCGCTTGCGCTCGTCGCCCACACGCCGGCTGATCCATACGAACAGCGGCAGCAGGAGCAGGGAGACGACCGTCAGCCGCCAGTCCAGCGCCACCATCGCCACGACGGTGGCGATGACGCTGGTGAGGTTGGAGACCAGGGACGTCGCGGTGGACGTGACGGTGGCCTGCATGCCGCCGATGTCGTTGGCGATGCGGGACTGGACCTCGCCCGTGCGGGTCCGGGTGAAGAAGGCCAGCGGCATCGTCTGGAGACGGCCGTAGACCGCGGTGCGCAGGTCGTGCATCACGCGCTGGCCGACGGTGGTGGAGATCAGGGTCTGCAGCACGCCGAAGACGCTGTTCACGACGGCGGCCGCGATCATGCCGAGGGCCAGCAGGGTCAGCAGACCGGTGCGGCCCTGGGGGATGGCGACGTCGAGCACCTCGCGCAGGAGGAACGGCGAGGCGACGGTGACGAGGGACGAGGCGGCGACGAGCAGCCCGACGAGGCCGAGGCGGCCGCGGTACGGGCGGAAGAGGCGGAGGATGCGCCGCACCTGCGCGGGCTGCTCCGGGTCTGCGGGAGGCGGTGTCCAGTCCAGTTCGTCGTGTGGCATGGGCTCCTTCAGCGAGGTCGGCGCCGGACGGCGCGAGCGGAGGAAACGCCTGGAACGCTGACGCTGAACAGAGCATAGCTCACTGTTACCTATACTCACAATGGAAGCCGTCCTGATAACATGCGATCATGACGGCCCCCGACACGTCCGGCCACCTCACCGAGCAGCTGCTGAGGCTGACCCGAAGGCTCCACCGCGCGCAGAAGCGCTACCTGGACCCGGTCGGCATCACCCCCGCCCAGTCACGGCTGCTGCGCACCGTCGCCCACTACGAGACGCCTCCGCGCATGGCCGACCTGGCCCAGCACCTCGAGGTCGTCCCCCGGGCGGTCACCACGCTGGTCGACGCTCTGGAGGCCAACGGCGCCGTGCGCCGGGTCCCGGACCAGAGCAACCGGCGGGTCATCCGCATAGAGCTCACCGACCAGGGCCGCTCCACGCTGCGCGCCCTGCGTGAGGCGCGCCTGGCCGCCGTCGAGGACATCCTCGCCCCCTTGAGCGCCGAGCAGCGCGACGTACTGGCCGGGCTGCTGACCGAGCTGCTGACGGGCCCCGACCGCCCGGCCTGAGGCCCCTCCCCTCCGGCCGGGCGCGCGGAGGCGTCCGCGCGGGCCACGGGCCCGGCCGGACGCGGAGCCCCGCGCCAAGGCGGGGCGCCGGCCCGGTTCGGCGTTCAGCAGCGCCGGCTGTCCTCCGTCAGCTCGCCCTGGGCGGTGGCCAGCGTCCGGTCGTAGCAGACGCCGGAGCCCTGGAGGCGGTAGCGCTCGCGCGAGACGCCGGTGGCGTGACGCTGGTCGCGCGGGACGTCCTGGTTGTACGAGGCGTCGCCCGTGTAGGTGTCGTCCAGTCGCGTCCACCGCGGCGGGGCCCCCGCGCGCAGCGTGGCGCTGTCGGCGCGGTCCCCCATCGTCATGACCGTGCGCAGGCGACCGCCGCTGATCGACGTCTCACCGTTCATGCTGTAGGCGCGCCGGGCGTGCGTGACGGTCGCCGGCCCCCGGCCCGCGACCGTGACGGTCTCGTCGTCGTCCCACCGGGCCTGGAGCCCGTCGGTCGTCTCACCCTTGGTCCAGCGGTGGAGGGAGGTCGCGGCGACCTCGCGGGTGACGGTCGTGCCGACGCGGCCGTGGGAGGTGTCGAGGTAGCCGGCGACCGTCAGGGCGTGCCCGCCGTCGGCCTTCAACCGGTACTCGGCGCCCTGTTCGAGGGCGGTCGTGTTCCTGGGCGCCCCTTCCCGGTGGGTCGTGAGGGCGCCGGTGACGCGGTCGGCCCCCGCGTCCTGCCAGACCAGGATGTTGGTGGGCGTGCTCCAGCCGCTCCGTCCCTCCGGTACGCCCGCGACCGAGACCGTGATCGTGTGCGGCTTGCCGTCGTTGAGCTGTCCGGCGAAGGGCGTGAGGTCGTATTCGACGGGCCGGACGTCGAAGGCGCGCGGGCCCGGTATCACGTACCAGAGGAAGGGGTTGGACCAGCCGCCCGTCCACACCGTGGGGTAGGGAGCGGCGATCCCGGCGAGCTTGCCGTCGACGGCGACCCGGACCTCGCGGTACGGGCCGTCCTGGGCCTTGCAGGAGTAGGGTGCGGCGTCCGGCACCGTGAGGTACCAGAACTCCTCGCACTCGCCCCCGGATCCGGTGGCGTACACCTCCGCCACGATCCGTTCGCTGTTGCGCGGGGTGGTCAGCGTGCCCTCGTACGCCGCGCCCACGGTGTGCGCGCCGTCCAGGGTCAGCACGCGGTCGGGGGCGGGCGCCGGTTCCACGCTCCCCTCGGCCGCATAGAAGGTCAGCGTCACCTTGACCTTGATGACGCCGGTGTAGGTCTCGTTGACGAGGTTGCCGATGAGCATCTCGACCGGCTGGCGGGACCTGAGCGTCGCGGCGTAACGGGTGACGTCCTTCTCGACGTTCCACGCGACGCCCTCGGGCGAGGGCTCCGGGGTGGAGGTGCGCAGCACCTCGACGCCCCCGATGTGCAGGTAGCCCAGGCGGTCGTACTGCCGGCCGGCGACGGCTCCTTCGAGCCGCAGGACGACCTTGTTCCAGCGGTCGCCGCAGCCCTTGGGCGGCAGGTAGGTGCCCTTGTAGGGCGTGTAGTCGCGGAACTCCGTGTCGGCGACCGTCGCCTTGCAGGAGGTGGTGCCGGGGGTGGGCACGGGTGGGCCGGCGGTGACCGGGTCGTGCCAGTCGGTGCCGAACTCGGGCGGCGGGCCGGCGGCCGCGGCGGGGCTCATGCCCAGCACGAGGCCGAGCGCCGCGGCGCACAGGGTGAGGAACAGTCGTCTCATGGGGCAGGAGTGAAGCGCGGCGGACTGCCGCGCGCCAGAGCACGTTTGGCCTGATACGCCGCACCGGCACGGAAAACCAGTTGAATTGAGCCCTCCTGTGCAGCAGCCTTGCACGGCTCCCCCACTCGCGCCCTCATCCACCCAATCGCACGCCGAAGCCGGGATGTCATGCAAATTCGTGATCTGCCGTACGCCGATCCGGGCCGCCCCGACGTCCGGTCCGGGCCGCGCTTCCTCTACTGGCTGGGGCGCAACCAGCTGGGCGGCCAACTGAGGTCGCTGTTCTGGGGCGTCGTCCATTCCGGTTCGGTGGCGCTGTTCCCGCTGGCCGTGGGCATGGGCGTGGCGGCGGTCGTCGATCGTTCGGGCGCTCGGCTCGCGGCGGCCGGTGGCCTGTTGCTGCTGCTCGGGGCTCTGACGGCGCTGGGCGACACGATGCTGCACCGCACGGCCGTCACCAACTGGATCACGGCGGCCGCCCGGGTGCAGCAGCTTCTGGCGCGCAAGACGGCCGAGTTGGGGTCGGCGCTGACCCGGCGTGTCGCCGCAGGTGAGGTCGTCGCGGTGTCCACGGGCGACGTCGAGAAGATCGGCTGGTTCGTGGAGGCCCTCTCCCGCTTCGTCGCCGCGGCGTTCACCACGCTGGTGGTGTGCGTGGCCCTGCTGGTCTACCAGCCGGCGCTCGGCGCGGTGGTCGCGGCCGGGGTGCCCCTCATGGCCCTGGCGGTCCTGCCGTTGCTGCCGCCCGCGACGAAGCGGGCCGACGAGCAGCGCGAGAAGGCCGGCCGGGCGACCGAGCTGGCGTCGGACACCGTGGCCGGGCTGCGGGTCCTGCGGGGCATCGGCGGCGAGGAGTTGTTCCTGTCGCGCTACCGCAGCGCCTCGCAGGAGGTCCGCAGGGCGGCCGTGCGCAGTGCCCGGATGTGGGCGCTCATCGCGGCGGTCCAGGTGGTGCTGCCGGGTCTGCTGATGATCGCGGTGGTCTGGTACGGGGCCCTGCTGGCCCGTGACGGCCGGATCGGGGTGGGCGAGCTGGTCACCGTCTACGGCGTGGTCACGTTCCTGCTGTTCCCACTGCGGCAGTTCGAGGAGATAGCGATGGCCTATTCCTTCTCCCGTCCGTCCGCCCAGCGTGCCGCCAAGGTGCTCGCGCTGCGCCGCACCGCCGTGCCGGCGGACGACGTCGAGGCCGTGGCGGGGGACCTCAAGGGCGACCTCTACGATCCGGCGACAGGTCTGCTGGCCCGCTCGGGGGAGTTGACGGCCGTGGTCGTGGGCGACCCGGACGCCGCCGGGCGGCTCGCCGACCGGCTCGGCGGGCACGCGGCGGAGGGCGCGGGCGACTCGCCGTCGGTGCTGCTCGGCGGGGTGGCGCTGGACGAGGTGCCGCTGGACGTGGCCAGGACGGCGGTGCTGGTGCAGGACAAGGATCCGGTGCTGCTGTCGGGCACGCTGACGGAGCTGCTGGACGTCCCCTCCTCGGGAGCCGTCACGGCCGACGCCGCCCTGACGGCGGCCCGGTGCGACGACGTCCTCGCCTCCCTGGCCCAGGCGTCACCGGACGGCTCCGGCGACCCCCTGCGCACCCGCATCACCGAGCGGGGCCGCTCCCTGTCGGGCGGCCAGCGGCAGCGGCTCACCCTGGCCCGTTCGCTGGTGACCGACCCGGAGGTGCTGGTGCTCGACGAACCGACGTCGGCCGTGGACTCGCACACCGAGGCCCGTGTCGCCGACGGCGTGCGGGCCCTGCGGGCGGGGCGGACGACCGTGGTCTTCTCCTCCAGCCCGCTGCTGCTCGACCGGGCGGACCGTGTGGTGTTCCTGAGGGAGGGCACGGTGGCCGCGGTGGGCGCGCACGAGGACCTCGTGCGCTCGAACCCCGTTTACCGCGCGGTCGTCACCCGTCAGACGGACGAGGAACCGGACAAGGAACTCGTGGAATCCGGCAAGAGCGAACCCATCGGGGAGTCCGCATGATCGGCGTGGCACCACCGGCGTACGACCCCGCGGCACCGGAGTCGGCGGCGACCCTTCCGGTGGCCGGACCCGCCACGGTGCGCCGTTACGTCAAGGACCTTCTGCGCAGGCACCGCAGGGCCTTCGCCCTGCTGGTGACGGTCAACGCGGTCGCCGTGGTCGCCTCGACGGTCGGCCCGTACCTGCTCGGCGGGCTGGTCGAGGACCTGTCGTCGGGGGCGGAGGAGCTGCACCTGGGCCGTACCGTCGCGCTGTTCGCGGCCGCGCTGGCCGTGCAGGCGCTGTTCGTGCGGATGGTGCGGCTGCGCGGCGCGGTGCTGGGCGAGCGGATGCTGGCGGACCTGCGCGAGGACTTCCTGGTGCGGTCGGTGGCGCTGCCGCCGAGCGTGCTGGAGCGGGCCGGGACCGGTGACCTGCTGTCCCGCATCACCACGGACGTCGACCGGCTGGCGAACGCCATGCGCGAGGCCGTGCCCCAGCTGACCATCGGCTTCGTCTGGGTGGGCCTGCTGCTCGGTGCGCTGACGGTGACCGCGCCCCCGCTGGCGTTGTGCGTGCTGGTCGGGCTGCCCCTGCTGCTCGCGGGCAGCCGCTGGTACTTCCGGCGGGCGCCGGGCGCCTACCGCTCCGAGGCCGCGGGCTACGCGGCGGTCGCCGCCTCGCTCGCGGAGACCGTGGACGCCGGCCGCACGATCGAGGCGCACCGGCTGGGCCGGCGCCGGGTGGAGCTGTCCGACCGGCGAGTGGACGAATGGGTCCGGTGGGAGCGGTACACCCTGTGGCTGCGATCGGTCCTGTTCCCGGTGATCAACGTGACGCACGTGCTGCTGCTGGGCTCGGTGCTGGTCATCGGCGGGGAGTTCGTGCTCCAGGGGTGGCTCTCGGTGGGCCGGCTGACGACGGGCGCGCTCCTGGCGCAGATGCTCGTCGAGCCCATCGGACTGATCCTGCGCTGGTACGACGAACTCCAGGTCGCCCTGGTGTCCCTGGCCCGGCTGGTGGGCGTGCACGAGATCGAGCCGGACGACACGGACGAGCTGGTGAGCCCGAAGGGCCGGCAGGTGCGGGCGGACGAGGTGCGCTTCGGCTACCCGACCGGCGGCGACGTGCTGCACGGCGTGTCCCTGGACGTCCGCCCGGGCAGCCGGGTGGCGCTGGTCGGCCCGTCCGGCGCGGGGAAGTCGACGCTGGGCCGGCTGCTCGCCGGCATCTACGCGCCGCGCTCGGGGACGGTGACGCTGGGCGACGCCGAGCTGTCCCGGATGCCCACGGAGCGGGTGCGCCGCCACGTGGCGCTGGTCAACCAGGAGCACCACGTGTTCGTCGGCTCGCTGCGGGACAACCTGCTGCTGGCCCGCACGGACGCCGGCGACGGCGAACTGTGGGCGGCGCTCGGCGCGGTGGACGCCGACGTCTGGGCCCGCGCGCTGGAGGAGGGACTGGACACGGAGGTGGGTTCCGGCGGCCACACGCTCACGCCGGCCCAGGCACAGCAGATCGCGCTGGCCCGGCTGGTGCTGGCTGATCCGCACACCCTCGTGCTGGACGAGGCAACGTCTCTGCTGGACCCGAGGGCCGCGCGCCATCTGGAGCGATCGCTCGCGAAGGTGCTGGAGGGCCGCACGGTCGTGGCCATCGCCCACCGGCTGCACACCGCGCACGACGCGGACGTGATCGCGGTGGCGGAGGACGGCCGGATCAGCGAGCTGGGCAGCCATGACGAACTGGTCGCGGCGGACGGCGCGTACGCGGCGCTGTGGCGTTCTTGGCATCAGTAGCCGGACACGGGGCCGGCGCGCGTCGCGCGCCGGCGGTCCTCCCTCGCCCGGCGGAAGGACGGCCCTCCACCGGGCGAGGGAGGGGAACGGCTGCCCGGGAGCACTGGCCGTGGGCCGCGAACGGCGCACGACCGGGGCGGCCTCCGGGCCGCGTTCGACGCCTTCCCCGAGGCGGCGGGCGGGTTAGTTACGCCGCCGCCTCCTTCTTGAAGACCTCGATCAGGCTGGTGAAGCTGTCACCGGCGTGGCCGGCCGCCAGGCCCCGGCGGAAGACGTCCCGGACGGCCGCGGGCAGTGAGGTGTCGACGCCCGAGTCCTTGGTGGTGTGGAGGACGTGGTCGACGCTGGCCACGCCCATGGCGAGCTTGTCGACGTCGCCGGCGTGCTCCCCCTTGTCGATCCGCGGGGCGTAGAACTCCAGGAAGCCCGGCAGGGAGGCCACGGTGGACGTGGCGTAGGGCAGGAACTCCTGGGCCGAGATGCCGTTGGCGTCGGCCACGGCCAGGGCGTGGAGGTAACTGAGCATGGCGGTCCAGAAGACGTCCATCTGGATCTGGTAGTACAGGGCGGCCAGACCGGGGTCCTCACCGCGGTAGTCGGTGCCCGTCAGGACCCCGAGAGTCGCGGCGTGCGCCTCGAAGGCGTCCCGGGGACCGCTGTAGAAGGTGGCGGACTCCGGCTTCCCGATGCCCGACGGCGGGCTCTGCACGCCGCCGGTGAGGTGGCGGGCACCGTGCCGGGCCGCCCACCGGGCCGCTTCGCGGGCCTTCTCGGGCGTGTCCGAGCTGAGGTTGACGAGGACCCGGCCGGCAAGGGCCTCTGCGGCGGGTCCGAGGACGGTGTACATCGCGTCGTAGTCCGTCAGGCTCAGGATCACCAGCTCGTTGGCGGCCAGGGCCTCGCCGATCGTGTCCGCCCGCCGCGCACCCTCGGCGACCAGTTCCTCGGCCCTGGCGGCCGTCCGGTTCCACACCGTCACCTGGTGGCCGGCGGCCAGGAACGCCCGCACCATCGCCTGGCCCATCGGACCGAGGCCGACGACGGTGACCGACTGCTTGCTCATGGAAAACCCCCTCTAGAACGAACGCTCTAACTAGAGAGGAAGGTAGCACAAAGCTAGAACGAACGCTCTATTCGATAGACTGTCGCGGTGAAGACCAAGCCGCAGCACGACGCGAACAGGGACCACGACGCGACCAAGGGCGCGGACGGCGACGCGCAGGCCCACCACGGCACCCGCGAGCGGGTCGTCCGCGCGGCCTCACGGCTGATGCAGCGACAGGGCTACGACGGGACCGGCATCAAGCAGATCGCCCAGGAGGCCAAGGCCACCCTCGGCTCCGTCTACCACTTCTTCCCCGGCGGCAAGCAGGAGCTGGCCGTGGCGGCCGTCCGGCACGGCGACGAGGAGTTCGTGGAGATCCTGCGCGAGGTGCTGGCCAGCGAGACGGACCCGGCCGAGGCGATGATCGCCTGCACCCGCGCCCTCGCCGACGGCCTCCGCGACTCGGACTGGGCCGACGGCTGCCCCGTCACGGCCACCGCCCTGGGAACGGCTCACCGCGCCCCCGACATCCAGCAGGCCGCGGCGGAGGCGTTCGAGCGCTGGCGGGGCCTGGTGGCCGAGAAGCTGCACGGCGCCGGAATCGACGAAGCCGACGCCCGCGACCTCGGCCACACCGTGATCAGCACCCTGGAGGGCGCCGAGCTGGCCGCCCAGGTGTCCCGGAGTGACGAGCCGCTGAGGATCGCGGGCACGCACCTGGCCCGGCTGATCGACTCCTACCGGCCCGCAGACGCATGGCGGTAGCCCCCTCGGCGGGGGCATGCCACAGGGCCGCCCGGGCGGCCGAGCAGTCACCACGCCCGCACCGAGGACATCACCCGCCCACCCCCGGGTGATGCTCCTCACATGCGGGTCGCGTCCGGGCGAATCCTCAGATGAACTCCAGCGCCCCCAGGCCGCCGATGCCTCCGAGCAGCATGAAGACCGGCATGAGGACCTTCACCTCCACCCAGCTGCCGGCGCGGAAGCGCATGGCCTTCGGCGGGCCGAGGGGGTACCAGCGCTTGCGGCCGATGGGTATGGGCCACAGGATCGGGCAGCCGGAGACGGTGAGCGCGTCGCCGACGTCGTGCACGAGCGCCCCGAGGACGATGGGAAGCCCGAGCCACAGGTACTCCTGACCCGGCCCGCTGAAGAGCCAGTCGGCACCCTGGCCCGGCCGGTCCAGGATGCCGGCGAGTATCCAGGCGCCCGCGGCGCCGAGCAGCCAGACCAGCACATCGCTGGAGGTGCGGGCCGCACGCCACAGCAGGCCCTCGACGGCCAGGACGACATGCACGAAAAGGATGCCGAGTACGGCCCAGCGGTCACCGGTCATCGCCAGCGCCGAGGCGCCGGCCCCGATCAGCAGCGCCCACAGGGCGGTGTGCGTGAGGGTGCGGTGGCCGCCGTTGCGACGCGGGTCGCTCTTCGCCCTGGTCGCCTTGTAGACGGCGTGGGAGAGCTTGTCGATGACCTCGCACAGGACCCGCGATATCGGCCCGAACGCCCGCGATATGGTCGCCGACTTGTGGTCGAGGTCCGGTGCGAGCGCCGCGCCGGCGGAGATCAGCGCCCCGACGACCAGCACCGCCCAGGGCATCGGATGGCCCGCGGCCGCGGCCGCCGCCCCCACGCCCAGCCAGGCGGCCGCTCCCGACAGTGAGTGCGCCGGTCCCATCATGGTGGTGTCCACCCCTCCCGCTCGGCGGCGCCGCACTGTCCTGACGCCGGGTCGGCCACTCAGCGTAACGCCGGAACGATCATCGTCCGACCGGCCAGTTCCCTGATCCGGGCGTGGGCCAGGCAGTATGGGGGTGTGACCCTTATCGATCAGATGCCGAGCCATGCCGACCCCGATGCCCTTTTCGAAGCTTTCTCGACCTGGGCCGAGGAGCGGGGCATCACGCTGTACCCCGCTCAGGAGGAGGCGCTGATCGAGGTGGTCTCCGGCGCGAACGTGATCCTTTCGACGCCGACCGGCTCGGGCAAGAGCCTCGTCGCGGCGGGCGCGCACTTCACCGCGCTGGCCAACGACAAGGTGACGTTCTACACCGCGCCCATCAAGGCGCTGGTCTCCGAGAAGTTCTTCGACCTGTGCAAGATCTTCGGCACGGAGAACGTCGGCATGCTCACGGGCGACGCCTCGGTCAACGCCGACGCGCCCGTCATCTGCTGCACGGCCGAGGTGCTGGCCTCCATCGCGCTGCGGGACGGCAGGGACGCCGACATCGGCCAGGTCGTCATGGACGAGTTCCACTTCTATGCCGAGCCGGACCGCGGCTGGGCCTGGCAGATCCCGCTGCTGGAGCTGCCGCAGGCGCAGTTCGTCCTGATGTCCGCGACGCTCGGTGACGTCTCCCGCTTCGAGGAGGACCTGACGCGGCGCACCGGCCGGCCCACCACGGTGGTCCGCTCCGCGACCCGGCCCGTGCCGCTGTCGTACGAGTACCGTGCGACGCCGCTGACCGAGACGCTCACCGAGCTGCTCCAGACCCACCAGGCGCCGGTGTACATCGTCCACTTCACCCAGGCCGCCGCCGTCGAGCGGGCCCAGGCGCTGATGAGCATCAACATGTGCTCGCGCGAGGAGAAGGACGAGATCGCCAAGCTGATCGGCAATTTCCGCTTCACCACCAAGTTCGGCCGGAACCTCTCGCGCTACGTCCGCCACGGCATCGGCGTGCACCACGCGGGGATGCTGCCGAAGTACCGGCGGCTGGTGGAACGGCTGGCCCAGGCCGGCCTGCTGAAGGTCATCTGCGGCACGGACACCCTCGGCGTCGGCGTGAACGTGCCGATCCGCACCGTGCTGTTCACCGCGCTGACCAAATACGACGGGCAGCGGGTGCGCACGCTGCGCGCGCGGGAGTTCCACCAGATCGCGGGCCGGGCCGGACGGGCCGGGTTCGACACGGCCGGGTTCGTCGTCGCCCAGGCGCCCGACCACGTCGTCGAGAACGAGAAGGCCCTGGCCAAGGCGGGCGACGACCCGAAGAAGCGCCGCAAGGTGGTCCGCAAGAAGGCTCCCGAGGGTTTCGTCAACTGGACCGAGACCACGTTCGAGAAACTCATCGCCTCCGAGCCCGAGCAGCTCACCTCGCGCTTCCGGGTCACGCACGCCATGTTGCTGGCGGTCATCGCCCGCCCCGGCAACGCCTTCGACGCGATGCGCAGGCTGCTGGAGGACAACCACGAGCCGCGCAAGAACCAGCTGCGCCACATCCGCCGCGCCATCGCCATCTACCGCTCGCTGCTGCACGGCGGCGTGGTCGAGCAGCTCGACGAGCCGGACGCCGAAGGCCGCATCGTACGGCTGACGGTCGACCTCCAGTCGGACTTCGCGCTCAACCAGCCGCTGTCGACCTTCGCGCTCGCCTCCTTCGAGCTCCTCGACCCGGAGTCCCCCTCCTACGCCCTGGACATGGTCTCCGTCGTCGAGTCGACGCTGGACGACCCGCGGCAGATCCTGGCCGCGCAGCAGAACAAGGCACGCGGCGAGGCGGTCGCGGCGATGAAGGCGGACGGCGTCGAGTACGAGGAGCGCATGGAGCGGCTGATGGACATCAGCTACCCCAAGCCCCTGGAGGAGCTGCTCTCCCACGCCTACGACGTCTACCGCAAGAGCCACCCGTGGGTCGGCGATCACCCGCTGTCCCCCAAGTCGGTCATCCGCGACATGTACGAGCGGGCCATGACCTTCACGGAGTTCACCTCCTTCTACGATCTCGCGCGGACCGAGGGCATCGTGCTGCGCTATCTGGCGAGCGCCTACAAGGCGCTGGACCACACCGTCCCGGACGATCTGAAGTCGGACGACTTCGAGGACCTGATCGCCTGGCTCGGCGAGATGGTGCGGCAGGTCGACTCCAGCCTCCTGGACGAGTGGGAGCAGCTCGCCAACCCCGCCGAGGAGACGGCCGAGGAGGCCCAGGAGCGCGCCGACCAGGTCAAGCCGGTCACCGCGAACGCCCGCGCCTTCCGGGTGCTGGTGCGCAACGCGCTCTTCCGCCGCGTGGAGCTGGCCGCCTTGGACAAGGTGGGCGAGCTGGGCGAGCTGGACGAGGAGTCCGGCTGGAACGAGGACCGCTGGGCGGAGGCCATGGACGCGTACTGGGAGGAGTACGAGGAGCTGGGCACCGGCCCCGACGCGCGCGGCCCGAAGCTGCTGCGGATCGAGGAGCGGCCGGAGGACGGGCTCTGGCGCGTCCGGCAGACCTTCGCCGACCCCAACGGCGACCACGACTGGGGCATCACCGCCGAGGTGGACCTGGCCGCCTCCGACGAGGAGGGCCGCGCGGTGATCCGGATCATGGACGTCGGCCAGCTCTGACCGCCGGGCCGCGCCGCCCTCCCCGGCGGCGCAACCGCCTCCAGAGCCCGGGAAGCCCCGGCCGGCCCGGGCCCGACGGCCCGCTCGGTCCGGCCTGCCGGGGCGGCCCTCCCACCCCGGCTCCGGAGGGCACCGGCCGTTCCAGCGGCGCGGACGGTGCGGGCGGCGCGGAGAGCACGGAGCGCGTCGAGGAGAGGACCGGCACCGACGGCTCGGTCCGCAAGGCCTGTTCGAGGGAGGCCGCTGACGTACCCGCCGCGACGGTTCCCGGTGGCACGCCGCCGGCCGGTGAGGCCGGGCCCAGGGCACGGGCCTCCGCCAGCGCGGCGGTCAGGCAGTGCCGGTGCCACTCGATCTCGTCCTCGTCCTGGGCCAGCACCAGCTCGTCGACGACGTCCCGGGCGGGCCCCGTGACGGGACGAGCGGGGACGAGGGCCGGGCGCAGCGCGCTCAGGTACGCCCGCTCGCCGGGATCCGGCACGGCGTCGGCCAGGTCGTCGGAGCCGAGCACGGCCGCGGGGACGGCCGCCCGCTGCCAGGGATCCTCCGCTTGCGCGGTCAGCTGGTCGAGCCGCCGCGCGCGCCAGCCGCGGGCCCGCCGGTCGGGGTGTTTCTCCAGCACCGCCCGCAGTGGAGCGGGCGTGCGCCCGGACAGCAGATCGGGGCTGCGGTCGGCGAACTCCACGAGATCCGCCGTCAGATAGTGCCAGACGACCACGCGGTAGCGGTTGACGTAAAAGCGCACCGGAGCGAAGCAGCCAGCCTTCGCGAGCCGGGTGAACCGGCCCGGGCTGATGCCGAGCAGCTCGGCCCCCTCCGTCGTGCCGACCACCCACAAACGGGTACGCAGAGCCTCCGGGAACGCCTCGGTGGCACGGTGCCGTTCGATCTCCTCACGCGCCACACGCCGCCGCCCTCCGGGGCCGGACGCGACGGTGCGCACTTCCCCCAGCTGTACGGCCAGTTCGAACTCACGGGGCTTCAGCCCCAGTTCCCGCGCCGCCCTGGCGAGCGGAACGCTCTCCTCCATGGCGCCGCGCCCCCCAGCGCTCCGCACCGCGCACTGCTCCACGGCCATGACATCCCCCGTCGTCAATCCGTTACGGACAGTGACGACTCTAGCGTGGAGGGCGACAGCGCGTCAGACCTGTGGATAACTCTCGCCGCCCGGCCCGCCGGCCCTCTCTCCCGCCGCACGGCCGTCCCGCGCGCCGGCTCCCCCGCCCCGCACAGGAGCCGCGCCGCCCGACCCCTCGCCGACGCTGTTGACCAGCACGGTCATCTCGTAGGCGATCTGGCCGATGTCGGCGTCGCCGCCACCGAGGACGCACAGGCAGTTGTTCTCGCCGGCGGCGGTGACGAAGAGGACGCCCTCGTCGAACTCGACCATGGTCTGCCGCACCCGGCCCGCCCGGAACTGCCGTCCGGTGCCCCGGGCGAGGCTGTGCAGCCCCGACGCGACCGCCGCCAGGTGCTCGGCGTCCTCCCTCTCCATGCTCGCGCTGGCCCCCGTCACCAGGCCGTCGTTGGACAGGATCAACGCGTGCCGTATCGCCGGGACGCGCTCGGTCAGGTCGTCGAGCAGCGAGTCGAGTTCCTTCGGGGAACCCCCGCCGAACCCTTGGCCCGACACCCCGCCGAGTTCCATGCCCATTTCCATGCCGCCTCCCCGTTCCCCGATTTCCCCGGAACTGCCGTGCCAGCCTTACTCACCTCCGTGCTCCCGGCAACCCGTCCGGCCGCCCGGCACATGCCTGTTGGCCAGTCGGCACAGGACAGCGACATGAACGGAGAATGGGTACGGACAGGCAACGGCGGACATGCGGTGACCCCGGGGCCGCCGAGGCGTTACTCCGCGGCGGGCGATTCCGTCGACGGCCCGCGCAACACCGGACAGCCGCCACCGCGTGCCGGGAAGGTGCCGAGTTCGGTGACGACGTAGCCGTTCGGATATCCCTTGATCTCGGGATTATGCCGGGCGTAGTGCGGGGTGCGCCGGGGCGGCAGCAGGCGGACCGCCTTCGACCGGGCGCGCAGCGCGCCGCGGACCAGGGCCCGGGCGGCGGGGTGCGGCCGCTCGTAGCGGAAGGCCTCCAGCAGGGCATCGTCCAGCAGGGCCAGGCTCGCGCCGCGGACAAGGGGGGCGAGCGGGCGGGGGTACCAGGAGGCCATGAGCTCGAGCGTGGCGTCGGAGACGCGGCGGCCGCCCTCGCACCAGCCGAAGTGCTCCCGCTCGTAGGCGTCGAGGCAGTGCTCGAAGTCGGCATAGGTGGAAGGGATGTCCTGGATCCCCATGTGGCGGCCGAGCGTGCGGTAGTACGCGGCCATGGCACGCCGTTCGTGGTCGGACAGGCGTCGCCAGCCATAGCTGTCGATCCACCTGCCGGGAATCACCACGAAGGCGCACAGGACATAGCGCATGTCGTCGTTGCCGATGTCGTAGGAGCGGTGCATCTGGTTGATGCGGCGGATCGCGGACCGGCCGCTCTCGCTGTCGAAGCCGTGCTCGAGGACCGTGTCCAGCAGCAGTGCCGTGTCGTCGTACCGCTTCTGCGGGCGTCCGGGGAATTCCCCTGTCGCGGCCAGGAGACGGCCGATGCTGGGTACGGCGTACGTCCGGTACAGCGCCAGCTCCAGGGCGCGGGTCGTGTCCCAGGGGAACTCGAGTGTCGAAGTGATCCGGTAAACGCGGAGGAAGTCGCGCTCCGGGTCCAGACGGCGGATTTCCCTGAGCCGGTCGTAGCGCTTCACTTCGCGGTCTTCCCTTCGTTCGTCGGAGGTTCAACTCTACGGCCGCCGGGCACACTTGAACGACCGCAGGAATAGCCGCTCACGGGGCAGGTGATCCGCGTGTTCGACAAACTTCGCAGGCGTGTGGAAGAGATCCGTCAGCCGCCGGCGCCCCCGGTGCCGCTCGGCCGCCGGCACAATCTCTTCGAGGCGGCAGCGGTGTATGTGGCCGCGTGCGCCGAGAACGACTCCGACCGGGGAGCGGAAGCGGCCCGGTGGGTGTCCCCCGAAGCGCTCAGTTTCGGGATAAACGAACTCGCCTGCCGGGCGGTCATAGCACTGGCGCGCGAGCGCGACGAATCACCGCAGACCGTGGCCCGCACGCTCCTGGGCCTCCCTGCCGCCTGAGCAGCCCCGGTCGCGTCCGCGCGCCTTCGGCGCCCCTGCCGCCACCGCCCCACCGGTGACGACGTGTCGCGTCCCGCTCGGACGACGTTCCCCAAGCCGTCATTTTGAAGTCGTGTACATGCCATCATCACCGCTCTACGCTGCCACCGCACCCGCGCCCACCGTCTCCCCCACCCGGAGGACCTCGTGCCCGCCGCAGCCAGCCAGCCCGCCCCTCCCCGCAGACTCCGCCGCCGCCACCTCGGCGCCCTGGCCACGGCGTTCGGCCTCGCCGCCACGTCGCTCGGCCTGTGGGCCTCCGACTCCGCGGCCGCGCCCGCCGTACCGACGCCCGAGCACGTGGTGGTCGTCGTCTTCGAGAACCACGGCTACAGCCAGGTCGTCGGCAACTCCGCCGCCCCCTACATCACCTCGCTCGCCACGGGCGGCGCGAACCTGACCGCCTCGTACGCCGAGACCCACCCCAGCCAGCCCAACTACTACGCGCTCTTCTCCGGGGACACCCAGGGTGTCACCGACGACAGCTGCGTCGATCCCGGCTTCAGCGACGCGCCCAACCTCGCCTCCGAACTGGTGGCCAAGGGCAGAACGTGGGCCAGCTACAACGAGTCGCTGCCGGCCGACGGCTCCACCACCTGCAGCAGCGGCCGGTACCGGCAGAAGCACAACCCCTGGTTCGGCTTCGACAACGTTCCCACCGGCACCGCCCACACCTTCGCGGCCTTCCCCGGCGACTACGACAAGCTGCCCACGGTCTCCTTCGTCGTGCCGGACATGTGCAGCGACATGCACGACTGTTCGGTGGGCACCGGTGACGCCTGGCTCAAGAAGAACCTCAAGGGCTACGCGGACTGGGCCAAGAGCCACAACAGCCTGCTGCTCGTGACCTTCGACGAGGACAACCGGCTGAGCGGCAACCGCATACCGACCGTCCTCTACGGCCAGCCGGTCAAGGCGGGGGCCAGCTCCGCCACCACGTACAACCACTACGACGTGCTGCGGACGCTGGAGACCATGTACGGCCTCCCGCACGCCGGGAACGCCGCGCGTGCCAAGGACATCACCGGCATCTGGAACAGCTGACCGTGTACCTCACGGACGGCCGCGCCGCCCCGCCCACCGCCGCCCCCGGCCGGGACTCCGCTCCCGGCCGGCGGGCCGCCGTCGTCCCCGGAACGGTGCTCGTCCTCGGCACCGTCAGCCTCGTCACCGACGTCTCCTCGGAGATGGTCAGCGCCGTGCTGCCGCTCTACCTGGTCACCGGACTGGGCCTGTCCCCGCTCGGGTTCGGGCTCCTCGACGGGGTGTACAACGGCGTCAGCGCGCTCGTCAGGCTCGTCGGCGGCCGGCTCTCCGACCGGAGCGGCCACAAGGCCGTGGCCGCCGTGGGCTACGGCCTCTCCGCCGTCTGCAAACCCCTGCTCCTGGCCGTCCACTCGCTGCCGCTGATCGGTGCCGTCCTGGCCGCCGACCGCACCGGCAAGGGCCTGCGCACCGCCCCGCGCGACGCCTTGATCTCACTGTCCTGTGAACCCGCCGGACGGGGACGGGCTTTCGGGGTGCACCGCGCGATGGACACCGCCGGGGCCCTGCTGGGTCCCCTCGTCGCGTTCCTGATCCTGCGGGCAGCCGCCGACGGCTACGACGCGGTCTTCACCGCGAGCGGGTGTGTGGCCGCGCTGGGCGTTCTCGTGCTGCTGCTCTTCGTCCCCGGACGCACGCGCGGGCCTTCCGCGGCCCGCCCCCCGGCCAGTCGCGCACCCATGCGGGAGCTGCTGCGCCGGCCGGCTGTCCGCCGGCTGACCGGCTGCGCGGTCGTGCTGGGCCTGACCACGGTCAGCGATTCCTTCCTCTACCTCACCCTCCAGCGGCGCCTCACACTGTCCGAGTCCTGGTTCCCGCTGCTACCGCTGGGCACAGCGGGCACGTTCTTGCTGCTGGCGGTGCCTCTCGGCGCGGTCGCCGACCGCATCGGCCGCCGCCGGCTGTTCCTCTGCGGGCACCTCGCGCTGCTCGGAGCGTACGGCCTCCTCGTCGCCCCGCTCGGGGACTCCCCGGCCCTCGCCTGCCTGGTGCTCGCTCTGCACGGGAGCTTCTACGCCGCCACGGACGGTGTACTCGCCGCGGCCACCGCCGACGCCGTCCCGGCGGCGGTGCGGGGCACCGGCCTGGCGGTGGTGCAGACCGGCCAGGCGGCCGCCCGCTTCGTCTGCTCGATCGCCTTCGGAGCGGCCTGGACCGCCTGGGGCGACCGCACCGCCCTGGGTGCCGCCGCCGTCGGCCTGGCCGTGGCCGCCGCGGCCGGCGCGCTGCTGCTGCGCCCAGCCCCTCCTGAACCCACCCCGGAGCCCGCCCGTTGAACCGCGAGAACGTCCTCAGTCGCAGGAACCGTCTGCTCGTCCTGCTCGCCGCCGTACTGGTCCTCGCCGCCGTCGCCGTGGGTGCCGTGCTGCACGCCGCCGGACGGGCGGCGCAGAAGGACCAGGAGCAGGCGGGCGGGCCACCCGTGCGTTCCGGCAAGGTCACGCTGGACGCGCCGGGCCGCGGCGTCTTCCGCAACATGGCCTGGGGCCCGCACCGCGACGAGATCGCCTCGGTCGCCGCCGACGACCCCACCGGCCCGCGCACCGCGTCCGGAGTGCGGTGCCTGCGCTTCCACACGGCCGGCGGCACCGGCGTCTGCCTCCAGGCCGTGCGCGGCGGCCTCCGCGAGGCCTACCGCGCCGTCGTCCTCGACGCGCACCTGCGGGAGCTGCGCCACTACGACCTCGCGGGCGTCCCCACCCGGGCCCGCGTCTCGCCCGACGGGCGCTCCGTGGCGTGGACGGTCTTCGTCAGCGGCGACTCGTACGCGGGGACCGCGTTCTCCACCCGGACCTCGGTCGTCGACACCCGTACCTGGACCGTGGACCGCGATCTGGAGGACTACCAGGTCTTCGTGGACGACCGTCCGTACAAGAGGGCGGACATCAACGTCTGGGGCGTCACCTTCGCCGACGACACCCGTTTCTACGCGACCGTGGCGACCGCCGGAAAGACGTATCTGGTCAGCGGCGACCGCACGGCACGGACACTGCGCGCCCTGCACGAGAACGTCGAATGCCCGTCCCTCTCCCCCGACGGGACCCGTATCGCGTACAAGAAGCGCGTCGAGGGCGCGTCATCCGACGCGCCCTGGCGCTTATACGTCCTGGATCTGCGGACGCTGCGCGAGAGTGCCACGGCCGAACGGCGGAACGTCGACGACCAGGCGGTCTGGCGGGACGGGCACACCCTGGTGTACTCACTGCCCGGCGACTACGGCTCCGACCTGTGGACGGTCCCGGCCGACGGCTCCGGCAGGCCCCAGGTGGCGATGGCGGCGGCGCTGGCCCCCGCCTTCACCGGCCGGGCCCGCTAGCGCCCCAGCTCCTTGCGGGAGGCCCTGCGCAGCCGCTTGCGCTGCGAGGGGTCCAGCAGCAGATACGCGCCGACCGGTACCCCGATCAGCACCAGCAGGGCGGCCCAGAAGGGCAGCAGCCACAGCAGGACCACGCCCACTGCCACGCCGCCGACGGCCACCTTCGTCCTGTTGGTCATCGCGTGCCTCCTTGGCGACGGCCGGCGCGGCGCCTGCCGCCGCCGCCCGTCACAGCTGCCTGTCACAACGCCTCAAGGCCCTGCCCGGTTCCCCGGGCGGCCCGCAGCGGGGCGCCCACCTCATGCATGTGGAGCAGCGCCTGTCGATAGGAATCGATAAGTCCGGTTTCAGCGTACGTCAGCCCGGACGTCCGGCAGTGGGCGCGGACCAGGGGGCGGGCCAGGCGCAGGTGGGGGCGCGGCATGCTCGGGAAGAGATGGTGCTCGATCTGGTAGTTCAGGCCGCCCATGAACCAGTCGGTGACCGGCCCGCCGCGTACGTTGCGGGAGGTGAGGACCTGCCGGCGCAGGTGCCCCCAGCGCTCGCCGTCCGGGTCGGGCATCTCCATGCCCTTGTGGTTGGGGGCGAAGACCATGCCGAGGTGGAGGCCGAAGAGGGCGTGGTGGAGCAGGCCGAAGGCGAGCGCCTTGCCCGGCGACATCGAGGACAGCAGCAGGGTCGCGTATCCGGCCGCGTGGAGGAGGAGAAGCGTCGCTTCGAGACGGCGTTCGCCCGCCTCCCGCCGTTTGAGGTCGAGCAGGCTCGAAACCTTCAGGTTGACGCCTTCGAGCAGCAGCAGCGGGAAGAACAGTGCTGCCTGGTGGCGGGTGAGCCAGCGGGTGAAGCCGGCCCGGGCGGCGGCCTGCCGCTGCGTCCACACCAGCGCGCCGACACCGACGTCGGGGTCCTTGTCGACGTGGTTGGGGTTGGCGTGGTGGCGGTTGTGCTTGTCGTTCCACCAGCCGTAGCTCATGCCGAGCAGCAGGTCGGCGTGGACGAGCCCGAGGAGACGGTTCGCACGCCGGGTGACGGCTATCTGGGAGTGTCCGCTGTCGTGACCGATGAAGGCGGTGCGCGCCGAGAACACCGCGGCCGGCAGGGCGAGCAGCAGGGTCCACCACGAGTCCCCGGTGAGCACGATCCCCGTGGCCGTGGCGGCGAGCGCCAGCAGATTGGTGACGACGGTGAGCGCGTACCGGCCCCGGCGGCGCTCCAGCAGGCCGGCGGCGCGCACCTGGCGCAGCAGCGGGGCGAAGTCGCTGCCGGAGGCGGGTTCCGCGCGGACGGGTGTGGCCTGGGGCATGGGGTCTCCGGTGTGGTCTCGGCGGGCGGTGCGACGTCTGAAAACGTACGGAGAGCGGCCCCTGCGGGACCATGGCGGCACCACCCGGACCCGCAGGGGGGCAGACCCACGAGCGGGCAGGGGGGCTGGCGACACCCCCGCGCGGACGTGGCGCGGCTCACACGTCGGCGGCATTCGCCGGACCTTCGCGTCCTGTACCCTCGGGCGCTCCGGACCCTGACTAGTCAAATTTGAGGAATGCGCAGCTCCGTGACACCACTCCCTGTCGCACCGCCCTCCGACCTCCGCCGGCTCGTCCACTGCTCGGCGGCCTTCCTCCCCGGAGACCCGGCCCGCACCGGCCGCGTCGCCTTCTGGCAGCCGGACGGCACCCCGCCCGTCGCCACGGACGCCGTCGAGGAGCTGACCGTCGCCGTACCGGACGGCTCCGACGTCAGCACCCGGACCGTGCGGGCCAGGGTGCTGCCCGTGCGCGATGCCCTGCCCGTCCTCACCCGCGCCCGGGCCGCGCGGGCCGACGAGGCTGCGGCCTTCTGGGGATCCGCCGCCGTCCTCGCCCTGCAACTGGCCGCCCGGGGCAAGCTGCTGCCGGGCCTGTCCGCCACGGACCACGACGCCTGGCGCGTCGGCCCCCTCGCCCCCGACGACTTCCGCCGCGTGCGGGAGCTGGCGGCCGCGATGCCGCCGGCCGCGCACGCGGTCCCGCTGCCGGACAGCGACCCGCTGCTGCTCCCCGACCCGGAGCAGCTGCTGCGCGCCTTCCTGGACGCCGTCGCGGACGGCCTGCCGCGCTCCCCCGCCGCCGCGCTCGCCACCGGCGGTCCCGCCTTCACCGCGCCGGAGCCACAGCGTCTGCCCGAGCAGCGCGCCTGGGCCGCCGACGTCGCCGCCGGGCACGACGCGGGCGTCCGGCTCTCCCTGCGCGTCGAGGTCCTCGGCCCCGACGGCGCGCTCACGGACACCGGCGAGCCGGACGACGAGGACGTCCACCCACGCTTCCGGGCCGTCCTCCAGCTCCACAGTCTGGCCGACCCGGCGCTCGTCGCGGACGCCGCCGACGTGTGGTCCGGCACCTCGCCCGTGGCCGCCGCGCTCGGCCGGGGCGCCCGGATGAACGCCCTGCTGGCGCTGCGCCGCGCCGCCCACGCCTGGCCGGCCCTCTCCCCCCTGCTGTCGGAGGCCGCCCCGGCCGCCATCGACCTCGCAGACGACGAGGCAGGCGAACTCCTCGGCGCCGGTTCCCGGGCCCTGGACGCGGCGGGCGTCGAGGTCCACTGGCCGAAGGAGCTGGCCCGCACGCTCACCGCGCGCGCCGTCGTCGGCTCGCCGGACGACGACGATGAGGCGGCGCCCGACCGCCGGTCGGGCCTGCCGTCCCTGCTGTCCGCCGACGCGCTGCTCTCCTTCGGCTGGCGCTTCGCCGTGGGCGACCGCGAACTGACCAGGGCCGAACTGGACCGGCTCGCCGAGGCCAGCCGCCCCGCCGTGCGCCTGCGGGACCGCTGGGTCCTCGTGGATCCCGAAGCCGTCCGCCGCGCCCACGAACGGCGGGACCGCAAGGTGTCGCCCGTCGAGGCGCTGGGCGCGGCGCTCACCGGCCGCGCTCTCGCGGGGGACGGCGACGAGACCGTCGAGGTCGAGGCCACCGGCCGGCTCGCGGCCCTGCGCGACGCCATCGCCGACCCCGAGGCCGTCCGCGAGCCCGTGGCGCCGCCCGCCGCGCTCGCCGCGACCCTGCGCGACTACCAGCTGCGCGGCCTGGACTGGCTGAGCCGGATGACCTCCCTGGGCCTCGGCTGCTGCCTGGCCGACGACATGGGGCTCGGCAAGACCGTCACCCTGATCGCCCTCCACCTCCACCGGCAGACCCTGCCCGGCGCGGCCGGACCGACGCTGGTCGTCTGCCCCACCTCCCTCATGGGCAACTGGCAGCGCGAGATCGAGCGCTTCGCGCCCGGTACGCCGGTGCGCCGCTTCCACGGCTCGTCGCGGAACCTGGACGGGGTCGCGGACGGCGAGTTCGTCCTCACCACCTACGGCACGATGCGCCTGGACGCCCCGCGGCTGGCCGGGACGGGCTGGGGCATGGTCGTCACCGACGAGGCACAGCACGTCAAGAACCCGTACTCGGCGACGGCCAAGGCGCTGCGCACCATCGGGGCGAAGGCCCGGGTCGCGCTCACGGGCACGCCGGTCGAGAACAACCTGTCCGAGCTGTGGGCCATCCTCGACTGGACGACACCGGGTCTGCTGGGCTCGCTCAACGCCTTCCGGCGCCGCTACGCACAGGCCGTCGAGGGCGGCGCCGACCCCGCCGCGGCCGAGCGGCTGTCGGCGCTCGTGCGCCCGTTCCTGCTCCGCCGCCGCAAGTCCGACCCCGGCATCGCGCCGGAGCTGCCGCCCAAGACCGAGACGGACCACGCGGTCACGCTCACCCGGGAACAGGCGGGCCTGTACGAGGCGGTGGTGCGGGAGATCCTCGCCGAGATCTCCGCGGCGGACGGCCTGGAGCGGCGCGGTCTCATCGTCAAACTGCTCACCGGCCTGAAGCAGATCTGCAACCACCCCGCGCAGTTCCTCAAGGAGCTCGGGACCAAGGGCAAGGACGCGAAGGGCAGCGGACGGAAGGACGCCCGGGCCGGTGGCCCGCGCATCGCCGGCCGCTCCGGCAAGGTCGAGCTGCTGGACGAACTGCTGGAGACCATCCTCGCCGAGGGCGCGAGCGTGCTGGTCTTCACGCAGTACGTCCAGATGGCGCGGCTCCTGGAGGACCATCTGGCCGCACGGGGCGTGCCCACCCAGTTCCTGCACGGCGGCACGCCGGTGGCGCAGCGCGAGGAGATGGTCCGCCGATTCCAGGCGGGCGAGGTCCCGGTCTTCCTGCTGTCGCTCAAGGCGGCGGGCACGGGCCTGAACCTCACCCGCGCCGGGCACGTCGTGCACTTCGACCGCTGGTGGAATCCGGCCGTCGAGGCCCAGGCGACCGACCGCGCGTACCGCATCGGCCAGACCCAGCCGGTGCAGGTCCACCGCCTCGTGACCGAGGGCACCATCGAGGACCGGATCGCCGAGATGCTCAGCCGCAAGCAGGCGCTGGCCGACGCCGTGCTGGGCGCGGGCGAGGCCGCCCTGACCGAGCTGACCGACGCCGAGCTGGCTGAACTCGTGGCACTGAGGGGGACCGGACGATGACATCCGTGAACGAGCACGACGAGCACGACGAGCGCACCTTCGCGGCCCTGCCGCCCGTGCAGGGGCGGGGGTTCGCACAGAGCGAGTGGGGCCGGGCCTGGCTGGCGGCGCTGGAGGACTCCGCGCTGGACGGCCAGCAGGTGAAGGCCGGCCGGCGGCACGCGCGCGCGGGCGCGGTGGGCGCCGTGACCGTACGGCCCGGCCGGATCACCGCCCTCGTACGCGACCGGGACGGCACGGCCCAGCGCTCCGACGTGGTGGTCCAGCGGCTCTCCGCCGCCGACTGGGACCGCCTCCTCGATCTGGTGGCCGGCCGGGCCGGGCACGTGGCCGCCCTGCTGGACCGCGCGCTGCCGCCGCATCTGGCCGAGGACGCCGCCGCGGCGGGCGTGGACCTGCTGCCGGGCATCGGCGACCTGGAACCGGAGTGCGCCTGTGGGGCGTGGGACCACTGCCCGCACACGGCGGCACTGTGCCACCAGGTGGCGCGGCTGCTGGACGAGGACCCGTTCGTGCTGTTGCTGATACGCGGCCGTGGGGAGCGCGAGCTGCGGCGCGAGTTGGAGGCGCGCGGCACCGCCGGTACCACCGCGCACGCGCGGCAGGCGCCGGCGGGGGTCCCGGCCCGCGAGGTGTTCGCGGCCCACGCCGTCGTCCGGGAGCTGCCCGCTCCACCGCCGGCGGTGGAGGCCCCGGGCCGCGCCCCCGTCCTGGCGGGCGCCTCGGCCGAGCCCCCCGGACTCGACGTGCCGGCGCTGGAGTTCCTGGTCACCGCTGCCGCGGCCCGGGCCCACCAGATGCTGTCCGAGGCCCTGGCACCCGGTCACGAGGAGACGCCCGTCCCGGTCGAGCTCACGGTGCGGCAGGACGCGGTACGGCTCGCCGCGGCGGGCCCGCCCGGCCGTGTCGCCGACCGGCTGGCGGCCGGCTGCGGCCACGGACGGGCGGAACTGGCCCAGGCCGTACGGGCCTGGGGGCACGGCGGCCCGGCGGCACTGGCCGTACTGGACGAGGACGGGGAGCCGGAGCCCGCGGACCTGGCGCGCGCCCGGGCACGGCTGGCCGGCGCGTGGGAGCAGGGCGAGGCCCCGCGGCTGCGGGCCGTGCGCAACCGCTGGACGGTCGTCGGCACGGGCGCACAGCTGCGCTACGGGCCCGACGGGCGCTGGTGGCCGTACCGCAAGGAGGGCGGCCGCTGGCAGCCGGCCGGCCCCGGCGACCACGACCCGGCCGCGGCGCTCGCGGGCGTGCTCGCGGAGAGCTGACGCCTCGCCACGGCCCCTTCCGGGGGCGCCGTGTGAAGCCGTGCGGCTTCCGCGCCCCCGGGCACTCCCGGATCGCCTAGAAGCCGGGCCAGCCGGTGGGCAGGCCCGCCGGCAGGCTGGGCAGGCTCGTGGGCAGCCCGGAGGGGAAGCCGGACGGCAGGGAGCTGGGCAGCGAGGAGGGCAGCCCGCTCGGCAGGGAGAAGGACGGTGCGGCGCTGACGGGCCCGATGGTCGAGTCGTTCTTCACCGGCTTGCCGTCGGCCTTGTGACCCATCACCAGGAACGCTCCCAGCGCGGCCCCGGCCACCGCCACCACCGCCGTCACGGCGGCCCCGGCCCGCCGGCCGCCTCCCCGGCGGGGAGGCGGCTGCGGGGCCCATGGCGGCGGCGAGGGGCCGAAACCGCCGGGTGGCGGTCCGTACGGGGATCCGGGCGGCGGTCCGGGTGGAGTGGCCATGGCGCCAGCGTCCCCGGGCCGCGCCCCGGGGACCGCCCCGATGACCGGACCGCTACACGCTTCGCTCAGGACCGCGACATTCCACCGCTTTGGCGCCTGCGTGGCGCAACCCTGGGAAGATCCACTGACAGTACGATTTAACGGATGACTGTGGAGATCACCCAGATACGGGTCACCGAGGCGAAAGCGCGGGCGGCGCGCCTCCTGCTGGCGTTCCGGCACGGCAACCAGCGCTCGTTCGACGACTCCCTGCCCTCGGACATGGCTGCCGAGGAGACCAGGGACCTCGTCGCCGCGCTCGTCTGGGTCGCCAACGAGGCGGTCGCCAAGGCGTATCGCCCCGAAGCCGCCGACCGGGTGCTGCGTCATCTCGCCCGGCGCGCGCCGGAGGAGGCCGGCTGGGTCGAGACGGACGAGGAGGCCGCACCGGATGTCGCAGTGCTGCTCGAATCGGTGTGGCGCGGAGACGCGGAGACGGTGCGCAGGCTGGTCCGTGCCACGCCGGACACCACCTTCCTGCTCGGCAAGCTGGTGCACGCGGTCGCCCTGCTCCTGCCGTCGGTCCCCGGCCCCGAAGTGCGCCGCGTCATCGGTGAGCTGCGCGGAGAAACGCCTCCAGCCCCGCGAGGTCGTCCGTGTTGAGGTAGTCGACCCCGGCGGCGAGCAGCTCGCGCCACAGGGCGGTGCGGGCGGGGCCCGGGACGTCGGGCGTGGCCCAGAAGCGCACGTGCCGGCGTTCGGCGTGCGCGGTGGTGACGATGCGCGTGAGGGCGGCGCGTTCTCGTGCGGGCATGGGGCCCACGCCCTGCCAGGTGAAGGTGTGGCTCCAGTCGTCACTGACGAGCGGAGCGAACGAGGCGGGTGCCCCCCCGAGGTCGGAGAGCCTGCCGTCGTAGAAGGCGTGCCGCACGTGCTCCGCCGCCATGGGCGCGCGGGCTCCCCGGTCGCCGGAGACGACGGCCGTCACCGCGTCCCGGTGGACCCTGCCGCCGGTGCACGAGCTGAGCATCGAGTGGTACGGGCGCAGGTGCCGGGACAGCGCGCGGTAGGTGGCGTCCCCCGCGGTCTTGATGTCGATGAGCAGTTGCAGGGAGAGGTCGTGGCCGGCGTACACGCGGCCGTGGTTGGCTCTGACCCGGCGCAGCAGCGGGTCGAGGTAGAGGGCCTCCAGGGTGCGGCGGGGGTCGAGCCCGGAGGCGTCGTGCGCGACGAGCAACTTGTCGCCGACCAGCCAGATGTCGGCTTCCACGCTGTTGAAGCCGTGCGCGAGTGCGTCGGTGAGCGGGTGCGGGTGGGCGTAGTCGTTGTGGGCGTGGGCGTTGCGCAGCGGGGGCCCGCCCCGGCCGGTCTCGGCGACGGGGCGCGACTCGGCGACGGCGGGAGTGGTGAAGGAGCCCGCGAGCGCGGCTCCGAGGGTGAGGACGACGGCTCGGCGGGTGCGGGACATGGGGCGGCCTCCCGGTGGGGTGGGCGAATAGGCGCGCTCTGCGCGAGCTGCTGGTCGTGAGTATCGGGGCCCCCAGGGCCGTTTGACAGGGACGTGTCGAGAGTTGCCCGGACCGATGCCGGGGTGTTCCTCGGTGTTCTTTCGGGGGCATGGATAAGTGCCGTGTGTCATGACGGAGTTGACGAGACCTCTGGGGTGACAGTGGGTAGAAGTGGCCGCCGCCTGCGGGGGGCGCTGACGGTTCTGGTGGCATGGATCTCGCTGGTCGGCGGCGGCCCGGCGTGGGCCGACACGGACGAGGTCTCCTCCCTGGAGCTGGGCGCCGCCGCGTCGCTGGGGTCGGGAGTGACGTACCGGAAGTTCTCGTTGAAGGGCTCGCACGGGCCCGCGTACGGGCATCTGCTCACGGTCGACCTGCGCAACCGCCATGTCTCCGTGGACCTTTTGTACCCCGGTGCGGTCGGGGCGCGGGAGCGGACGTCCCTGCTGGCCGGCGAACGCGGCGCCGTGGGGGCGGTGAACGGGGACTTCTTCAACATCAACGAGGACCAGCACCCGGGTGTGGAGGTGACGGGCGCTCCGGTGGGTCCGGCCGTGTCCGGCGGCCGGGCGCTGAAGGGCGCGGTGCCGGACGGCCAGCGCTTCGGGCCGGCGATGCCGTCCGGGGCCACCACCGAGGACGTCCTGACCGTGGGCCGGGACCGGGTGGGGCGGCTCGACCGGCTCGTGCTGGACGGCTCGGTGCTCACCGAGGACGAGGAGCTTCCGCTGAGCGGCTTCAACCAGTACGCGCTGCCCGTCGGCGGCATCGGCGCCTTCACTCCGGCGTGGGGCCGGTCCTCCCGGGAGCGGGCGACGTGCGGGACCGACCACGACAGGGGCGCGCCGTGCAGCGACGTCACCTATGAACTGACCATCAGACGGGGCCGGGTGGCGTCGGCGGCGCACAGGCCGGGGCGGGGCGCGATCGCGCGCGGGTCGGTGGTGCTGGTCGGGCGTGAGAAGGGAGCGCGCGCGCTGCGCAGGCTGCGGGTCGGCGACCGGGTGAAGGTGGAGCAGCGGTTGCGGTCGCGGCGGGCCCGGACTCCGCGGTTCGCGGTCGGGGGCTTCCCGATCCTGCGCGGCGGCGCCTCGCTTCCGGGGCTGGACCGCAGGACCTCGGCCGTGCGCACGGCCGCCGGTCTGGCCGGCCGGGGACGGCGGCTGTACCTCCTGGCGCTGGACGGCTCACCGGCCTACCGCTCCGGGCTGACCGTCGCGGAACTGGCCCGGACGATGCGGCGGCTGGGGGCGGTCGACGCCTTCAACCTCGACGGGGGCGGCTCGTCCACACTCGTCACCCGCGCCCGGTCCGGTGGCCGGCCGACGGTGCGCAACCACCCGTCGGGCGGCGCGGAGCGAGCCGTGGCCAACGGTATCGGCATTTTTATCCGACCTTGACACCGGACTTTAATCCCATCCTTTTGAGTGATCGCCCCGGCCTAATTCCGCTGCTAACTTCGAATGCGGCCGAGCGCGAATTCCTCGCGGTTCCGTAGCAGGCAGTTCCGTATTGGATGGGTGGGCTTTCGCATATGACTACGCCAGTGGAGTCCGGTACCGGCACGGTCGACCCCCCGGGCCGGCTGAGCCTGGGCACGGAGGCTGCCCGGAATCTGGCGACCACGACCAAGTCCGTGCCGCAGATGCAGGGCATCACCTCGCGGTGGCTGCTGCGCCTGCTGCCCTGGACGCAGGTCTCGGGCGGTACGTACCGGGTGAACCGGCGCCTGACGCACACGCTCGGCGACGGCCGGGTCGAGTTCTTCACCACGGGCGCCGAAGTGCGGGTCATCCCGGCCGAGCTGGGCGAGCTGCCGCTGCTGCGCGGGTTCTCCGGCACCGAGGCGCTCCAGGAGCTCGCCGACCGGTTCACGCAGCGGGAGTTCCGGCCCGGCGAGATGCTGGTGGAGGCCGGCCGGCCCGCCGACCAGGTGGTCCTGCTGGCCCACGGCAAAGCGGAGAAGGTGCGCACCGGGGAGTACGGCGACCCGGTCGTGCTCGGCGTGCTGGCCGACGGGGGCTACGTCGGCGACCGGCCGCTGGCCGCGGGTGCGCCAGGCGACTGGGACTTCTCGGTCCGGGCGCTGACGGCCTGCACGGTGCTGACCCTGCCGCACCAGGAGTTCCAGGAGGTGCTGGAGCGTTCGGCGGAGCTGCGCTCCCACGTGGAGTCCTACCGCGACCGCGCGACGCTCCCGCAGAACGAGCACGGCGAGTCCGCCATCGACGTGGCCTCCGGACACGTCGGCGAGCCCGCGCTGCCCGGTGTCTTCGCGGACTACGAACCCACGCCCCGCGAGTACGGGCTGAGCGTGGCCCAGACGGTCCTGCGCGTCCACACCCGCGTCGCCGACCTCTACAACGAACCGATGAACCAGCTCGAACAACAGCTCCGCCTGACCATCGAGGCCCTGCGCGAACGCCAGGAACACGAAATGGTCAACAACCGCGACTTCGGCCTCCTCCACAACGCCGACCTCAGCCAGCGCATCCACACCCGCAGCGGCCCACCCACCCCCGACGACCTCGACGAACTGCTCGCCACGGTGTGGAAGGACCCGTCCTTCCTGCTGGCACACCCGAGGACCATCGCGGCGATCGCCCGCGAGTTCAACCGCCGGGGCGTCTATCCGGACAGCGTCGACGTGAACGGTCACGCCGTGCCGGCGTGGCGGGGGGTGCCCATCTTCCCCTGCAACAAGATCCCGGTCAGCGAGAGCGGGGTCAGTTCCGTCCTGCTGATGCGGACCGGTGAGGAGAACCAGGGTGTCATCGGTCTGCACCGCACGGGAATTCCCGATGAATACCAGCCGAGTCTTTCCGTGCGCTTCATGGGCATCAGCGAACAGGCGATCATGTCTTATCTGGTGAGCGCCTACTACTCCGCAGCAGTGCTGGTTCCCGACGCACTGGGCATTCTCGAGCACGTCGAAGTCGGGCACTGAGCGCGGGTATCCCGCAGAAGTCGTCGCCCCCTGCCGGGGGCCGCGACCGGATGCCGGGGCGGGCCCATCGGTCTGGGCACAGCCGCCGTCCCGTCGTCCGGCTTCGCAGCCCCCGGCTCCTGTCCTCCCGCACCACCGTCATGCCACGTCACGCACAGATGGGTGAGCCCCGCTTATGACCACGTCAGTGGAGCCGGACCAGTCCGACCAGCCGACCCCGGCTCAACCGGCCGACACACAGCTGAGCCTGGGCACGGGCGCGGCGCGCCAGCTCGCGACGACCACCAAGTCCGTGCCCCAGATGCGCGGCATCTCCTCCCGCTGGCTGCTGCGCGTCCTGCCCTGGGTGCAGGTCTCGGCCGGCACCTACCGGGTCAACCGGCGGCTGGTCTACACCCTGGGCGACGGCCGCGTCGAGTTCGTCTCGACCGGCACCGAGGTGCGGGTCATCCCGGCCGAGCTGGGCGAGCTGCCGCTGCTGCGCGACTTCGGGGACACCGACACCCTGGAGGCCCTGGCGAACGCGTTCGTCCAGCGGGAGTACGCCGCGGGCGACGTGCTCGTCGAAGCGGGCCGGCCCGCCGACGAGATCTTCCTCATCGCCCACGGCAAGCTCACCAAGACGGGCCCCGGCGAATACGGGGACGAGACGACGCTCGGCATCCTGGGCGACGGCGACTACTTCGGCGACCGGGCGCCCCTGGAGCCGGACGCGACCTGGGGCTTCACCGTGCGCGCGACGACCCGCTGCACGGTCCTGTCCCTCTCCCTCCAGGCCTTCCAGGAGCTGGCCGACCGCTCCGAGGCCCTGCGCGCCCATGTCGACGGCTTCGCGGACCGTCCCACGCCCCCGGCGAACAAGCGCGGCGAGGCCGACATCACCGTGACCTCCGGGCACTCGGGAGAGCCCCTCATTCCCGGCACGTTCGTCGACTACGAGCTCAGGCCCCGTGAGTACGAGCTGAGCGTGGCCCAGACGGTCCTGCGCGTCCACACCCGCGTCGCCGACCTCTACAACGAACCGATGAACCAGCTCGAACAACAGCTCCGCCTGACCATCGAGGCCCTGCGCGAACGCCAAGAACACGAAATGGTCAACAACCGCGACTTCGGCCTCCTCCACAACGCCGACCTCAGCCAGCGCATCCACACCCGCAGCGGCCCACCCACCCCCGACGACCTCGACGAACTGCTGTCACGGCGCCGCAAGACCCAGTACCTGCTGGCCCATCCGCGCACGATCGCCGCGTTCGGTCGCGAGTGCAGCAGCCGGGGCCTGTATCCCAAGAACATCGAGGTCATGGGCACCGCGGTGCGTTCCTGGCGCGGAGTTCCGCTGCTGCCCTGCAACAAGATCCCGATCAGCCCCACGGGCACCAGCTCCATCATCGCCATGCGGACCGGTGAGGAGAACCAGGGCGTCATCGGCCTCCATCAGACCGGCATCCCCGACGAGTACCAGCCCAGTCTCAACGTGCGCTTCATGGGCATCAGCGAGCAGGCGGTCTCCTCCTATCTGGTGAGCGCCTACTACTCCGCCGCGGTGCTGGTGCCGGACGCGCTGGGCATCCTGGAGGACGTCGAGATCGGACGCTGAACCACCGGCCGGGCTCCGGTCGCCGGGGCCCGGCCCGCTCAGGGCCGGACGTCGCCGACGAGCTGGGTGGTCGCCGACAGGCCGTGGGAGATGGTCGGCGCGACGCTGGTGCTCGCGAGCAGGAAGCCGAGCAGGACACAGACGAGCGCATGCGCGAATTTCAGGCCCCCGCTGCGCATGAACACCACTGCCAGGACCAGAAGCAACAGGACCACGGAGATCGAAACGGCCATGGCGAACCTCCTCGGCGGAGCGGCGGTTGTCCGCCAGTCTGGCTCATCCCACCACCTGGACCCGCGCGCCGGGCATACTCCATTCGGGTATGGATGTCACCGGTACGGGCGGGTGCGCAGCGGATCCGGTGCCGGGAGGCGGGTCGCGAGCGGCCGCCCATGAGGCGGCGGTGGGCCGTGCGGGCCCGGGCGGACGCTCGACAGGCGCACGGCCCACGGCGTGCCTAGGCTGACGGAATGAGCCGCACGACCCGGGACGGCGGGACCGCCACAGTGCCGGAGACCACGGTGCGGGAGACCGCCGGGGCCGGCGAGCGGACCACCGCCTGGCGGCGCTTCCTGCACCGGGTGCCCAACGGGTTCGCGCTCTTCTTCGCCCTGCTCGGCGTCTTCTGCGCGATCACCGCGCTGATTCCGCCGCTGCGGCGCGTGGCCACCCCGGTGACCGACGCCATGGACCTGCTGACGGTGCCGACGGCGCCCAACCTCGCCTATGCCGTCTTCCTGCTGCTGCTCGCCGCGGCGATGGCCGCCCGCAAGCGGGTCACGCTCTGGTTCGTCCTGGCCTATCTCACCCTGTTGCTGCTCGCGGACGCGCTGCTGCTGTCCGTGGGCTACTGGGACATGATCCCCTCGACGTCGGTGAGCGCCGCCGCGATCGTCCTGCTGGTCCTCGCGCGACGGGAGTTCTACGCGGCGTCGCGGCGCGGGGCGTTCCTGAGGGCCCTGCTCGTTCTCGTGGCGGGGCTCGCGGTGGCCATCCTGGTCGGCTGGGGCCTGGTGTCGCTCTTCCCCGGCACGCTGGAGCCCGGTGGGGGCAACCGGCTGCTGTTCGTGGCCAACAAGGTGTGCGGCGGCCTCGTCAGCGGCCGGCACTTCGACGGGCACCCGCCGCACTGGCTCTACTTCCTCCTGGGCCTGTTCGGCGCGCTGGCCCTGCTCAACGCGGCCATGGCGCTCTTCCGGTCCCAGCGTCTGGTGGCGGCGCTGCACGACGACGAGGAACCCCGCATCCGCGCCCTGCTCGGCCGCTACGGCGCCCGGGACTCGCTCGGCTACTTCGCGACGCGCCGCGACAAGGCCGTCGTCTTCTCCCCCAGCGGCAAGGGCGCCGTCACCTACCGCGTCGAGGCGGGCGTCTGCCTGGCCTCCGGCGACCCGCTGGGCGACCCCGAGGCGTGGACCCCGGCCATCGAGGCCTGGCTGGGCGTGGCGGGCCGCTACGGCTGGCAGCCCGCCGTCATGGGCGCGAGCGAGGAGGGGGCCAAGGCCTACGCCCGTTCGGGGCTCGGAGCGCTGCAGCTGGGTGACGAGGCCGTCCTCCAGGTCTCCTCCTTCGACCTGGAGGGCCGCGAGATGCGGGTGACCCGCCAGGCCGTCCACCGCGTCGAGCGCACCGGCGCGACCGTGCGCGTCCGGCGCCACTCCGCGCTGTCCGACGAGGAGATGGGCGAGGTCATCCGGCGTGCCGACGCCTGGCGGGACACCGAGACCGAGCGGGGCTTCTCCATGGCGCTGGGCCGCCTGGGCGATCCGGCCGACGGCGACTGCCTGCTCGTCGAGGCGTTCGACAACGAGGGCACGATGATCGCCCTGCTGTCGTTCGTGCCGTGGGGAGCGGACGGGGTCTCGCTGGACGTGATGCGCCGTGACCGCGCCGCGCCCAACGGGGTCATGGAGTTCATGGTCGCCCGGCTGTGCGCGCAGGCCGGGCGGTTCGGCGTCAAGCGCATCTCGCTCAACTTCGCCGTCTTCCGCTCGGCCTTCGAGGAGGGCGCGCGCATCGGAGCGGGGCCGGTGTTGCGGCTGTGGCGCAAACTGCTGTTGTTCTTCTCCAAGTGGTGGCAGCTGGAGGCGCTCTACCGCTCGAACGTGAAGTACAACCCCGAGTGGCACCCCCGGTTCCTGTGCTACGCCGACGCCGGTGCGCTGGCCCGGATCGGGCTGGCCGCGGGGATCGCCGAGGGCTTCGTCGCGGTGCCGAGCCTCGGCAAGCTGTGGCGCCGGGGGCGGCCCCGGGGCATCGCCAGCCCCGCGTCCACGGCGGGGCTGCCCTCGCTCTCCGAGCTGGGGTTCGTCCCCGGAGCGGGTACGGGCGCGGAGGCCGGGGACGAGACGGCCGGGCTGCCGGAGCAGGTACGGGTGCGGCGGCGGAAGCTGGAGCGGCTGCGGGCGGCGGGCGTCGACCCCTATCCCGTGGACGCCCACCGCACCCACACCCTCGCCGCCGTCCGCGCGGCCCACCCGGGGCTGCCTCCCGCGTCCCGCACCGGTGCGCGGGTGACCGTCACCGGACGGGTGCTGCTGATCCGCAACCACGGCGGGGTGGCCTTCGCCCTGCTGCGCGACTGGTCGGGCGACCTCCAGCTCGTCCTCACCCGCGACGGTTCGGGCGACGAGCTGCTCAGGCGCTTCTCCGCTCACGTCGACCTCGGCGACCACGTCGAGGCCGAGGGTGAGGTCGGCACCACGGACCGCGGTGAGCTGAGCGTCTTCGTGACCCGTGCCCGTATGACCGCCAAGTGCCTGCGCCCCCTGCCCGACAAGCGGCACGGCCTGAGCGACCCGGAGGCCCGGGTCCGGATGCGGTACGTGGACCTCGCCGTCTCGCCCGGGGCGCGCCGGACCGTGCGGGCCCGCAGCGCGGCGGTGCAGGCGCTGCGGCAGGGGTTGCTGGCGCGGGGCTTCCTGGAGGTCGAGACGCCGATGCTCCAGCAGGTCCACGGCGGCGCGAACGCCCGGCCGTTCACCACCCACATCAACGCATACGACCTGGACCTGTATCTGCGGATCGCGCCCGAGCTGTATCTCAAGCGGCTGTGCGTGGGCGGCATGGAGAAGGTCTTCGAGCTGGGCCGGACGTTCCGCAACGAGGGCATCTCCTACAAGCACAACCCCGAGTTCACGATGCTGGAGGCGTACCAGGCGTTCGCCGACTACGACGTGATGCTGGACCTGACCCGTGAGCTGATCCAGGAGGCGGCCGTCGCCGCGCACGGCTCGGCGGTCGCGGTGCGGGTGGACGGTGACGGGAAGCGGACGGAGCACGACATCTCGGGGGTCTGGCCCGTGAAGACCGTTTACGGCGCCCTCTCGGAGGCGCTCGGCCGGGAGATCGGTGCGGATACGCCCACCGAGGCGCTGCGGGCGTGCTGTGACGCGGTGGGTGTGCCGCACCGGCCGGAGGACGGGCGCGGTGACGTGGTGCTGGAGATGTACGAGCGGCTGGTCGAGGAACGCACCACGCTGCCCGTCTTCTACAAGGACTTCCCCACGGACGTCTCACCGCTGACGCGGCCCCACCGGGGGGACGCGCGGTTGGCGGAGCGCTGGGACCTCGTGGCCTTCGGCACGGAGCTGGGCACGGCGTATTCCGAGCTGATCGATCCGGTCGAGCAGCGGCGCCGGCTGACGGCGCAGTCGCTGCTGGCGGCGGGCGGCGACCCGGAGGCGATGGAGCTGGACGAGGACTTCCTGCGGGCACTGGAGTACGCGATGCCGCCGACGGGCGGGCTGGGGCTCGGAGTGGACCGGCTGGTGATGTTCCTGACGGGGCTGTCGATCAGGGAGACGCTGCCGTTTCCGCTGGTGCGGCACCGGTGAGGCGAGGGGCCCGTACCGACCCATCGGACACCCCCTAGGGGCGCCGTTCGGCGGCGAGGTCCGCCCAGCGCATCGTGCGGTCGCACCACCGCTCCAGCAGCACCGCGTCATGGCCGACGGTCAGCAGTCCCGCACCGCTCTCCCGGCGGTACGCCTCGACGACGGCCACCAGCGCGGCGGTCGTCGACGCGTCCAGCATGGCGGTCATCTCGTCGCAGACCAGCCACCGGGGACGCAGCACGAGCGCCCGTGCCACGCAGGCGCGTTGCAGCTGTCCGTCGCTGACCTCGTGCGGACGCCGGGCGAGCAGTTCCCCGGACAGGCCGACGGCGGCGGCGAGCGCGGCGACGCGCTCGGCCGCCTCGCCGCGCCGCCCGGTCGCGCGCAGCGGCTCGGCGATCAGGTCGTCGAGCCGCAGCCGGGGGTCGGCGGACTGCCGTGGCTGCTGGAAGACGACGCCGAACGCCGTGCGCTGTGCGCGCGGTGCCCGGTGGCGCCAGCCGCGGGCGGGCTCGCCGTCGATGACGACGGTCCCGGCCACGGGCCGGTGCAGCAGCGCGGCGACGCGCGCCAGGGTCGACTTGCCGCATCCGCTGGGGCCGAGCAGGCCGACGGCCTCGCCGTCGCCGACGGTCAGCGAGACGTCGTGGACGACGGGTTCGCGCGGGTCGTAGCCGGCGGTGACGCCGCGCAGTTCAAGCACCGGGGGGCTCCTCGTGGTGACAGGCGACGCCGCCCGTGAACTCCGGTAGCGCCGCGCACTCCTCGGTCGCCCGGGCGCACCGCGCCGCGAAGGCACAGCCGTCGGGGAGGGCGTCCAGCTCCGGCGGCATGCCGGGGACGGGGGTGAAGGCACGCTCCGGCAGGGCGTCGAGGAGGCCGCGGGCGTAGGGGTGCCGGGGCCCGGTGGCGCCGAAGAAGTCGGCGGCGGGGGCGATTTCGACGATGCGGCCCGCGTACATCACGGCGACGCGGTCGGCGACGCGCCGTGCCGCCGCCAGGTCGTGGGTGATCATCAGGAGGGCGTGGCCGGCGTCCGCGTGGCGGCGCAGCTCGTCGGCCGTGCGGTCGACGAGGTCGCGGTCGAGGCCGGTGGTCGGCTCGTCGGCGAGCAGCAGCGGCGCGTCGCCGGCCAAGGCGAGCGCGGTGGCGGCGCGCTGGGCCAGGCCGCCGGAGAGCTGGTGGGGGTGGCGGTCGAGGTGGCCGGCCGGGAAGGCGGCCCGCTCGGCGGTCGCCTCGACGGCTTCGTCCAGGGCCCTCCCCCGGGCGCCCGTCAGCTCGCGCACGGTCTCGCGCAGCTGCGCGCGTACGGTCCGCACGGGCGTGAGGTGCGCGGCGGGGCTCTGCGGGACGAGGCCGATGCGGCGGCCGCGTACGGTGCGGGCCAGGGTGCGCTCGTCGGCGGCGAGCAGGTCCAGGTCCCCGAGGTGGGCGTGGCCGGTGGTCCGGGCGTTGGCGGGCAGCAGGCCCAGCAGCGCGGAGGCGAGCACGGACTTGCCGCAGCCGCTCTCGCCGATGAGCGCGAGGCACTCTCCCGGCATGAGCCGGAAGGACACGTCGGTGACGGCGGCGACGTCGCGGCCCGCGCGCATGCGGAAGCGTACGGTCAGGCCGCGGACGTCCAGGACGGCTGCCGCGTCCGTGGCCGGGGGCGTCGAGGGGGCCGGCGTCGTCACAGCGTCAGCTCCGATCGGCGGCGCGGGTTGAGCCGTTCGCGCCAGGCACCCGCGAGGCCCGCCACGGCCAGGGTCGGCAGGACGATGAACAGGCCGGGGAAGAGGGTCGGCCACCAGTCGCCGGCGAGGAGGGACCCGCGCGCGCTCTGGACCATGGTGCCGAGGCTGGCCTGGTGGGTGGGCAGGCCCAGGCCGAGGAAGGACAGCGCGGATTCGTGCCAGACGGCGTGCGGGATCATCAGCACCGCGGCGAGTCCCGCCTGGGGGGCGACCGCCGGCAGCAGGTGCCGCACGGTGACGCGCCAGCGGGACGCGCCGCCGGAGACGGCGGCGTCGACGTAGGGGCGGGTGCGCAGCGACAGCAGCTCGGCGCGGACGATCCGCGCCGTCGACAGCCAGTGCGTGACCGCGACCGAGGCGATCACGGGCCAGACGCCGGGGCGGAGCACGGCGACGACGAAGATGCCGAGCAGCAGGTGGGGCACGGAGGAGAAGAGGTCGACCACCCGCATCACGGCGCGGTCCGCCCAGCCGCCGAGGGCGCCGGCCAGCGCGCCGACGGCCGTGCCGACGACGGTCGCGACGACGGCGGCGGCCACGCCGACGAGGAGGGAGACGCGCAGGCCGTGGACGCAGCGCAGCAGCAGGTCGCGGCCCACCTCGTCGGTGCCGAAGGGGTGGGACCAGGAGGGTGGCAGCAGTTTCGCGCCGAGGTCGACGGCCTGCTCGTCGAGGGGCGCGGCGTACGGCACCACCAGGGCGACGAGGACGACCAGCGTGACCGCCGCCGCCGGGACGGCCGTGCGCGGGTCACATCTCTTCATGGGACACCCTCGGGTCGGCGAGTCCGTAGAGCAGGTCGGAGAGCAGGTTGCCGACGAGGACGGCGGCTGTGGCGAGCACGGTGAGGGCCGCCAGCAGCGGGAAGTCGACCTTGGTGGCGGCCTCGACGGTGGCGGAGGCGATGCCGGGCCAGCTGAAGACCGTCTCGACGAGCAGGGCGCCGGTGATGAGTTCGGGCACGCGCGAGCCGAGGAGGGTGAGGACGGGCAGCAGTCCGGACCGCAGGGCGTGGTGGAGCAGCACCGTCCGTTCGCTCAGGCCGCGGGCGCGGGCGCCGCGCACGGGGTCCTCCGTGAGGGCGTCGCCGACGCCCTGGCGTACGTACAGCACGAACCAGGGCAGCTGGGTGGCGGCCAGCACCGCGGCGGGGAGCACGAGATGGGAGGCGACCTGTCCGGCGGTGACCACGTCGCTGCCGGTGTCGGTGAGGCCCCCGGCGGGCAGGGCGTCGAGCTTCAGGGCGAAGCCCCAGACGGCCAGCAGCCCCAGCCAGAAGGGCGGCGCGGCCTCCAGGACGTACGCCAGGGAGGTCACGGTCCGGTCGAGGAGGCCGCCGCGGCGCCGGGCGGCGAGGACGCCGAGAGCAGTGCCCACGGTGACGGCGAGGGCGAAGGCGACGCCGCCCAGCAGGACGGACCAGCCGACGCGTTCGCCGATGACCTGGGTGACGGGCTGGCGCAGGGACGCGGAGTCGCCGAGGTCGCCGGTGAGGGCGGCGGTCAGCCAGTCCCACCAGCGGGCGACGAACGGCCGGTCGGCGCCGAGGTTCTCGCGGAGCCGGTCGAGGACGTCCTGGCCGGCGCTCAGGCCGGAGGTGCCGGCGTAGGCCTTGGCGGGGTCGAACGGCGACGCGGCGGCGAGGGCGAACACGCCGAACGTCACGACGGCGAGCAGGGGGACGGCGGCCAGGAGCCGCCGCCCCGCCATGCGTGCCATCGGCCCCCAGGGGAGGGTGCGGGGCCGGGGGCTCACTTCGCGGGCTGCCAGTCCTCGACGTTCCACCACGGTCCGGCACCGAGGCCGTGGTCGTGCGGTTCGACCTGGGTGGTGAGGTCCTGCCAGGCGTCGTTCACGACGTAGAGGTGGTCGACGTCGGTGAGGAAGACGTAGCCGGGGTTGTCGGCGAGACCTTGCTGGACCTTGTCGTAGGCGGCCTTGCGGGCGCTCTTGTCGCCGCTGCGCCGGCCCTCCTCGAGGGCCTTGTCGACGTCGGGGCTGGCGTAGGCGGCCATGTTGTTGAAGCCGTCGAGGGCGAGGGAGGAGTGGAGCAGGTTGTAGAGGTCGAAGTCGGGGTCGGCGGGGTTGCCGCCGCCGGCGAGCACCGCGTCGTCCTTCATGCGGGGCTCGATGACCTCCCAGGTGCCGCTCTGCACCTTGACCTCGATGCCGGCCTTCTTGGCGTCGGACGCGAAGGCGAGGGCGTGCTCCTCGCGGAGCTTGTCGCCCGCGGGGAACCAGAGGGTGAAGGAGGCGCGCTGTCCGTCCTTCTCGCGGACGCCGCCGGCGGCGGGCCGCCAGCCCGCGTCGTCCAGGAGCCGCTGGGCCTTCTCCAGGTCGTGGGGGCGCTCGGTGCCCTCGGCGAACCACTCGCTGTCGGTGGGCACGGGCCCGTAGCCGGCCCGTCCGGCGCCTTCGAGCAGCTTGTCGACCATGGCCGCCCGGTCGACGGCCAGGTCGAGGGCGCGGCGGACGGCGGGGTCGCCGGTGACCTTGCCCGCCGTGGGCAGCGTGACACCGCGGAAGTCGGTGGTGCGGGCGGTGAGGGTCACCTTGTCCTTGTCGCCCTTGAAGCCCTTGACGAGGTTGGGCGGCAGGACGGCGCCGTCGAGGTCGCCGGAGCGCAGCCGGGTGGCGCGCACGTCGTCGTCCTTGATGATCGCCATGGTGAGCTTCTTGACCTTCGGCTCGCCGCCCCAGTAGCCGGGGTTGGCCTTGAAGGTCAGCTTCTCGCCCTTGCTCCAGCCGGTGAGGACGTACGGTCCGGTGCCGATGGGCGCGGTGTTGAAGGAGCCGGTGTTGACGTCCTGGCCCTTGGCCGCGTGTTCGGGGGCGATGGGCAGGACGGTGCGCTCGGCGAAGGGGGCGTAGGGGTACTTGAGCGCGAAGACGACGGTGTCGTCGCCCTGGGCGGTGACCTCGTCGATGGCGTCGAGCTCGCCCTTGGCGGCGTTGTTGGTCTTCTCGTCCAGGATGGTCCGGTAGGTGAAGACCACGTCCCTGGCGGTGAAGGGCTCTCCGTCGCTGAACTTCACGCCCTGGCGGAGCTTGTAGGTGTACGTCCGCCCGTCGTCGGTGACCTTCGGCAGCTCGGCGGCGAGGGCGGGCCGCAGCTTCATGCCGGCGTCGCGGCGGAGCAGCCCGTCGAAGATCTTGGAGTTGCCGTCCTTGCCGTAGCCCAGGAGGGGACTGAGGGTCTCGGGCTCGTTGGCCAGCCCGACGACGAGCGAGTCCCCGGCGCCGCCTTCGCGCCCGCCACCGGGCGCCGCACAGGCCACCGCCCCTGCCGCGAGTACGCCTGCCATGGCCGTGGCGGCCACTCCCCGTATGGACCGGGCGGTCATGCCCCCACCTCTTGCTTACTACGTGTTGCTATTGCGAATCACTCGCAATTAAAGCGTACGTAAAGGTGGGGGCGTGCTCGGGGGTGGGAACGGGCCGGTCCGGTCAGCGGACGGGCGGCCTCACGTTCCCGCCGGCCGTCAGAGCTGACCGGACGCCGCGATGGTGATCTTCGCGGAGGTCGCGCCGCCGCGGGAGCCCAGCGCCTCGATCTTCTTGACCAGGGCCATGCTGGTCTCGTCGGCGACCTCGCCGAACACGACGTGCTTGCCGTCGAGCCAGTCGGTCACGATCGTGGTGATGAAGAACTGCGAGCCGTTGGTGTTCGGGCCGGCGTTGGCCATGGACAGCAGGCCCGGCCGGTCGTGCTTGAGGGTGAAGTTCTCGTCGGCGAACTTCTCACCGTAGATGCTCTTGCCGCCCGTGCCGTTGCCGCGGGTGAAGTCGCCGCCCTGGAGCATGAAGGCGGGAATGACCCGGTGGAAGGAGGAGCCGGCGTAGCCGAAGCCCTTCTCGCCGGTGGCCAGCGCGCGGAAGTTCTCCGCGGTCTTCGGAACGACGTCGTCGAACAGGTTGAAGTTGATGCGCCCGGCGGGCTCGTCGTTGATGGTGATATCGAAGTAAACCTTGGTAGTCATGCCTCTATCCTGCACCCTTGCGCACACTGCTCTTCTCCGGGGGCCCTGTACTCCCCCGCCGGACCAGCCCGGGCCGCGGGTCCTGGACGCTGACCGGCTCGGCGCCGTCCAGGAGGGCCGTCAGGCGCTCCGCCGCGCGGCGGCCGAAGGCCGCGGTGTCGCGGTTCAGGGCCGTGAGGGGCGGGTGGGTGGTGCGGCACAGGACCGAGTCCTCCCACGCCACGACGGACAGGCCGCCGGGCACCGACAGGCCGCGTTCCGCGGCCACGGCCAGGCCCGCCACGGCCATCACGTCGTTGTCGTAGACGAGCGCGGTGGGCGGGCGGGGGGCCGCGAGGACGCGGCGGGTGGCCTCGGCGCCCTGGGCGTCGGAGTAGTCCGTGGTCACCGACCTCGCCTCGGGCAGGCCCAGGCGCTCGGCCTCGGCGCGCAGGGAGTCGATGCGGCGCCGGGTGTGGGCGAGGCCGGGCAGGCCCGCGACGTGGACGACTCTGCGGTGACCCAGGGCGTGGAGGTGGGCCACGACCGAGGCCATCGCGCCGGCGTCGTCGGCCCACACCGTGGAGATCGCCGCACCCCGCGGGACCGCCTCGGCCGGGGCGCCGACGACCACGGCGGGCAGGCCCAGCTCCGCCAGCAGCTCCGGGCGGGGGTCCCCGTCGCGGGGGTCGACGACGAGGACGCCGTCGACCCGGTGCTCGGCCCACCAGCGGCGGTGGACCGCGCACTCGGCGTCCAGGTCCTCGACGACCTGGAAGAGCAGTCCCAGCCCCCGCGCGGCGAGCGCCTCCTGGACACCGGAGACGAGCTGGAGGAAGAAGGACTCGACGCCGAGGGTACGGGCGGGGCGGGCCAGGACCAGGCCGACGGTCGCCGCGCCCTCGCCCGACAGGGCGCGGGCCGCGGCGCTGGGCTGCCAGCCGAGCTGCTCGGCGACGCGGCGGACGCGCTCGCGGGTCGCGGCGGAGACGCCCGGCCGGTCGTTGAGGGCGAAGGAGACCGCGCTCTCCGAGACGCCCGCCCGCTGGGCGACGTCCTTCATCGTGGGGCGTCGGGCCGGCCGGTGGCGCATCGTTCCCACCCCTCCTCGGAGCCCTTCGGGCACCAACACACTAAAGCGCATTAGTCGTTGACGGCAGTATTGACGTGACTCGCCTGCCGGGTGCAGGTTTTGACCTGCCTCCTGCCGACCCGATCGAAGGAGCTCCCCCGGCCATGCCCATATCCAGGCCCCGTGTCGCCGTCGCTTCGCTCCTCGTCCTCCCCCTGACGCTCACCGCCTGCGGCTCGGGCGGCGACGGAGGAGGCGGCGGATCGAGCGCGGACGGAAAGCCCGAGGGCACCATCACCTTCCAGACGTGGAATCTGCGCGCGAAGTTCAAGGATTACTTCGACGGCCTGGTGAAGGACTTCGAGAGACAGAATCCGGGCGTCAAGGTCAAATGGCTCGACCAGCCGGCCGAGCACTACGCCGACAAGCTGAGCGCCGAGGCCGGCGGCGGGACGCTGCCGGACGTCGTCAACGTCTCCCCCGACCTCTCCTTTCCCCTGGCCAAGGCCGGGATGCTGACGAACCTGGACAAGGAGAAGGCCGCCGCGAGGTTCAAGGGCGAATACACGCCCGAGGCGTGGCAGGGCAACACCCTGCCCGGGCTGGACGGCTCCTACGCCTTCCCCTGGTACCTCAACACCGGGCCGCTCTTCTACAACAAGGCCCTCTTCCGGTCCTCGGGCCTCGATCCCGAGAAGCCCCCGAAGAGCTACGAGGAACTGTTCGCCACGGCCATGACGATGGCGGAGAAGTCCGGTGGACGCACGGCGACGCTCGCCAACACTCCGTCCATCGAGGATTTCGGGCGCTACGGCGTGCAGCTGATGAACCACGACGCCACCAGGTTCACATACAACGAACCCAAGGGCGTCGAGCTGCTGAGCAAGTACAAGGAACTCTACGACCGCGGCGGTCTCGACCCGCAGGCCCTGACCAACAGCGCCGAGAAATCCGGGCAGAAGTTCCTGGAGCAGAAGGTCGCCATGAACCCGGGCGGCGCCCACGACCTGGAGACCTTCAAGAAGAACGCACCGAGTCTCTACCGCGAACTCGGCATCACCGACGCGCCCAACAACACCGGCAAGCCGAACATGTACGTGATGGGCCTGGCCGTCAACGAGCACAGCGCACACAAGGCGGCCGCGGTCGCCTTCGCGCATTTCGTCACCGCCAAGGAGAACCAGGAGGCGTTCGCGCACAAGGTCGCCGTCTTCCCCAGTACCCGGGGCTCCCTGGACGACCCGTACTGGACCGCCGACGACGGCACCGACGAAGGCCGCGTGCGGGTGGCGTCGGCGAAGATGCTCAAGGGCGCCGTCAACTACACGCCCGTGGTCATGAGCGACGAGATGAAGACGGTGCTCAAGAACGAGGTCGCCAAGGCCCTCCAGGGCAGGAAGTCACCCCGGCAGGCGCTCGACGACGCGGCGGCGCAGAGCGACAAGCTGCTCGAGCGGGGCTGATCCGCCGTGCCACGCAGCGCGTCACGGGTCCGTACCCACCGGGCGGTCACTCCCTGGCTCTTCCTCCTGCCCGGCCTCGCCGTCGTCGCCGTCTTCAGCCTCTACCCGGTCCTCAGCACGTTCTCCAAGGCGTTCACCGACGCCCGCACCCTCACCGGCGGCCACTGGGTCGGCACGGCCAACTTCCGCGGCCTGCTGCACGACGAACAGTTCTGGGTGGCGCTGCGCAACAGCCTCCTGTACGTGCTCCTCGTCGTGCCCTTCACGGTGCTGCTGCCCCTGCTGCTGGCACTGCTGGTCCAGAAGCAGATCCCCGGCGTCGCCTTCTTCCGCGCGGCGTTCTACACGCCCGTGGTCGCGTCCGTCGTCGTCGTGTCCCTGATCTGGGTGTGGATGCTCGACGACCGGGGCCTGGTCAACGGGATCCTGCACGTCCTCGGTGCCGGGCCGGTCGACTTCCTCGGCGACTCCTGGCTGCTGCTGCTCAGCGCGATGGCCCTGACCGTGTGGAAGGGGCTCGGCTACTACATGATCGTTTATCTGGCGGCCCTGGGGAACGTCCCGCGCGAGCTGCACGAGGCGGCCGCCGTCGACGGGGCCGGCCCGCTGCGCCGCTTCCGCAGCGTCACCGTGCCGGCCGTCCGCCCCACCATGGTGCTGGTCGGCGCGCTGTCCTCCGTGGCGGCCTTCAAGGTCTTCTCGGAGGTCTACCTGGTGGCCGGGCCCACGGGCGGCCCGGCCGGCCAGGACACCACGCTGGTGATGCTCGTCCAGCGCACCGGCACCGGGCTGAACGGCCGCGTGGGCTACGCCTCCGCCATCTCCCTCGTCGTCTTCGCCGTCGCGCTCCTGCTCATGCTGCTCGTGCTGCGCGCCGACCGTACCGACCGCAAGGAGAAGTACTGATGCGCGGGGAGAAGGCCTGATGTCGCGGACGCCCGGCTGGGAGAAGGCGCTGCGTTACCTGCTGATGCTCCTCGTGCTGGCCGTCACCGTCGGCCCCTTCCTCTGGCAGCTGTCGACGTCGCTCAAGAGCACCACCGAGGACGTCTACACCTCGCCGCCCCGCCTGCTCCCCGGCCACCCGACGGCGCACAACTACGCGGAGGTCGCGGACATCATCCCCGTGTGGGACTACGCCCTGAACTCCCTCAAGGTGGCGGTGGCCAGCGTGCTCACCAACCTCGCCGGCGCCTCCATGGCCGGCTACGCACTGGCCAGGCTGCGCTTCAGGGGCCGCAAGGCCGCCGGGCTCGCGTTCGTGCTGGCCCTGCTGGTGCCGCTGGAGTCCATCGTCATCGCACAGTTCACGATGATGCGCGACCTGGACCTCGCCAACACGCTCACCGCGGTCGTGCTGCCCGGCGCCGTGGGCGCCCTCAACGTCCTGCTCATGCGGAACGCCTTCGCGGCCCTGCCCCGGGAGGTGGAGGAGGCGGCCGTCATCGACGGGGCGAACGCCTGGCAGCGGTTCGTGCGGATCGGCCTGCCGTCGGTGCGCGGCACCCTCGCGGTCGTTGCGATCTTCGCCTTCATGGGCGCCTGGGACGACTTCCTGTGGCCGCTGATCGTCCTGACCGACTCCGACAAGTTCACCCTGACCGTGGGTCTGAACTTCCTCCACGGCACCTTCGCGCAGAACCCCCGGCTGGTCGCCGCCGGGACCGTCATCGCGGTCGCCCCGCTCATCGTGATGTTCGCCTGTCTCCAGCGGTACTTCTTCCGCGGGGTGGGCGAGGGCGCCGTCAAGGGCTGAAGGGATCGCTCACGTGCGCTTCGGCGTCAACTACACCCCCTCACGGGGCTGGTTCCACCACTGGCTCGACTTCGCTCCGGACGACATCCGCGCCGACCTGGACTCCCTTGCCGTCCTCGGCCTGGACCACATCCGCGTCTTCCCGCTCTGGCCGCTCTTCCAGCCCAACCGCTCCCTCATCCGGCCGCGCGCCCTCGACCAGCTCGGACTGCTCGTCGACGCGGCCGGCGAACGCGGCCTGGACGTGAGCGTCGACGGCCTCCAGGGCCATCTGTCCAGCTTCGACTTCGTCCCCTCCTGGACCACCACCTGGCACCGCCGGAACCTCTTCACCGACCCCGACGTCGTCGAGGCCCAGGCCGCCTACCTCCGCGCCCTCGCCGGCGCCCTCGCCGGCCGGCCCAACTTCCTGGGCATGACGGTCGGCAACGAGGTCAACCAGTTCTCCGCCGCCCCCCACCCCGACCCCGACCGGATCGACGCCGGCCAGGCGGAGCGGTGGCTGCGACGGATGCTGGACGCGTGCGAGGAGGGCGCACCGGGCCGCGCGCACACCCACGCGTCCTACGACGTCGCCTGGTACGACGGCACGCACCCGTTCACGCCCGCACACTCGGCCCGGCTGGGCACGATGACCGCCGTGCACTCGTGGGTGTTCAACGGCACGGCCCAGCGGCACGGGCCCGGCGGGGCGGCCACCGCCCTGCACGCGGCCTACCTGGTGGAGCTCGCGAAGGCGTGGGCCGTGGAGCCGGCCCGGCCGGTGTGGCTCCAGGAGGTCGGCGCGCCCGCCCCGCACGTTCCGCCCGGGCGGGCGGCGGACTTCACCCGGGCGACGCTCGCGCACGTGCTGGACTGCCCGGACGTGTGGGGGGTCACGTGGTGGTGCTCGCACGACGTGGACCGCGCCCTGGCGGACTTTCCGGAGCTGGAGTACGGGCTCGGCCTGTTCACCAACGACCGGCGGCTCAAACCCGCGGGCGAGGCGATGTGCCGGGTCGTACGGGAGTGGCAGGAGGGCGCGGCACGTGAGCCGGTCGCGCCCCGGACGACCGCCCTGGTCCTGGACGTGGGCGAGCCGGACGGCGCTCCGGGGCGGGGGGTGTGCGCGCCGGGCGGGGCGTTCTTCGAGGCGTGGATGCGGGTCGCCTCCGGCGGAGGGCGGCCGGCGGTGGTCCTCGCGCAACGGGCCCGGGACGCGGACCATCTGGCGGCGCGCGGCATCACGGAGGTGCTTGTCCCACAGGACACGCCCTGAACCCACCGGGCCGCCCGTCGCGGCCCGGTTCCGCCCCTCACCCAAGGAGCTGTCGTGAGCGAGAGACCCACCCGCCGTGCGGTGCTGGCGGCCGGAGCGGCCGGCCTCGCCGCCGGCGCCCTGCCCGCGGCGGCCGCCTCGGCCGGCGCCGCCGAGGACCTCCAGCCGTACGCCTCCTACTGGTTCCCCGACGGTCTGCCCTCCGGCACCCCCGCGCCCGGCGTCACCTGGCGCAGCCTGAGCGCGTGGCGGGAGCGGGACGACGCCGACCTGCCGTTCAACCGGGCGACGGTCCCGCTGGCCCCGCGCTTCACCCCGCCCCCGCCCAACGCCACCGCGCGCCCCGACCAGGCCCGCGTCTGCGCCCTCGCCGCCTTCGCCCCCACCTCGGGCAACCCCTCCCAGGGGTCGGCCAGCGCCGACTTCTACGCGCTCAGCCACTGGGCCTACCTGGACGAGCTGGTGTTCTGGGGCGGTTCCGCGGGCGAGGGCCTGGTCCTCGCGCCCAACGCGCCCGTCGTGGACGCCGCGCACCGCAACGGGGTGCGCGTGCTCGGCACGGTCTTCCTGCCGCCGGCCGCCTACGGCGGACAGCTGCGCTGGACGCACGACCTGGTGCGGCAGGGGCCGGACGGCGCGTTCCCGCTCGCCGACAAGCTGGTCGAGGTGGCGCGGGCGTACGGCTTCGACGGATGGTTCCTCAACGCCGAGACCGGCGGGGGTGACGCCCGGCTCGGGGCGCGGATGCGCGACTTCGTGGCGTACCTGCGGGCCCGGGGCGCGTCCGGCGGCAGGGCGCTGCGCGTCACCTGGTACGACGCCATGACCGTCTCCGGCGACATCGCCTGGCAGAACGAGCTCAACGAGCGCAACGCCCCGTTCTTCCGCGCCGCCGACGGCATGTTCCTGAACTTCGGCTGGAGCCGTTCGGGTCTGGTGTCCTCCGGGGAGCTCGCCCGGAGCCTGGGGCGCGGACCGTTCGAGCTGTGGGCCGGCATCGACGTCGAGGCGCGTGGCTGGGACACCCCGGTCGACTGGGACGCGCTCGTGCCGGCCGGCGGCCCGCACCTCGCCTCCTACGGTTTCTACCGTCCCGAGTGGACGTGGCGGAGCCTCCCCGAGGGCGGCCGGGCACCGGCGGCCTTCCACGCGCGGGACGACCGCTTCTGGTCCGGGGCCGCGCTGGACCCGGCCTGTCCGGAGTCCGGGCCGTGGCGGCCCGCGGCGGCGACGGTCGTGGACCGCTCGACCCTCATCGCGCTGCCGTTCGCCACCACCTTCAACACCGGTCACGGACTGGGCTGGTACGACCGCGGCCGGCGCGTGGCCGGCGACGCGTGGAACCACCTGGGACTACAGGACCGGCTGCCCGGCCGCCGCTGGGTGGTCCACACGGCCGGTGACCGGCCCTTTGTCGGCTTCGACTTCGCCGACGCCTGGCGGGGCGGCAGCAGTCTCCTGGTCACCACGCAGGCCGCGGGCGCCGCGACGGTCGAGCTCTACGCCGCGCGGCTGCCGCTGTCGGAGGCGACCGTGGTGGAGCTGGCGCACCGCACCGACCCGGGGTCGGCGGCGGTGCGCGTGGAGGTGGCCCTCGCGCTGGAGGAGCGGCCCGACCGCTTCGCGTACCTGCCGGCCGGCACGTTGCCCGCGGGCGGCCGGGGCTGGACCACGGCCACCCTGCGCCTGGGCCCGCTCGGCCGCGCCGGCGGCACGGCCCGCGTCCTGGGCGTGCGGCTGACGGCGCCGGACGGCGGCGGCGTGCGGTGGCGGCTGGGCGAGCTGGCGGTCCACGACGCCGTGCCCGCCGCACCGGGACGGCCCCGGGCGGTCACGGTGAGCGCGTCCACGCGGAACGCCGACGGCACGGCCGCGCTGCGGCTGCGCTGGGACCCGCCCGCCGCGGCGGGCACCGGCCGGCGGGCGCCCGGGCCCGTGCGCCACTACGAGCTGCGGCAGGCGCTGCCCGGCGGCGGCTTCCGCTTCCTCGGCGGCACGTGTGGGCATGCCTACTACGTCCCGGCGCTGCGCCGTACGGCCGGCGAGGCGGCCACCCGCGTCGACGTGTGCGCCGTGGACGAGCTGTACTCCGTCTCCGCCCCCGCTTCCGTCATGTTCCGCTGGTAGCCCTTCTCACCCGAGGGCCCCGCCCGAAGGAGAAGCATGCACAACGACCGCAGCATCACCGAAGCCCGCCTCACGCGCGTGCTGGAGGAGCGCATCCGTCCGGCCGTGTACCCCGAGTCGGTGCCGCTGTCCGTGTCCGTGTGGCACGCGCCGGGTGAGCCCGTGTCGGTGGCCGAGGGGCTGGCGGCGGAGCGGACGCCCGTCGAGGCGGGGACGGAGTGGGGGCCTGCCTGGGGCACCAGCTGGTTCACCGTGTCCGGGACCGTGCCGCGGGAGTGGGCGGGCCGCACGGTGGAGGCGCTGCTGGACCTGGGCTTCGACGACAACATGCCGGGCTTCCAGTGCGAGGGCCTGGTGTACGGCCCGGACGGCTCGCCGCTGAAGGGGCTCAACCCGCGCAACCAGTGGGTGCGCGTCAGCGAGAGGGCGCGGGGCGGCGAGCAGGTCCTGCTGCACGTCGAGGCGGCGTCCAACCCGGTGATCCTGGACTACCGGCCGTTCCGGCCCACCGAGCTGGGCGACCGGGAGACGGCCGACGACGCACCGCGCTACCGGCTGGCCCGGATGGACCTGGCCGTCTTCGAGCGGACGGTGTGGGAGCTGGTCCAGGACCTGGAGGTGCTGGGCGGGCTGATGGCCGAGCTGTCGGTGGACTCGCCGCGCCGCTGGGAGGTCCTGCGGGCCGTCGAACGGGCGCTGGACGCCGTGGACCTCCAGGACGTGGGCGGCACGGCGGCCGGGGCCCGTGAGGAGCTGCGCGGTGTGCTGTCCTCGCCCGCGCACGCCTCCGCGCACCGGATCAGCGCGGTCGGGCACGCGCACATCGACTCGGCGTGGTTGTGGCCGCTGCGCGAGACGGTGCGGAAGGTGGCCCGTACGACCTCCAACATGACGGCGCTGCTGGAGGACGAGCCGGACTTCGTCTACGCGATGTCGCAGGCGCAGCAGTTCGCGTGGGTCAAGGAGCACCGCCCGGAGGTGTACGCGCGGGTCAAGAAGGCGGTGGCGGAGGGCCGGTTCGTGCCGGTGGGCGGCATGTGGGTGGAGTCCGACACGAACATGCCGGGGTCGGAGGCGCTGGCGCGGCAGTTCGTGCACGGCAAGAGGTTCTTCCTGGAGGAGTTCGGGATCGAGACGGAGGAGGTGTGGCTGCCGGACTCGTTCGGCTATTCGGCGGCGCTGCCGCAGCTGGTGAGGCTGTCGGGCTCCCGGTGGTTCCTGACGCAGAAGATCTCCTGGAGCCGGACCAACAAGTTCCCGCACCACACCTTCTGGTGGGAGGGGCTGGACGGCACCCGCGTCTTCACGCACTTCCCGCCCATCGACACCTACAACTCCCAGCTGTCGGGCGCGGAGGTGGCGCACGCGGTCCGCAACTTCCAGGAGAAGGGCGGTGCGACGCGGTCCCTGGCGCCGACCGGCTGGGGTGACGGCGGGGGCGGGACGACACGGGAGATGCTGGCGCGGGCGAAGCGGCTCGCGGACCTGGAGGGGTCGGCGCGGGTGGTCTTCGAGAAACCGTCGGCGTTCTTCGAGAAGGCGCACGCGGAGTATCCGCACGCGCCGGTGTGGGTGGGCGAGCTGTACCTGGAGCTGCACCGCGCGACGCTGACGAGCCAGGCGCGGACCAAGCAGGGCAACCGGCGCTGCGAGCACCTGCTGTACGAGGCGGAGCTGTGGGCGGCGACGGCGGCGGTGCGGACCGGGTTCCCGTATCCGTACGAGGCACTGGACCGCCTGTGGAAGACGGTGCTGCTGCACCAGTTCCACGACATCCTGCCGGGCACCTCGATCGCGTGGGTGCACCGGGAGGCCGCGCGCACGTACGAGGAGACGGCGGCCGAGCTGGAGGCGCTGATCGCGCGGGCGCTGGCGGCGCTCGCCGGGGACGGCGCCTCCGGCGGCACGGTCGTCTTCAACGCGGCGCCGCACGAGCGCGCGGGCGCGGCGGCGCACGGGGCCGTGGCCGCGGGCCGGCCCGCCCCGGAGCCGTCGACGGCACAGCCGCGCGAGGGCGGCGGCTTCGTCCTGCGCAACGCCGCCCTGCGCGTCGAGGTCGACGGTCGCGGCCTAGTGGTCTCGGTGTACGACACCGGGGCGGACCGGGAGGCGGTCCCCCCGGGCGCGGCCGCCAATCTGCTCCAGCTCCACCAGGACTTCCCGAACATGTGGGACGCCTGGGACGTGGACCCCTTCTACCGGAACACGGTGACCGACCTGACGGACGCCGAGACGGTGGAGCTGGCCGAGGACGGGGTGACGGTCCGCGTCGTGCGGGCCTTCGGCACCTCGCGCGTCGTGCAGCGGCTCTCGCTGCCGGCGGGGGTGCGCCGGCTCGACGTCGAGACGGAGGTCGACTGGCACGAGACGGAGAAGTTCCTGAAGGCCTCCTTCCCGCTGGACGTGCACACGGACCGGGTGGCGGCCGAGACGCAGTTCGGCCACCTCCACCGGCCCACGCACGCCAACACGAGCTGGGACGCGGCGAAGTTCGAGGCGTGCGCGCACCGGTTCGTGCACCTTCAGGAGCCGGGCTGGGGCGTGGCCCTGGTCAACGACTCGACGTACGGCTACGACGTGACGCGCGCGGCCCGCGCGGAGGACGGCGGAACGACCACCACCGTCCGGCTCTCCCTGCTGCGGGCCCCGCGCTTCCCCGACCCGCGCACCGACCAGGGTGTGCACCGCTTCCGGTACGCGCTGGTGCCGAACGCGTCCGTGGGGGACGCGGTGCGGGAGGGATACCGCGTCAACCTGCCGGAGCGGAGGGTGCCCGGGGAGCGCGGGGTCCTGCCGCTGGCGCGCGTCGACGACGACGCGGTGGTGGTCTCGGCGGTCAAGCTGGCGGACGACGGCAGCGGGGACGTGGTCGTCCGGCTGTACGAGTCGCTGGGCGGGCGGGCGCGGGCGCGTCTGACGCCGGGCTTCGCGATGGCTTCGGCGCACGTGTGCGACCTGCTGGAGCGGCCGCTGGAGGCGGTCCCGGCGGAGGGTGAGGGGATCCGTCTGGCCCTCAGGCCGTTCCAGATCCTCACCCTGCGGCTGAAGCGGGCCTGAGGCCGGGGTGGATGGCGGGCGGCCCTCCGCACGGGGGCCGTCCGGCCGGATCCCGGCTCCGCATAGCATTCGAACATGAAGCTGCGTTTTCCCCGCCTGCGCGGACGCCGGCTCCTCGCCGCGACGGCCGCTGCCGTGGTCCTCGCGGGTGCCGGCACGTGGACGGTGGCCTCGGCCACCGGAGGCGATCCGCCCGTGCGCCGCGAGGACCGGTTCATGACCGTGCCTGAGGCCGCCGGCGGCGGTGGCGGTGGCACGGTGCGGATCGACACCTCCTTCTTCACCTCCGGCGGTTCGGGCCGCCGGCCGGCCGTACTGCTCGCGCACGGCTTCGGCGGCAGCAAGGAGGACCTGCGGTCGCAGGCGGAGGAACTGGCGCGTTCCGGCTACGCGGTGCTGACCTGGTCGGCGCGCGGCTTCGGGCGCTCCACGGGCCGCATCGGCCTCAACGACCCCGACCGCGAGGTCGCCGACGTGAGCAGGCTGATCGACTGGCTGGCCGGGAGGCCCGAGGTGCGGCTGGACGCGGCGGGCGACCCCCGAGTCGGCATCACGGGCGCCTCCTACGGCGGCGCGGTGTCCCTGCTCGCGGCCGGGAACGACAAGCGGGTCGACGCCATCGCCCCGCAGATCACCTACTGGAACCTGGCCGACTCGCTGTTCCCCGGCGACGTCTTCAAGAAGCTGTGGGCCGGGATCTTCTTCACGACGGGCTCCACGTCCACCACTGCCTCCGGGCCCGTCGGCCCTAAGGGCGGCCCGGCCGGGGAGGGCGGGGCGGGGGCGCCGTCCGCCCTCGCCGCGGGCTGCGGCCGGTTCGAGAAGAGCCTGTGCGAGATGTACGAGCGCGTCGCCGTCGCCGGAAAACCGGACGCGCAGGCCCGGGAGCTGCTGGAGCGCCGCAGTCCCTCCGCGGTCGCCGGCCGGATCGGTGTCCCCGCGCTCCTGGTGCAGGGTCAGAGCGACTCGCTCTTCCCCCTCGACCAGTCCGACGCGGCGGCCCGGGCCATCGACCGCAACGGCGCGCCGGTCGCGGTCGACTGGATCACTGGTGGTCACGACAGCGGCACCAAGGGGGAGCAGGACCGCGTCGAGCGGCGCACCAAGGCCTGGTTCGACCGCTACCTGGGGGACGACGACGGGGTGGACACCGGCCCGGTGTTCCGCGTCACCCGGACCGGGGGCATCGACTCGACCAACGGGCGGACCCAGCTGCGCGGGGCGAGCGGCGACTACTACCCCGGGCTGCACGGCGACCCCCGCGAGGTCGCCCTGACGGGCCGTGAGCAGTCCTTCGCCAACCCCGCCGGGGCGACTCCCCCGGCCATCTCGGCCGTCCCCGGCATCGGCGGCATCTCCCAGCTGTCGGGCCTGGGCGTCGGCGTGTCCATGGACTTCCCCGGCCAGTACGCCCGTTTCGACTCCGAGCGGCTCGACGAGGGCGTCCACGTCACCGGCTCGCCCACCGCGAAGGTGAAGGTCGCCTCGGACACCGGTGAGGCGGTCCTCTTCGCCAAGGTCTACGACGTCGGCCCGAACGGGCAGCAGCTGCTGCCCGGACAGCTGGTGACCCCCCTCCGCGTCGAGGGCGCCGGGACGGGCCGGACCGTGGAGGTGCGGCTGCCTGCCGTCGACCACACCTTCGAGGCCGGGCACCGGATGCGGCTGGTCCTCGCCTCGACCGACCTGGGCTACGCCTCGCCGGCGCGGCCGGCCACGTACACGGTCTCGCTGGGCGACGGCGGCCTGACCGTGCCGGTCGCGCCCGGTGTGCGGACGGGCTCGGCCGGGCTGCCGTGGTGGACGTGGGCGATGCCGCTCGGCGGGGTGCTCGTGGCGGCGGCCGTGCTGCTGACCGGCCGGCGGCGGACGGCCGCCCCCGCGCCCGACCCGGAGCTCGCCGACGTGCCGCTCCAGATCACGGGCCTGAGCAAGCGGTACGCCGGGTCCGCCGACCGGTACGCCGTGCGGGACCTGTCGTTCCGGGTCGAGCGGGGCCAGGTGCTGGGCCTGCTGGGGCCGAACGGCGCGGGCAAGACCACGACGCTGCGCATGCTCATGGGGCTGATCCGGCCCGACGCCGGGGAGATCCACGTCTTCGGGCACGCGATCCGGCCGGGCGCGCCGGTGCTGTCGCGGGTCGGCGCGTTCGTGGAGGGCGCGGGCTTCCTGCCGCACCTGTCCGGCCGGGCCAACCTCGACCTGTACTGGCGGGCGACCGGCCGGCCGGCCGAGGACGCGCACCTCGACGAGGCCCTGGAGATCGCCGGGCTCGGCCCCGCGCTGGAGCGGGCGGTGCGGACGTACTCCCAGGGCATGCGGCAGCGCCTGGCCATCGCGCAGGCCATGCTGGGGCTGCCGGACCTGCTGATCCTGGACGAGCCGACCAACGGTCTCGACCCGCCGCAGATCCGCGAGATGCGCGAGGTGATGATCCGCTACGCGGCGGCGGGGCGGACCGTCATCGTCTCCAGCCACCTCCTGGCGGAGGTGGAGCAGTCCTGCACCCACCTCGTCGTGATGGACCGCGGGCGGCTGGTCAGCGCCGGTCCCGTCGCGGAGATCGTGGGCTCCGGCGACACGCTGCTGGTGGGCGTGGAGGGCGAGGTCTCGGAGGTGACGGCCGACAAGGTGGCCGCGCTGCCCGGCGTGGCCTCGGCCGTGCGGACCGACGAGGGGCTGCTGGTGCGGCTCGACGGCGTACGGGCGCCGGAACTGCTGGTGGAACTGGTGCGCCTGGAGGTGCCGGTGGCGAGCGTGGGCCCGCACCGGCGGCTGGAGGACGCGTTCCTGACCCTGATCGGAGGCTCGGCATGACCACGGCGCCGGCGTCCGCGCCCGGTTACCGGGCGCGGCACACCCTGCCCCTGCGTGTGGAGGCGGCACGGCAGCTGCGCCGGCGGCGCACGCTCGTGGTGGGCGCGGTCCTGGCCGTCCTGCCGTTCGTGCTGATCGCCGCCTTCGCCATCGGCGGCGATCCCAGCGGGCGCGACGGGCGGGTGACGCTGATCGACACCGCCACCACCTCCGGCGTGAACTTCGCGGCGACGGCGGTGTTCGTCTCGGCGGGCTTCCTGCTGGTGGTGCCGGTGGCGCTGTTCTGCGGCGACGCCGTGGCCTCGGAGGCGAGCTGGTCGTCGCTGCGCTACCTGCTGGCTGCTCCCGTACCGCGGTCGCGGCTGCTGCTGAGCAAGCTGGCGGTGGCGCTCGGGTTCAGCGCGGCCGCGATGGTGCTGCTGCCGCTGGTGGCACTGGCCGCGGGCACGGCCGCGTACGGCTGGGGCCCGCTGCGGATCCCCACCGGGGGGTCGCTGGACGCGGGGACGGCGGCCGGGCGGCTGGCCGTCGTCGTGGCGTACGTGTTCGTCAGCCAGCTGGTGACGGCGGCGCTGGCGTTCTGGCTCTCGACCGTCACCGACGCGCCGCTGGGCGCGGTGGGCGGCGCGATGGGGCTGACCATCGTCGGCAACGTGCTGGACGCGGTCACCGCGCTGGGTTCCTGGCGCGACCTGCTGCCCGCGCACTGGCAGTACGCGTGGGCCGACGCGCTCCAGCCGCAGCTGGAGTGGGGCGGCATGGTGCGGGGCACCTCGGTGTCGGTGGCGTACGCGGTGGTGCTGTTCGCCCTGGCGTTCCGGCACTTCGGGGCCAAGGACGTCGTGTCCTGACGCGGCGTCCGGCCCTCCCCCGCCCGGCCCCGGGTCAAGGCCGGGCGGGGGAGGCGGCGCCGTAGACGGGCCGTGGCATGCGGGTCCGCGCCAGCAACTCCCGCACCGCCTCCCCCACCTCCGACGGCGCCCACCGGTCGCCCTTGTCGGCCACCGGCCCGGGGTGCCAGCCCTCCATGACCGTGACCCGGCCGGCTTCGGCTTCGAAGACGTGCCCGGTGACCTCGGCGGAGGCCGCGGAGGCGAGCCACACCACCAGCGGTGAGACGTTGGCGGGTGCCATCGCGTCGAAGCCGTCCGCCGGCGCGGCCATCGCGGCCGCGAACGGCCCCTCGGTCATCCGGGTGCGCGCGGCCGGTGCGACGGCGTTGACCTGGACGCCGTAGCGCCCGAGTTCGGCGGCGGCGACGAGGGTGAGGGCCGCGACGCCCGCCTTGGCGGCGGCGTAGTTGGCCTGTCCCACACTGCCGAGCAGGCCGGCGCCGGAGGTGGTGTTGACGACGCGGGCGACGGGCTCGCGCCCGGCCTTCGCCTCCGCGCGCCAGTGCCCGGCCGCGTACCGCAGGGGCAGGAAGTGGCCCTTGAGGTGGACGCGCACGACCGCGTCCCACTCGTCCTCGTCGAGGTTGACCAGCATGCGGTCCCGCAGGAAGCCGGCGTTGTTGACGAGGGCGTCGAGGCGTCCGTACGCCGCCAGCGCGGTGTCGACGAGGGAGGCGGCGCCCTCGGCGGTGGCGACGTCGCCGGTGTGGGCGACGGCTTCGCCGCCCCGGGCTCGTATCTCCTCGACGACCTCGTGTGCGGGGCCCGCCGAGGCCCCCTCACCGGCCGGGGTCGTCCCGAGGTCGTTGACCACGACGCGGGCCTCCTCGGCGGCGAGCGCCAGGGCGTGCGCCCGGCCGAGACCGCGGCCGGCTCCGGTGACGACGGCGACGCGGCCCGCGCATATTCCGGTCATCTCAGCTCTCCTGGTCCAGGTCCACGGGACGGTTGGCGTCGGCGGCGTCGAGGAAGGCGGGCCGCTCCCCGCCACCGTGCACGAGCAGGCTGGCGCCGGTGATGTAGGCGGCGCGGTCGGAGGCGAGGAAGACGGCGGCCTCCCCGACCTCGTCGGGTTCGGCCAGGCGCCCGGCCGGGACGGTGCGGGCGACCGCGGCGACGCCGTCCCGGTCGCCGTAGTGGAGGTGGGCCGACTCCGTGCGCACCATGCCGAGGACGAGGGTGTTGACGCGGACGGCCGGGGCCCACTCCACCGCCATGGTGCGGGCGAGGTTCTCCAGCCCGGCCTTGGCGGCGCCGTAGGCGGCGGTGCCGGGTGAGGGACGGGTGCCGCTGACGCTGCCGATCATCACGATCGCGCCGCCGGACGGCTGGTCGCGCATGATGCGGTGGGCGGCGAGGGACGCGGTGAGCGGGGCGGTGAGGTTGAGTTCCAGGACGCGGGCGTGGCGCTCGGCGTCGGCAGCGCCCAGGGGCCGGAAGGGGGTACCGCCGGCGTTGTTGACCAGGACGTCCAGTCGCCCCTCCGTCTCCTGGAGGTGGGCGAAGAGGTCCCGTACGGCGGCCGGTTCGCGCAGGTCGACGGGGAGGTGACGAGCGGTGCGGCCGGCGGCCGTCACCGGCGCGTCGGGGGGCCGGCGGGCGCAGACGAGCACGCGGGCGCCCGCGCGCAGCATCGCCCGGGCCACTCCCGCGCCGACGCCGCGCGTGCCGCCGGTGACCAGCGCGACGCGGCCGCGCAGACAGCCCGCGGCTGGCGCCCCGGTCGCCTCCGCCGCCCTCGCGCCCGTCGCGCCCCGTGGTCCGGGAGCGCCGCTCATCTCGCACCTCCCGCGGCAGCCGGTCCGCTGCTACCGTCGAAACCTAACAAACGTTTGGTGGAAAGGTAGCCGATGAGCGTCTCCACCGCACGCCCCGAGCCGGGCATCGCCGTCCTCACCGTCGACTTCCCGCCCGTCAACGCCTTACCCGTACAAGGCTGGTTCGAGCTGGCCGGGGCCGTGCGCGCCGCCGGGAGCGACCCGGGGACGCGCTGCGTCGTCCTGACCGCCGCAGGGCGGGGCTTCAACGCGGGCGTGGACATCAAGGAGTTGCAGCGTACGCCCGGTAACGACGCCCTGATCGGCGTCAGTCACGGCTGCTTCGAGGCGTTCTCCGCCGTCTACGAGTGCGAGGTGCCGCTCGTCGCGGCCGTGCACGGCTTCTGCCTGGGCGGCGGCATCGGCCTGGTCGGCAACGCCGACGCCGTCGTCGCCTCCGACGACGCCACCTTCGGCCTGCCCGAGCTGGACCGGGGCGCGCTCGGCGCGGCGACCCACCTGGCCCGGCTGGTGCCCCAGCACCTGATGCGCACGCTCTACTACACCTCCCGCACGGTCACCGCGCGGGAGCTGCACGCTCACGGCTCGGTGTGGCGCGTCGTCCCGCGCGAGGACCTGACGGCCGCCGCCCTGGAGCTGGCGCGGGAGATCGCGGCGAAGGACGCGTCGCTGCTGCGGCTGGCCAAGGCCGCGCTCAACGGCATCGACCCCGTCGACGTGCACCGCAGCTACCGCTACGAGCAGGGCTTCACCTTCGAGGCGAGCCTCGGCGGCGCCGGCGACCGGCACCGCGACGCGTTCGTCGCGGGGCACCGGGGGAGGGAGCGGTCGTGACCGCCGACAAGACGATGACCGCCGACGAGGCCGTGGGCCGGCTCGCGGACGGCATGACCGTCGGCATCGGCGGCTGGGGGTCCCGGCGCAAGCCGATGGCCCTCGTCCGGGCCCTCCTGCGCTCCGGCCTCACCGACCTGACCGTCGTCTCCAACGGCGGCCCGGACGTGGGCCTGCTGGTGGCCGCCGGACGCGTGCGCAAGCTCGTGGCCCCCTTCGTCACCCTCGACTCGATCCCCCTCGAACCGCACTTCCGCACCGCCCGGCAGCGCGGTGAACCGGAGCTGATGGAGCTGGACGAGGCGATATTCCTGTGGGGCCTGACGGCCGCCGCGCGCCGGCTTCCGTTCCTGCCGGTACGGGCCGGCCTCGGCTCGGACGTCCTGCGGATCAACCCCTCGCTGCGCACGGTCACTTCCCCGTACCCGGACGGCGAGGAACTGCTGGCGGCGCCCGCGCTGGACCTGGACGTGGCCCTCGTCCACCTCAACCGCGCCGACGCCCACGGCAACGCCCAGTACCTGGGCCCGGACCCGTACTACGACGACCTCTTCTGCGAGGCCGCCCATGAGGCATACGTCTCCTGCGAACGGGTGGTTTCGAGCGCGGAGTTCGCAGAAGGAGGAGGGCCGCAGACGCTGCTGGTCCAGCGGCACTGCGTCACCGGTGTCATCGAGGCGCCGGGCGGTGCCCACTTCACGTCCTGCGTGCCGGACTACGAGCGGGACGAGGCGTTCCAGGCGGCGTACGCCAAGGCCGCCTCCGACCCGGTGGCCTGGCGGGAGTTCGCCGAGCGCTTCCTCTCCGGGGACGAGGACGACTACCGGGCCGCGGTCGCGGCCTGTCGCGGGGAGGGCGCGTGACCGGCGGGACGGGTGCGAGCAGGGCCGAGGTCTGCGCCGTGGCCTGCGCGGAGGTGTGGCGGGGCAGCGGGGAGATCCTGGCGAGCCCCCTCGGCGGCGCGGTGCCGGTGATCGGCGCCCGGCTGGCCAAGCTCACCTTCGCCCCGGAGCTGCTGCTGACGGACGGCGAGGCCATGCTCATGGCCGACGTGCCGGCGCTGGGCGCCCAGGCCCGGGTGGTGGAGGGCTGGCTGCCCTACCGGCGGCACCTGGAGCTGGCCACCGGCGGCAGGCGGCACGCGCTGCTGGGGGCGAGCCAGCTCGACCGGCACGGCAACCAGAACATCAGCTGCATCGGCGACTGGAAGCGGCCCGAGCGCCAGCTGATCGGCATGCGCGGCCTTCCCGTCAACACGCTCAACCACCCCGTCAGCTACTGGATCCCCCGCCACTCCCCCCGCGTCCTGGTCGAGCGGGTCGACGTGGTCTGCGGCGTGGGGCACGACCGCGCCGCGGCCGCCGGGCCGGCGGCGACGCGCTTCCACCGTCTCGTACGGGTCGTCACCGACCTCGCCGTGCTCGACTTCGAGACGCCCGACCGCACGCTGCGCGTCCGCTCGCTGCACCCCGGCGTGGCGCCCGGCGCACTGCGGGCCGCCACCGGTTTCCCGCTCGCCGTCCCGGCCGACGTGCCGCGCACGCGCGTGCCCACGCCCGCCGAACTGCGCCTGATCCGCGACGTCCTCGACCCGGACGGGTTGCGCGAGCGCGAGGTGCCGTCGTCATGAGCGCCACCGTGCCGGCCGGGCCCAAGGAGCCGCCTCCGCCCTGCCTGCCCACCGCGCTGACCCGTCTCGTCGGCGTCCGGCACCCCGTCGTCCAGGCCGGCATGGGCTGGGTGGCCGGCCCCCGCCTGGTGACCGCCGTGGCGGAGGCCGGGGGCCTGGGCGTCCTGGGCTCCGCGACCATGACGCCGCCCCAGCTGCGCGCCGCCGTCCGGGAGGTGAGGTCCCGGACCGACAGGCCCTTCGGCGTCAATCTGCGCGCGGACGCCGGTGACGCGGCCGAACGCGTGGAGATCATGGTGGCGGAGGGCGTACGGGTGGCCTCGTTCGCGCTGGCCCCCTCCCGTGCCCTGATCGCCCGGCTCAAGGACGCCGGGATCGTGGTCATCCCCTCGGTCGGGGCCCGGCGCCACGCCGAGAAGGTCGTGGCGTGGGGCGCGGACGCGGTCCTGGTGCAGGGCGGCGAGGGCGGGGGCCACACCGGCGGGGTCGCGACCACGGTGCTGCTGCCCCAGGTCGTCGACGCGGTGGGCGTCCCCGTCGTCGCGGCGGGCGGCTTCCACGACGGACGGGGCCTGGTCGCGGCCCTCGCCTACGGCGCCTGCGGCGTCGCCATGGGGACCCGCTTCCTGCTCACCGCCGACAGCACGGTGCCGGCCGCGGTGAAGGCCGCCTACCTCGCCGCGACCGTCCGGGACGTCACCGTCACCACCAAGGTCGACGGCCTGCCGCACCGCATGCTCCGCACCCCCTTCGTCGACGGCCTCGAACGCGCCGGGCGCGCCGCCACGGCCCTGCGGGCCCTGCGGCACGCCGCCGCCTTCCGTGAGCTCTCCGGCGCCGGCCGGCTCCGCCTGCTGCGCGACGGGCTGGCGCTGCGGCGCGCGCGGGACCTGACGTGGAGCCAGGTGCTGCTGGCCGCCAGCACCCCCGTGCTGCTGCGGGCCGCCATGGTGGACGGCCGCACGGACCTCGGCGTGATGGCGGCCGGACAGGTCGCCGGCGTCATCGACGACCTGCCGTCCTGTGCCGAACTGATCGAACGGATCATGGCGGAGGCACAGGCCGCTCTGCGAGGCTTGGGGCTTCACGAGGGCCTGTAGGCAGGGCCCTATGGGCACGCAGCCGGAAGGTGTCGACCATGGCCGAAGCAGCCGGGACCGCAGCCCGAACCCTGTGGCAGTTGTTCGAACCCGTGCACGCCGTCACGTACTTCGCCCCCGAGGCCCTCACCGCCTACGCCGAGGCGGGCCTGCGGGGCTGGCAACGCGGCTACTTCGCCGGGCGGGCGGCACCGCTCGGGCCCGTCGGCCCCGAGCCGGTCACCGCGGCCTTCTTCAGCTTCGCGCCCGGGACCGTGGCCCGGGCCCTGCCCGCCGTCTGGGAGATCACCCCGCCCGGACGGGCCCTGGAACTGCGCCGGTCGGGCGCGCGGGCGGCGCTGGCCCGGCTGCTGTCCGGCCGGGAGAAGGAGGCGGCCCGGGCCGGCGAACTGCTCGAACCGTACGCCCGGGGGCTCGACCACGGCGGCCGGGTGCTCGCCGCGGCGAACGCGGCGCTGGACGTCCCCGGCGACCCGCTGGACCGGCTGTGGCACGCGGCCACCGTGCTGCGCGAACACCGCGGGGACGGCCACGTGGCCGCGCTCGTGGCCGCCGGCCTGGACGGCTGCGAGGTGCTGGTCCTGCGGACGGGGATCGACATCCCGCGCTCCGAACTCCAGCCGTACCGCGGCTGGACCGACGAGGAGTGGGAGGCGGCCGCCCGGCGCCTCGGGGACCGCGGGCTGCTGGCCGCGGACGGCTCGGCGACGGAGGAGGGGCGCCGCCTGCACGCGGCGGTCGAGGAGGCGACGGACCGGGCGGCGGCGCGGCCGTGGCGGGGCGTGCCGGCGGAGGCCCTCCGTGAAGTGGCCGACGTGCTCGCGCCGCTGGCGCGGGCCTGCGCCCGCTCGCTGCGCTTCCCCAATCCGATCGGGCTGCCGGAGGCGGAGCTCACGGGGGCCGGCTGAGCCGTGGTGCGGGGGGCGGGCGGCCGGGGCGGTCACAGGCGCTCGATGACGGTCACGTTGGCCTGCCCTCCCCCTTCGCACATCGTCTGCAGGCCGTAGCGGCCGCCTCCGCGTTCCAGCTCGTGCAGCAGCGTCGTCATCAGCCGCGCCCCCGTCGCGCCCAGCGGATGCCCGAGCGCGATGGCTCCGCCGTTGACGTTGACCTTGTCCGGGTCGGCGCCCGTCTCCTCCAGCCAGGCCAGGACGACGGGGGCGAACGCCTCGTTGATCTCGACGAGGTCGATGTCGTCCATGGTGAGCCCCGTCTTCCGCAGGGCGTGGGCGGTGGCCGGGATGGGGGCCGTGAGCATGCGGACGGGGTCCTCGCCCCGGACCGACAGGTGGTGGATCCGGGCCCTCGGCGTCAGTCCGTGGTCGCGCACGGCGTTCTCGCTCGCGATGAGCAGCACGGCCGCCCCGTCGGATATCTGCGAGGAGACGGCCGCGGTCAGGCGGCCGCCGGGGACGACCGGCCGGAGGGCGGCCATGGCGGCCGCGGACGTGTCCCGGCGGGGGCCCTCGTCGGCCGTCAGGCCGCCGTACGCGACGGTCTCGCGGGCGAAGCGGCCCTCGTCGGCGGCCCGCACGGCCCGCCGGTGCGAGCCCAGCGCGAACTCCTCCATGGCCTCGCGGGAGATGCCCCACGTGTCGGCGATCAGTTCGGCGCCGTGGAACTGGTCGACGGGCCGGTCGCCGTAGCGGGCCCGCCAGCCGCGCGAACCGGCGTACGGTCCGTCGGTCAGGCCCAGGGGTTCGGCGGCGCGGCGGGCCGCGTAGGCGATGGGCACCTGCGACATGTTCTGGGTGCCGCCGGCGACGACGAGGTCCTGGGTGCCGGACAGCACGGCCTGCGCGGCGAAGTGGACGGCCTGCTGACCGGATCCGCACTGCCGGTCGACCGTCACGCCGGGCACCTCCTCGGGCAGCCCCGCGGCCAGCCAGCTGGTGCGGGCGATGTCGCCGGCCTGCGGCCCGACGGTGTCGAGGCAGCCGAGGACGACGTCGTCCACGGCCGCCGGGTCCACGCCCGTGCGCTCCATCAGCGCCGTGATGACGTGCGCCGCCAGGTCGGCGGGGTGGGCGGCGGCGAGGGCGCCGCCGCGCCGGCCGACGGGCGTGCGCACCGCTTCGACGACGTATGCCTCGGCCATGGCTCCCACTGCTCCTAGGCTCGTACGGCGATCCCGTCCAGGACCATCGACAGGTACTGCCGGGCGATCTCCTCGGGGCTGTGCGCCCCGCCCGGCCGGTACCAGGACGCCGCGACCCAGACCGTGTCCCGCACGAAGCGGTAGGCGAGCCGGACGTCGAGATCGGCGCGGAAGGCCCCTTCGGCGGCCCCGCGCTCCAGGGTGCCCAGCCACACCCTTTCGAACTTGCGCTGCGACTCGGCGAGGTAGCCGAAGCGCGGCTGGCCCACCAGGTGCCGGGACTCCCTCTGGTAGATGGCGACGGCGGCGCGGTGCCGGTCGATCTCCCGGAAGGACTCGGTGACGAGGGCCTCCAGGGTCTGCCGGGGGGCGAGCCGGGCGGCGAGCACGGCGTCGTAGCCGGCCCACAGCTCGTCGAGGAAGGTGGAGAGGATCTCGTCGAGCATCGACTCCTTGGAGTCGAAGTGGTAGTAGAGGCTGCCCGCGAGGATGCCCGCGGCGTCGGCGATGCGGCGGACGGTGGTGGCGCTGTAGCCCTGTTCGGCGAACACGTCGGCCGCGGTGGCCAGCAGTTCCCCGCGTCGTGCGGGAGCCGGCTTGCCCGTGGTGGTCTTCTTGCTGATCGGCACGGTTTCATTCTCGTCCACGTCCAGGACCGGTCACGCGCGCTGGCTGCTGACGGAGACGGTCTCGCCGGTCATGTACGAGGAGTAGTCGCTGGCGAGGAACACGATGACGTTGGCGACCTCCCAGGGCTCCGCGGCCCGTCCGAAGGCCTCCCGCTCGGCCAGTTCGGCGAGCAGCCCGGGGGTGGTGACCCTGGCCAGGTGGGGGTGCGCGGCGAGGCTGGGCGCGACCGCGTTGACCCGGACCCCGTAGGCGGCGGCCTCGACGGCGGCGCAGCGGGTGAGGGCCATGACGCCGGCCTTGGCGGCGGCGTAGTGGGCCTGGCCGCGCTGGGCCCGCCAGCCGATGACGGAGGCGTTGTTGACGACCACCCCGCCGGTGCCGTCGGCGCGCATGCGGCGCAGGGCGGCGCGGGTGCAGCGGAAGGTGCCGTTCAGGGTGGTGTCCAGGACGCGGTGCCACTGCTCGTCGGTCATGTCGGCGAGTTCGGCGGTGCCGCCGAGGCCGGCGTTGTTGACGAGGACGTCGAGGGGGCCGTGCCGGGCCCGGGCCAGGTCGAGCAGGGCGGCGACCTGGCCCTCGTCCGTCACGTCGCAGGGCGTTCCGGCGACCCGTCCGGCGCCGAACTCCCCGGCGAGCGCGGTCACGGTGGCGCGGAGCCTGCGTTCGTGGGCGTCTCCGAGGACGACGGCGGCGCCTTCCTCCAGGAAACGGCGGGCGGTCGCCCCGCCGATGCCGGTCCCGGCGGCCGCGGTGACGACGGCCGTGCGGCCGGACAGCAGGGCGTGCGGGGCGGGGCGGGGCGGCGGGCCGGAGCGGGGAGCGGTGCGGGGCGTGCGCGACTCCTCGACGCTGCTCATGGCCGTACGTTAACCTACCAAACACTTGTTAGGGAAGGATCGCCATGTCCACTGACCCTGTAGTGCGCTACGAGCGGCGCGGCCCGGTGGCGACGGTCACCATGAACCGGCCGCGGTACCGCAACGCCCAGAACCTGGACATGACGTACGCGCTGGACGGCGCCTTCTACGCGGCGTCGGACGACGACGCCGTCAAGGTGGTCGTCCTCGCCGGGGCGGGCGACCACTTCTCCGCCGGCCACGACATCGGCACCGCCGAGCGGGGCGCCGACCTGCCCCATCCTCGCCGGGCCGGCCTGTGGTGGGACCACTCCGACAAGGCGGGCGCGGAGCGGCGGTTCGCCCGCGAGTCGGAGGTCTACCTGGGCATGTGCCGGCGCTGGCGCGAGCTGCCCAAGCCGCTGATCGCGAGCGTCCAGGGGGCGTGTGTGGCGGGCGGGCTGACGCTGGCCTGGGTGTGCGACCTGATCGTGGCGAGTGAGGACGCCTTCTTCGCCGACCCCGTCGTACGGATGGGCGTGCCGGGCGTCGAGTACTTCGCCCACCCGTGGGTGATGCCGCCGCGTGTGGCCAAGGAACTGCTGTACACCGGCGACCGGATGAGCGCGCGGCGCGCGTACGAGGTGGGGATGGTCAACCGCGTGGTGCCGCGCGCGGAGCTCGCCGGACGGACGGCGGAGCTGGCCGAGCGCGTCGCCCGCATGCCCCGCATGGGTCTCGCCCTCGCCAAGCGGGCCGTCAACCAGGCGGAGGACCTCCAGGGTCTGCACGCCGGCCTCGACTCCGTCTTCGGGCTCCACCACCTGGCGCACGCGCACAACGCCGAGACCTCGCGCGACCCGCTCGGCGGCATGGACGTCCGGGCCATGAAGGACGCCTGATGGACCTGGGGTTCACGGCGGTGGAGCGGTCCCTGCGGGCCGAGGCCCGCGCCTGGCTGGCGGCGCACGTGCCGCCGGAGCCGCTCGCCTCGCTGGAGACGGAGGCGGGGTTCGCCCAGCACCGGGCCTGGGAGCGGACGCTCCACGAGGGCCGCTGGTCGGTGGTGTCCTGGCCGCGGGAGTACGGCGGCCGGGGCTGTTCGCTGCTGGAGTGGCTGGTCTTCGAGGAGGAGTACCACGCCGCCGGCGCCCCCGCCCGCGTCTCCCAGAACGGCGTCCACCTCCTCGCCCCCACCCTCTTCGCCCACGGCACCGACGAGCAGCGGGCCCGGGTGCTGCCCGCCATGGCCGGCGGCGGGACCGTCTGGGCCCAGGCGTGGTCCGAGCCGGAGGCGGGATCCGACCTCGCCTCCCTGCGGTCGGTCGCGGTGCGCACCGAGGGCGGCTGGCTGCTCTCCGGCCACAAGGCGTGGTCCTCGCGGGCGGCCTTCGCCGACCGGGCCTTCGGCCTCTTCCGCAGCCACCCGGGCGCGGACCGGCCGCACCACGGGCTGACCTACGCGATGTTCCCCCTGGACGCGGACGGCGTGACCGTACGGCCTGTCGGACGCCTGGACGGCAAGCCGGCCTTCGCCGAACTCCTGCTGGACGACGTCTTCGTGCCCGACGAGGACATCATCGGTGAGCCGGGCCGGGGCTGGCGCGTCGCGATGAGCACGGCCGGCGCCGAGCGCGGGGTGACCCTGCGCAGCCCCGGACGGTTCACGGCCGCCGCGCGGCGGCTCGTCACCCTGTGGCGGGCGGCCGGCGAACCGCTCGACGGGGCGCTGGGCGACCGGGTGGCCGACGCGGTGATCCGCGCTCGGGCCTACCAGCTCCACGGCTACGCCCAGGCGTCCCGGCCCGGGCCGGCCGACCCCGCCGGCGCGGAGTCCAGCCTCACCAAGGTGTTCTGGTCCGAGCTGGACCTGGCCCTGCACGAGACGGCCCTGGACCTGCTGGGCCCCCGCGGCGAACTCGCGGACACGGCCGGCGAGGCGCCCGCGGGCGGCGGATGGGCGGACGGCTGGACCTTCGCGCTCGCCGGTCCGGTCTACGCCGGCACGAACGAGATCCAGCGCGACGTCATCGGCGAGCGGCTCCTGGGCCTGCCGAAGGGGCGCCGTGGATGAGGCGGCGGGATCCGGGACGGCGGGGACGGGTGACGGGCGACGGCGGCAAGCACCGCGCCGGCCGCCGCGAAGGAGGCACGCGATGACCGACGGTGCCGGACGGTTCCCCGGACCGGTCACGGGGAGGCGCGGGTGAGGTTCGCCCTGGACGCCGAGCAGAGGGCCTTCGGCCGGGTGCTCGACCGGATGCTGTCCGCCGCCGGTACGCCTGCCGCGGTGCGGGCCTGGGCGCGGGGCGAGCACGGGCCGGGCCTGGCGCTGTGGGAGCGGGTCGCGGCGGCGGGGGTCTTCCAGCCGGCCGCGCCCGAGGCGTACGGCGGTGCCGGGCTCCTGCCGGTGGAGTTGTCGGTCGCCTTCGTCGAGCTGGGTCGGCACGGCGTGCCCGGGCCGCTGGTGGAGACCGTCGCGGCGCTCGTCCTCCTCGGCCGGCTGGCCGGGGCCGGCGAGGCGGCACCTGCGGAGGAGTGGGGGCCGCGCGCCTGCGCGGGGCGGGCCCGGCTGACCCTGGCGGCGGCCGGCGGGCCGTACGCGCTGGACGCGGACGTGGCGGACGCGGTGTTCGTCGTCGACGGCCCGCAGGGGGCGGCCGGCGGCGCCGGGCGGCACACGCTGCGGCTGGCCCCCGGCCACGGGCCGGTGCAGCCCTCGCTCGACCCGGCCCGGCGGCTCGCCCGCCCGCACGGCGACGGGGAGCTTCTCGCCACCGGGCCGGCCGTACGGGACGCCGCCGCGCACGCCGCCGAGTGGGCGGCCCTCGCGACGGCGGCGCAAGCGCTCGGTGTGGGCCACGCCCTGCTCGACCGGACGGTCGCGTACGCACGGCGGCGCACGCAGTTCGGCGCGGCCATCGGCTCGTTCCAGGCGGTCAAGCACCGGCTGGCGGACACGCTCGTCGACCTGGAGTTCGCCCGGCCGCTGCTTCTCGGCGCCGCCGTGGCCCTGGCCGGGGACGACCCCGGGACGTCCGCCGCCGTCGCCGCGGCCAAGGCCGCCGCCTGCGACGCGGCGTACGCGGCGGCGCGCACCGCGCTCCAGGTCCACGGGGCGATCGGCTACACGGCCGAGTACGACCTGTCCCTGTGGATCGGCAAGGCGCGGGCGCTGCGCTCGGCGTGGGGGACGCCACGGGAGTGCCGGGCGAAGGCGCTGGGCCTGTACGACGGCCTCTGACCGCCGCGCCCGGCGGAGTGCCGGCCACCGCCCGTGCACCGGGCCGCCCGGTGGGCGGGGCTACGGTGTCCGGGCAAGCGCCGGAAGGCCGTCGCGCTCTCGCACCTCAGAGACGCCCCACACCCGCTGTGACTGAGCGCCGCAGGGGGCCCGACTGGCCGACTGGCGTGCTCAGTCACAGGTGAGCGTCCCCACCGCCGGCGCGGCGCGCCCGCTCATGCGCTGTCGATACGGTCGAGCAACGCCTTGGCCTCCGCGCTGCGACGGTGATCCGGGCCGAAGGCGGCCAGGCAGGCGTCGTGGGCGTCCGCGGCCAGCGGACGGGCCTCGGTGGCACGCCCCAGGCCGAGGAGGGCGGTGGCCATGGCCACCTTGACCGCGCCGGTTTCCGAGCGGCGCTGCTCCTGGGGCAGACGGCGGCGCAGCTCGTCGGCGCGCTCCGCCTCAGCGAGAGCCTCCTCGTGGCGGCCCTGGCCGTTGAGGCTGCGGGCCAGACCGAGACGCAGGACCAGGGTGAACCGGTCCGGTTCGCGATGGGCGGCGAGTGCCTCGCACGCCAGCGCCTCTGCCTCCGAGTGGCGGCCCAGCGCGGTGAGGGCGAAGATCTGCCCGTTGCGGGCGGCCGTGGTGATGAGCGCCATCTCCGGGCCTGTGCCGCGGGCTGCGACCCGGGCGACGGCCCCGCACTCCGCCTCGCATTCGGCGTGCCGGGCGAGTGCGCTCAGCGCCTGGGCGCGGTCCGAGCGCAGTTTCAGCGTCTGCGGGTGTTCGGCGCCGAAGATCCTGCCGAAGACCGGAAGCAGGGCGTCGTATGTGGTGACGGCATCGGCGTGGCGGCCTTGAGCGCCCGCAGCGAGCGCGGCGATACCCAGTGCCAGCGGCGCGTAGGTGTCGTCGCGCGGCCGGGACCGGGCCGCAGCCACGGAGCGCGCCTCGGCCTCAGCCTCGGCATAGCGCCCCGCCTGGTACAGGGCCATGGCCTGGGCCAAAGGGGTTGTCATCGTCTGAGCGGCTTCGCCTCGGCCACGCCACCGAAAGAGTTTCATGCCCGGAGCATACGAATGCTGCACACGCCAGTTCGAAGAAGAGGCAAGGGGTGGTCTGTGGGTTCGAGCGCACGGGGCCGACTCGGACGCTCACGGGCCGAGTACAGCGCTCCGTCACACCCGCAGGCGATCGCCCTCCTCCCTCCCTCACACGCGATACACCCCGGGGGGCGCAAAAGGACCCGACGATACCCCATAGGGGTATGATTGGTCCTCCTCTCCCGAGGAGCAGCGTTGACCCCCACGACACCGAGTACCACCGGCGCGCCCCGGGCCACGGCCGAGGTCGAGCTCGCCATCGGCGGCATGACCTGCGCCTCGTGTGCCGCGCGCGTGGAGAAGAAGCTCAACTGCCTGGACGGGGTGGCGGCGGCGGTCAACTACGCCGCCGAGAAGGCCAAGGTCACCTACGGCGACGGCGTGACGGTGGCGGACCTCGTCGCGACCGTCGAGGCCACCGGTTACGCGGCCACGCCGCCGCGGGCCGGCGGGACGGCCGGCGGGGAGCGGGCCGACGAGGGCGCCACCGGGGCGGGCGACGAGCTGACGCCGCTGCGCCAGCGCCTGATCACCGCCGTCGTCGCCGCCCTGCCGCTGGCCGCCTCGGGGCTGCTCGACCCGATGATCGCCGGGGCCGCGATGGCGTTCTCCTCGGTCTTCGTCGTCGGCAACGGCCTGCGGCTGCGGAGCTTCAAGGCCGCCGGCTGACCCCCGCGCGCCGGACCACGACCCGCCGCCGGGCGCCTTCGGGCACCCGGCGGCGGGTCATGTGCGGGCGGGCGCGGGGGTGCGCGCCGGCGTGGGCAGGTGGTCGACCATGGGGACCACGTAGCTGTTCTCGCAGGTCTGCCCGGTCACCTTCCTGCCCCCGCCCACCAGGTCCACCTCGATCCGCTCGGGCGGCAGCCCGCCCGGCACCCGGTTGTGGGCGGCCGTGCAGACGAGCTGCCGGCGGGCGGTCACCGTCAGGCGGGCGACGTCGAGAGGCAGCTGGATGGTGACCCGGCCCTGCGCGGTGCCGACCTCGATGCGGCCGCCGCTCTTGGGCACCTCGGAGAACAGCCCCCGCATCCGCTCGGCCTCGTTGGGCCCGTGCAACAGCAGCAGCACCGCCTCCTCCGCGCTCACCCCCTCGCGGGCCGGGCGGGAGACCGGTTGCAGCCCGCCGGCCAGGCCGGGGAAGGCGAAGTACAGGCGTGCCTCCTTCACCGGCTCGCCGGGCCGTTTGACCCCCTGGGCGGGCCGTCCCACCTCGACGACCTCGGTCGGCTCGATGCCGCAGGCCGACAGGCCCGCCACCAGCGCCCCGCACAGGGCCAGTGCGCCGGCCGCGCGTCGTGCCCTCACCCCTCGTCACCTCCTCCTCGGCGCAGCGGGAGGTCCACGGTGAACACCGCTCCTCCCTCGGGTCCGTTGGCGGCCCGGACGGTGCCGTCGTGCAGGCGGACGTTCTCCAGCGTGATGGCGAGGCCGAGGCCGCTGCCCTCGGAGCGGACCCGGGCGGCGTCCGCCTTGAAGAACCGGTCGAAGACGTGCGGCAGCACCTCGGGGTCGATGCCCTCGCCCCGGTCGGCGATCTCGATCAGCAGCCGTTCGTCCCCGGCGTCGCCCCGGCCCGCCCGCACGGAGACGGCGACCGGCTCGCCGCCGTGCCGCAGGGCGTTGCCCACGAGGTTGGCGACCACGACGTCGACGCGGCGCGGGTCCAGCCGCGCCCGTACGCCCTCGGGCAGGCGGGCCGTCACCTTGTCCTGCCAGCCGCGGGCCTGGAGGGTCTTGCGCACCGTCTCCGCCACGTCGACCTCGTCCAGGTGGAGCGCGGCGGCACCGGCGTCGAACCGGGAGATCTCCATGAGGTCCTCGACCATGCGGGCGAGCTTGCCGGTCTCCTCGCTGATGAGCCGGACCGCGTGGGCGGTGTCGGGGTCGAGGCCGGCGGCGTCCTCGTCGAGCACGTCGACGACGGCGGTCATGGCGGCCAGCGGGGTGCGCAGCTCGTGGGAGACGTCGGCGGCGAAGCGCCGGGAGTTGGCCTCCATGCGGCGCAGCTCGGCGACGTTCTCCTCCAGGGCGGCGGCCATGTCGTTGAAGGTCCGGGACAGGTCGGCCAGCTCGTCGCCGCCGGTCACCTTGAGGCGGGTGTCCAGCTCGCCCTCGGTGATCCGCTGGGTGGCGCGGCGCAGCTCGCGCACGGGCCGCAGCACGCCGCGCGCGGCGATCAGCGCGGGCACGACGGCCAGGGCGACAGCGGGCAGGGCGCCGCTCTGCGCGGCGTCGACCAGGGCGTGGACGTTGACCTCGTCCTCGCGCAGCGGCACCTGGGCGTAGACCTCCAGGCCCGACATCTGCGAGGTGTCGCCGCTGAAGGCGACGGGCAGGCCGATGGCCAGCCAGGGGCTGCCGTCGACAGTGACGCGCTGGAAGGCGGCGATGCCGTCGCGGACCTTCTCGCGCACCCCCTCGGGGATGCGCCCGCCCGGGTTGCCCTTCTCGCCCGGGCCCCGGAAGCCGGCGGGCAGCAGCGGTCCGTCCTTGTAGCGGACGTGGGTGGTCCACTGCAGGGCCTGCCCGGCCCGGTCGAGGTCCTGGGTGAGCTTGACGAGGCTCTTGTCGTCCGGCGGGAAGCCGAGGTCGGGCACCTGGGAGTTGACCTGGGCGCGCAGGGCGGTGACGGCCGTGTCCTGGGTGCGCTTGAGGATGGCGGTGCGCGCCTCGCGGAAGGTGAGCGCCGACGTGGCGAGCGCGCTCAGCGCCGCGACGAGGAGGAACGCCACGACGAGGCGGGCGCGCAGGCCCCGCGCCAGGGTCCGCAGGTTCGGACGGCGCAGGTTCGGACGGCGCAGGGCCGGGCGTCTCACGGCGGTACGGCTCGCTTACAGGGGCCCGAAGCGGTAGCCGAAGCCACGGACGGTCTGGATGTACTTCGGGGAGCGGGTGGACTCCTCGACCTTCGTGCGCAGCCGCATGACGCAGGCGTCGACCAGCCGGGCGTCGCCGTGGTAGCTGTGCTCCCACACGTGTTCCAGGAGCTGCTGGCGGCTGAAGACGCGGCCCGGGGTGGCGGACAGGTACAGCAGCAGCTTCATCTCGGAGGGGGCCAGCGGCAGGTCCTGGCCGTTCTTGGAGACCAGCAGCCCGGCGCGGTCGATGACCAGGTCGCCGTGGGCCTCGGCGGCGGCCGGGGCCGGCTCGCAGCCGGCGCCGTCGACGGGCGCGGCGCGGCGCAGCACCGCACGGATGCGGGCTTCGAGGACCTCGCCGCGGGCGGGCTTGACGATGTAGTCGTCGGCCCCGGCCTCCAGGCCGAGCACGACGTCTATGTCGTCGCCGCGCGCGGTGAGCATGATGATCGGGATCTGCTGGGTGGCGCGGATGCGCCGGCAGACCTCGAAGCCGCTCTTGTCGGGCAGCATCAGGTCGAGCAGGACGAGGTCGGGCCGGAAGGTCTCCAGCGCGGCGAGGCCGGCTTCGCCGGTGGGCGCGGCCTCGACGTCGTGGCCGCGGCGGCGCAGGGTGAGGGTGACCCCTTCCCTGACGGCGCGGTCGTCCTCGATCAGAAGCACGCGTGACATGCGGACCAGTATCGGTCGCGCATTTGCCCGAATGCGCCCGCGGCACGTCCGCCGCCGGAATTGTCACCGACTCCTCATATTCGAAATCTGCGAAGTCCCCGGTCGGACGGGGCCCGCTAGGGGTGTCCGATGTGCCGCAGCAGCAGGGCACGGAACTCCCGGTCGAAGGCGTCGTAGCGGGAGCGCAGCCCCTCGCCCGGCCATCCCTCCGGCGTCAGCTCGGCGGGCAGCACCGGGTCGGCCAGGAGGTGTCGCAGCACCGCCGCCGACACCATGAAGCGCTCGGCGAGCCGGTCCGGGCCGCCGGGCAGGGCCGCGAGGGCCGCCTCCAGGGCGCGGGCGCGCCGCGCCCAGCCGTCGAGGTCCCACAGCGCCGCCGCCAGCGCGGCGGGCTCGCCCTCCGGGGTGCCGGTGAACACGGCGCACTGCTCGGCCACGACCTCCGGTCGCCCGTCCCGCACGAGGTTGGCGGGCCGCATCCAGCACCCCTCGCGCAGTTCGGCCATGCGCAGGTCGGTCATCGCCTGGCGCAGCGCGGCCCGGTCGGCCGCGGCGCGGCGTTCGCGGGCGACCACGGCGATCTCCCAGTCGCCCGGCCAGGGGCGGGTGCGCGGGGCCCGGCTGTCGTCCTGCCGGGCCTGGCGGGCGATCAGCCGGTCGGTGAGCCGGTACAGGCCGTCGCGCTGCTCCAGGTCGCCGGCGGCCACCATGCGGGTCAGTGCGGTGCGCACCGTCCCCTCGGCGGTCTGGAACAGCTCGCCGACGCGGACGAGCGCACGGGCCGGGAGGGCCGGCGGGTGATGGCCGAGGAGCGTGGACAGCACGATCGAGCGCGCCGTCAGCGGCCGGAGGGGAAGTGAATCGTCCATGACTGTCGAAACCCTATCCATTACAGTCTCGCATCACGCATCATGAAAACGTAATGCCGAGCCCGCCCCCCGCTGCCGCCCGGAGGTCGCCGTGAGCGCCACGCACGAAGTGTTCAACCAGGCCCCGCCCCTGACCGGCTTCTCCACCGCCGACGACCCCGCCCTCCTGGAGGCCCTGCGCCGGGACGGCGGCGGCTGGGGCGAGGCGGAGGTCCGCGCGCTGGGCGCGCGGGCGGGGTCGCCGGAGGTGCAGGAGTGGGCCCGGACGGCCGAGGCGAGTCCGCCCGTGCTGCGCACCCACGACCGCTACGGCCACCGGATCGACGAGGTGGAGTTCCACCCGTCCTGGCACCGCCTGATGGCCGCCGCCGTCGAGAGCGGCCAGCACGCCGCCCCCTGGGCCGAGGCCCGTCCCGGCGCGCACCTGGTGCGGGCGGCGAAGTTCTACGTCTGGGCACAGGCCGAGCCCGGGCACGGCTGCCCGGTGTCCATGACGTACGCCGCCGTACCGGCCCTGCGCGCCCAGCCCGGCCTGGCCGCCGCCTACGAGCCGCTGCTCGCCTCCCGGACGTACGACTACGGGCTGCGCCCGCCGCTCGGCAAGCGGGGGCTGATCGCCGGCATGTCGATGACGGAGAAGCAGGGCGGCTCGGACGTGCGGGCCAACACCACCACCGCCGTGCCGGCCGGCGACGGCTCGTACGTGGTCACCGGGCACAAGTGGTTCACGTCGGCGCCGATGAGCGACGTCTTCCTCGTCCTGGCGCAGACGGGTGAGGGGCTCACCTGCTTCCTGATGCCCCGCGTCCTGCCCGACGGCACGCGCAACGCGATGCGGTTGCAGCGGCTGAAGGACAAGCTCGGCAACCGCTCCAACGCCTCGGCGGAGATCGAGTACGAGCAGGCCGTGGCCTGGCCGGTGGGCGAACCGGGGCGCGGGGTGCGCACCATCGTCGAGATGGTCAACATGACCCGGCTCGACTGCGTCGTCGGCTCCGCGGCCGGCATGCGGGCCGGGCTGCGGCAGGCACTGCACCACGCCTCGCACCGGAGGGCGTTCGGCGCCGAGCTGATCGGCCAGCCGCTGATGCGCAACGTCCTCGCGGACCTGGCCGTGGAGTCCGAGGCCGCCACCGTGCTGGCGATGCGGCTCGCCGCGGCCCTGGACCGCTCGGAGGCGGGCGACGCGGGCGAGGGGGCCCTGCGGCGGCTGGGGCTGGCCGCCGGCAAGTACTGGGTCTGCAAGCGCGGCAGCACCCACGCCGCCGAGGCCCTGGAGTGCCTCGGCGGCAACGGCTACGTGGAGGAGTCCGGCATGCCCAGGCTCTACCGGGAGGCCCCGCTGCTGTCCATCTGGGAGGGCTCCGGCAACGTGGCCGCGCTGGACGTGCTGCGCGTCCTCGGCCGCGAACCCGACTCCCTGGAGGCCTACTTCACCGAGGTGGAGCGGGCCGCCGGAGCGGATCCGCGGCTCGACGCGGCCCTCACGCGGCTGCGCGGGCTGCTCGGTGAGCTGTCCGATCCCCACCGCGCCCAGCTGCTGGCCCGCCGGCTCGCCGAGCAGCTCACGCTCGTCCTCCAGGCGAGCCTCCTCGTCCGCCACAGCGCCCCGGCCGTCGCGGACGCGTTCTGCGCCAGCCGGCTCGGCGGCGACTGGGGGAACGCCTTCGGCACCCTTCCCGCGGGCGCGGACCTGGGGCCGGTGCTGGACCGGGTGCTCCTGAAGGACGCGCCGTGACCGTGCGCACCGAGCGCCTGGGCCCGGTGACCACCGTCGTCCTCTCCCGTCCCGAGGTGCGCAACGCCGTCGACGGGCCCACCGCGGCCGCGCTCGCGGCGGCCTTCCGGGCGTTCGAGGCGGACGGCTCGGCCCGGGTGGCGGTGCTGTGGGGCGAGGGCGGCACGTTCAGCGCGGGGGCGGACCTCAAGGCGATCGCCGCCGGGCACGGCAACCGCGTCGCGCCGGCGGGAGACGGCCCGATGGGACCCACCCGCATGCGCCTGTCGAAGCCGGTGATCGCGGCGGTGAGCGGCCACGCGGTCGCCGGCGGCCTGGAGTTGGCCCTGTGGTGCGATCTGCGGGTGGCGGAGGAGGACGCCGTCCTCGGCGTCTTCTGCCGCCGCTGGGGCGTGCCGCTGATCGACGGCGGGACCGTGCGGCTGCCCCGGCTCATCGGCACGAGCCGCGCCCTGGACCTCGTCCTGACCGGCCGTCCGTGCCGGCCCCGGAGGCGCATGCGATGGGGCTGGTCAACCGGCTGGTGCCGACGGGCCGTTCGCGCGCCGCGGCCGAGGAGCTGGCGACGGAGATCGCCCGCTTCCCCCAGGACTGCCTGCGGGGCGACCGGGCCTCGGTGCTCGACCAGGAGGGGATGCCGGAGGAGCGGGCCCTCGCGGGTGAACTCGCCTACGGCATGCGGTCGTTGGAGCAGGTGCGCGCGGGCGCGGCCCGGTTCACGGCGGGGGCCGGACGGCACGGGGACTTCACGCAGATCTGACGGCACATGCCATCGACCATGTCCTGAATTCACCCCATCGGAGGAATCCGGCCGAAGGACCGGGCGAGCCGCCGGGCGAGCCCCTCAGGATCTTCGTCGTGAGTGGATGGCGACGGCCAGGACGTGCGGGGACGGCAGGGCGCCCGGGGCTCGTGGGGCGTACGGGGGCGCTGGTCTTCGCGGCCGCCCTGGCGACGGGCGCGGCGCCCGGTGAGCAGCCCGCCGCCGGCCCGGCGCCCGCCGCGCCCGCGTCGGCCCCGGCGGAGGTCCTCCGGGCGGGCGGCGGCGCCGACACCGCCGTGCTGACCCGCAGGGGCGACACCTTCGAGGCCCGCACGCACACCACGGCGCAGCCCTGGGAGGACCTGGCGGACCGCGCCCCGGGCGACGGGCCGTCCCCGAGCACCGCGTTCCTCCACCACCGGCCCGGGTGTCTGATCGCCTCCACGCAGACCGCGCGCCTCGTGACCACGGTCAGGTTCTGCCCGCCGGCGGCCCCCGCCGCCCCGCCGCCGCCGGCCCCGCGGCCCACGCCCCCACCACCCCGGCCGGAGCCCGCGCCCGCGGCACCGCCCGCGCCCACTCCCGCTCCCCCGCCCGTACCGCGCAGCGCCCCCCAGGCGCCGCCGCCGAGCGCCCCGGCCCCGCCTCCGGCCCCCGCGCCGCCTCCCCCGCCCCGGCCGCACGCCGCTCCCGTCCGGCACGTCACGGCCCGCACGTACCACCCGAGCGTCGCGCCGCCGCCCAAGGGCGGTGCCTCCCTGGTCACCCTCACCCTCCTGCTCACCGCCCCCGCCGTGCTCGCCGCCGCGCTGCTGCGCCCGCGCTCGGGCGGTGGCGGCCGGAACCGCTGACCCCGCTTGTCGTCCTCTGGAGGTTTGCCTTGTCCGAGTGGCTGGTTCTGGCCATCGCGATGGCCGCCGCGTGCGCCGTCGTCCTGACCATCACGGTCCTCAGGGAACGCCGGCTCGGCGAGCACGACGACCCGAGCCAGACCCCCGACGTCATCGAGTACATGACGATGATGGTCGGAGTGGTTTACGCCATCGTGCTGGGACTCGCCATCGCCGGCGTCTGGGAGGGGCGCAACGCCGCGCAGGACACCGTCCGGGCGGAGGCGCAGGCCCTGCACGAGGTGTCCGAGCGGGTCCAGGTCTACGCCCCGGAGACCCGGGACCGCGTCCGGGCGGACATCGACGCCTATGTGAAGCACGTGGTCAAGAAGGAATGGCCCGTCATGCTCAAGCAGGGCGACGTCACCGACCAGGGCGCCCGGCTGCTGGACAAGGTGCGCACCGACGTGACGGCGTACGAGCCGCGCGACGACCACGAGAGCCAGTCCTACCAGCCCGTTCTGGACCAGGTCGGCGCGGCCGACACGGCACGCAACACCCGGGCGGCGAACGCGAGCGACACCATGCCGGGCGTGGTGTGGTTCGGGCTGATCGTGGGCGCGCTGGTGGCGGTCGGGCTGATCTTCACGCTCCAGATCCGCCGCTCGCCCCGCGAGCTGATGCTGGCCGGCCTCTACAGCGCGCTGATCGCCTTCCTCCTCTTCCTCATCTGGGACTTCAACTCCCCCTTCGGCCATGAGGTGGCCGACACCACGGGACCGTTCACGGCCCTGTTCACCGTCTGAAGGCCGCTCCCGGCCCGCGGCGCACGCCCCGCCCCGGGCCTCCCGTCCCACGTCACCCTCCCGGGTCTCCCCTGGCGGGCTCGCCGAGCGCTCGCCACAATGTCGGCGTGGCCAGGAGTCCGGGCCCCGGAATGACCGGATCACGGCCCCGGACCCCACCGGTCCGACTGTCGGTGGCGGTTTGGGGGTACGGAGGTACGGACGGGAGGTACCGAGCGTGACCGACTGCTTTGCTGACATGGACGGCCTCACCAGGCCGGTCGGCGAATCGGAAGCCGACGCGTACGTGCGCGGCATCTGCTTCAAGACCGGGCCGCCCCGCCTCATCGGTGCCGAGCTGGAATGGCTCGTGCACGACCTGCGGGAACCCACCCGCCCTGTCGCCCCGCACCGGCTCGCCGCCGCTGCCGAACGGGTCGGCGCCCTGCCGCTGCGTTCGGTTTTCACCGTGGAACCCGGCGGCCAGCTGGAACTCAGTTCACGACCCGCGGAATCCCTCACCGCCTGTGTGGAGGAGCTGTCCGCGGATCTCGCCCTCGCCCGCGCCGAGCTGCGCGGCCTGGGGCTCGCCCTGGAGGGGTGCGGCAAGGCGCCGTGGTACGAACCCCCTCGGGTGCAGAGCAATCCTCGGTACAACGCGATGGAGGTCTACTACGACAGCATCAACGGCGCCGGCCGCAACGTCATGTGCCGCACGGCGTCCGTGCAGGTGTGCGTGGACGCCGGCACGGAGGAGCCGGGGCCCATGGGCTACGGGCGGCGCTGGCGGATGGCGCACCTGCTGGGCGCGGTGCTGTCCGCCGCGTTCGCCAACTCGCCGCTGCTCCTCGGGCGGCCGTGCGGCTGGCGCTCCAGCCGGCAGGCCTGCTACGCGCGCATGGACCCGGGGCGCAGTCTGGCCCCGCCGGAGAGTCACGATCCCCGTGCGGCGTGGGCGGCCTACGCGCTGAACGCGAACGTGATGTTCGTACGGTCCGACGGCGAGCCGTGGGCGGTGCAGCGCGGGCTGGCCCTGCGCCAGTGGGCCCGTAGCGGCCTGCCGCGGCCGGTGACCGCGGACGACGTGGCCTATCACCTGACCACGTTGTTCCCGCCCATAAGGCCGCGCGGGCACCTGGAGCTGCGCATGATCGACGCGCAGCCCGGGGAGGACGGCTGGATCGTGCCGCTGGCCGTCACGGTGGCGCTGTTCGACGACCCCTCGGCGGCGGAGACGGCCTACCTGACGCTCAAGGGGCTGGGCGACGCCCCGGGCCCGCAGCGCCCGCCACGCAACGCGCTGTGGCGCAGGGCGGCCCGCCGCGGGCTGTCCGACCCGGAGCTGCACGCGGCGGCGGTGGTGTGCTTCGCGGCCGCCCGGGAGGCGCTGCCAAGGCTCGGGGCCTCGCCCCGGGTGACGGAGGCCGTCGACGCGTTCATCGACCGGTACGTGAACCGCGGCCGATGTCCCGCCGACGACCTGCTCGACCGCGTCGCCGGCGGCACCGGCGAGGGGGCCCGCCCATGACCGCGTCCCGGGTGGACCCCGGCACATTGCGGTCGCGTGCCGCGAGCGCACTGCTCGCGGCACGCGACCGCACCCGCGCCCTGACCGGCTGCGTCGACGACAGGGAACTGGTCGCGCAGCACTCGCCGTTGATGTCCCCCCTGGTGTGGGACCTGGCGCACATCGGCAACCAGGAAGAGCTGTGGCTGCTCCGCGCGGTGGCCGGCCAGGAGGCGCTGCTTCCCGGCATCGACTCCGTGTACGACGCCTTCGAGCACCCCCGCGCCGAGCGGCCGTCGCTGCCCCTGCTGTCCCCGGCACAGGCCCACGGCTACGTCGCGGACGTCCGCGGCCGGGTGCTGGACGTGCTCGACGCCACCCCGGTGGAGGGAGGCGGCCCGCTGGTCGAGTCCAGCTTCGCCTTCGGCATGATCGCGCAGCACGAGCAGCAGCACGACGAGACGATGCTGATCACCCACCAGCTACGGGCCGGGCCGGCGGCGCTCACCGCGCCGCAGCCTCCGCCGGCCGCCGTGGACGCGGCGCTGCTCCCGCGGGAGGTCCTCGTCGAGGGCGGCCCGTTCACGATGGGCACCTCCACCGAACCGTGGGCCCTGGACAACGAACGCCCCGCGCACCGCCGCGAGGTGGCCCCCTTCTTCATCGACACCCTGCCGGTCAGCAACGACGCCTACGCGCGGTTCATCGAGGACGGAGGCTACGACGACCCGCGCTGGTGGCACCAGGAGGGCTGGGAGCAGGTGCGCCGCCACGGCATCACCGCGCCGCTGTTCTGGCGGCGCGAGGGCGGCGGCTGGCTGCGGCGGCGGTTCGGGGTCGTCGAGGAGGTGCCGCCGGCCGAACCGGTGCTGCACGTCAGCTGGTACGAGGCCGCGGCGTACGCGGCGTGGGCGGGCCGGCGGCTGCCCACGGAGGCCGAGTGGGAGAAGGCCGCGCGCCACGACCCGGCGTCCGGGCGTTCCCGGCGCCACCCGTGGGGCGACGAGGACCCCTCGCCGGAGCACGCCAACCTCGGCCAGCGGCACCTGCGCCCGGCCCCGGTCGGCGCCTACGCCGCGGGGGCCTCGCCGCTGGGCGTCCGGCAGCTGATCGGGGACGTGTGGGAGTGGACGGCCAGCGACTTCCTGCCCTACCCGGGCTTCCGGGCCTTCCCCTACCGCGAGTACTCCGAGGTCTTCTTCGGCGACCGGTACAAGGTGCTGCGCGGCGGCTCGTTCGCGGTGGACCCGGTGGCCTGCCGGGGCACCTTCCGCAACTGGGACCTGCCGGTGCGCCGGCAGATCTTCTCCGGCTTCCGCACGGCGCGCGACGCGGAACCCGTCTGATGTGCCGCCACATCGCCGTGCTGGGCCCCAAGGCCCCGCTCGGCCGACACCTCATGGATCCTCCGTACGCGCTCGTCCGCCAGTCCTGGGCGCCGCGACGGCAGTGTCACGGCACGGTCAACGCGGACGGCTTCGGCGTCGGCTGGTACGCGCCGGGCGATCCGCTGCCCGCGCGGTACCGGCGGGCCGGCCCGGTCTGGGCGGACGAGTCGTTCGCCGACCTCTGCCGGGTGGTGCGCAGCCGGGCCCTGCTCGCGGCGGTCCGGGACGCGACCCTCGCGGGCCCCGACGCGGAGGCCGCGGCGGCTCCGTTCGCCGGGGGGCCCTGGCTCTTCAGCCACAACGGGGCGCTGCCCGGCTGGCCGGACTGCGCGGCCCCGCTGGTGTCGCTGCTGCCGCCGGTGGCGTCGCTGCGGCTGGCGGCGCGGTGCGACTCGGCGTTCGTCTGGGCGCTGGTGGAGCACCGGCTGCTGCGCGGGGAGAGACCCGGGCAGGCGCTGGCGGGGGCCGTGGCGACCCTCGCCCGGGCCGCGCCGGGCTCCCGGCTCAACCTGCTGCTCACGGACGGGGCGTCGATCGCCGCCACGACGTGGGGGGACTCCCTCTGGTACCTCGCCGGCGACGGACGCACGGTCGTCGCCTCCGAGCCGTACGACGACGACCCCCGCTGGACCGAGGTCCCCGACCGCACCCTCCTGACCGCCGACCGCACCGGCGTCACGCTCTGCCCGCTCTCCTCGCGAGTCCCGCGAGTCCCGCTCAAGGAGCCCGTTCAGTGAGCCCGTTCGTCCTGACCCGCACCCTGCCGCCCGACGCGACCGCCGCCGCACTGCGCGCCGACGTCGCCGAGGGGCTGACCCGCTCCCCCAAGGAACTCCCTCCCAAGTGGTTCTACGACGCCCGCGGCAGCGAGCTGTTCGACGAGATCACCCTGCTGCCCGAGTACTACCCGACCCGTTCCGAGCGGGAGATCCTGCTCGCCCGGGCCGGGGCCATCGCCGGGGCGACCGGTGCCCGTACGCTCGTCGAGCTGGGCTCGGGCTCCTCGGACAAGACCCGGCACCTGATCCGGGCCCTGGAGGCGCTGGAGTTCTACGTCCCGGTGGACGTGAGCGAGAGCGCCCTGGCGGGCGCCGCCGAGACGCTGCTGGCCGAGCACCCGGCGCTGACGGTCCACGCGCTGGTCGCCGACTTCCAGTACGGCCTCGCCCTGCCGGAGGGCCTGCCGGGTCCCCGGCTGATCGCCTTCCTCGGCGGCACGATCGGCAATCTGCTGCCGCCGGAGCGGGCGACCTTCCTGGCCGGCATCCGGGCCGGCCTCGCGCCCGGGGACGCGCTGTTGCTCGGCACCGACCTGGTGAAGGACCAGAGCGTGCTCCTCCCGGCCTACGACGACGCCCAGGGGGTGACGGCCGCGTTCAACAAGAACGTCCTCACCGTCATCAACCGGGAACTGGGTGCCGACTTCGAGCCCGACGGCTTCGACCACGTGGCCCTGTGGGACGCCCGCCGCGAGTGGATCGAGATGCGGCTGCGGGCCCGTGCGCCCGCCGTGGTGAAGATCCCCACGCTGGACCTGGCGGTCCACTTCGAGGCCGGCGAGGAGCTGCGCACCGAGGTGTCCGCGAAGTTCCGGCAGGAGGGCGTGCGACGGGAACTGGCCGAGGCCGGGCTGGAGCTGACCCACTGGTGGACGGACGAGGCAGGCCGCTTCGCCTTGTCCCTGTCCGTCCCGGTTAGCCTCCCGGTGTGAACGAGGACAGCGCGCACGACGCGCACCAGGGGAAACGGGACGACGGCCACAGCCTCCCGGCCGGCTTCGAACGCGGCACGGACGGCCCCAGAGTCATCGTCGCCGGCGTCGACGGCTCCGACACGTCGTGGCGCGCCGCCGCGTACGCCGCCGGGCTGGCCCGCCGCCAGAACGCGCTGCTCGCGCTCGTCTACGTCCAGCCGGTCCTCGCCGGCGGCGCGGCGCTGGGCGCCCCCGTGGCGGACATGACCGAGGAGGTGGCCGAGGAGCTGCTGGCCGAGATCCGCGCGACGACCGAGCGGCTGCGCGGCGTCCACGAGGTCCGGTGGGAGTTCCACACCTTCCGGGGCGACCCGTACACGGGCCTGGTGCGGGCCGCGGACGAACTGAAGGCGGACGCGGTCGTCGTCGGCGCGTCCGAGCAGGCGGGGCACCGCATCATCGGTTCCGTGGCGGTGCGGCTGGTGAAGGCGGGGCGGTGGCCGGTGACCGTGGTGCCCTAGGGGCGCCCTGGCCCCCGGCACCACCCGAACGGGTGACGCTCGGGCGCCGGCCGGGTGGGTAGCCTCCGGAACATGGCTGATCAGGAGGACGACGCGCGGCCGGACGGGGCCCTCTCCCTGGAGCACGACGAGCACGGCGTGCTGGTGCTGAGGCTGGGCGGGAGCGGGACCGTCATCCCCAAGTCCATCCCGGTCGTGGACGGGTCGGGCAAGCTGATCGCGGTGTACGCGGCGGGCCCGGCCGTGGTCCGCGTGGCCGAGCAGGACCTGGCACGGATGCCGGACCCGCCGAGCGCGCCGGCCCCCGCCCCGCCCGTCCCCGACTTCCCGGCCCCGGACCCGGAGCGCTGACGCGGCCCGGCCGGACGCGCTCGTCTGGCGGGGGGCGGGTGGGTGAGGCACGGTGGATCCATGTCCAACCACACCTACCGGGTGACCGAGATCGTCGGCTCCTCGGACGAGGGCGTGGACGCGGCGATCCGCAACGGGATCAGCCGCGCCGCGCAGACCCTGCGGGAGCTCGACTGGTTCGAGGTGACCCAGATCCGCGGCCATCTCGAGAACGGCTCCATCGCGCACTACCAGGTGGGAATGAAGGTGGGCTTCCGCCTGGAGGACGCCTGACGGGGGCGGACGCCCCGGGGTGCTTCAGTGCGCCTCGCGCAGGTGTACGCCCATGCGGGTGGCGGTGGCCGTCATGCGGTCGGCGTCCCCCTTCTCCTCAGCCGCGCGCCGTTCCGCTCTGATCGCCTCGCACGCGGCACACCGTCGCGCCCCCTCCCCTGCCGTGCCGAGCAGTTCGGCCGCCCTGGCCAGCCTGAGCGCGGCCGGCGGACAGTCCCACTCCCGCCCTCCGCCGACGGGGCGGAGCTGCACGTACGGCCCCTCACGGCCCATCACTTGACCGACCTTGTCGATGCGGCGGTCCACGACGAACGCCCCGACCCGGTACGTCATCACACCAATCTCCCCCTCAGGGTCGCACACGGTGATCTTCTCTTCGCTCTGGGCAACCGTTTGTCGGTGCCCGGCGGTACTGTGGGCGACGGCGGCGAGGTTTAAGAGCTTTAAACGCCGCCCTGGGGCGAGGAGTTGATGGCGGTGGGGAAACGGGATCCGAACAGGGGCCTGGAGCGGCTGTTCCGCGAGAGCACGTGGACGCTGAGCCAGTTCGCCCGCGAGGTCAACCGCATGGGCACCGAGCGCGGGACGCCGCTGAGGTACCGCGAGCCGTCGGTGCACCAGTGGCTCGGGGGCCACCTGCCGAAGGAGCACGTACGGCCGCTCATCCTGGAGGCGCTCGCCCGCAGGCTGCGCCGCCCGGTCACCCACGCGGAGGCCGGCTTCCCCCCGCCGGGCGGCGGCACCGGCCCGGGGCCTGGCACGGTCGAGGGGCTCGTCGACCTCGGGCGAAAGGACATGGACCCGTCGCGGCGGAGCGTGCTGGGGTACAGCCTGTTCTCCGTGGCGCTGACGGTCCCGGACTGGCCGGACGTGGTCGGCCGGATGGAAGCCGTGCAGAAGGGTCAGGCCGGGCGCATCGGCATGCCCGAAGTCGACATGGTCATCGCGATGACCGAACGCGTCTCCGAACTCGACGACCAGTTCGGCGGCCGGCACGCACGACCGATGGCGGCCGCGTTCCTGGTGAACACGGTGACGCCGTATCTGCGCGCGGACGCTCCGGAGGCGGTGCGCAAGGCGATGATGTTGGCTGCTTCGGACCTGTGTTACCTCACGGGGTACATGGCGGTGGACGAAGGCCTCCACGGCCTGGCCCAGCGCTATTACCTCAAAGCCCTGCAGCTCGCCGGAGCATCCGAGGACCACCTCACGTACTGCACGACGCTGCGGGGCATGAGCGTGCAGGCCGTCGACCTGGGCCATGGGCCGGAGGCCGTGCGACTGGCCGACGCGGCTGCGTCGGCGTCCCCACAAGCGGGGCCTCGCATGCGGGCGTTCCTCGCGGGGCAACAGGCGCATTCAGCAGCGCAGGTCGGCGATCGCACGGCGGCCTTGATGTACCTCAAGGAGGCGGAGGTCGCGATGGAGAAGGCCGAGTCCCGGGCGACCACCTTCGCTTCGTACAACCCCTCGTCACTCTCGTACCACGCCGGTCAGGTCCGTTACGAACTCGGCGACCTGCGCGGCTCGATCGAGGCCCTGGAGGAGTCCGACAAGCTGCGCTATCACCTGCACTGGCGGAGCCGTGTGCGTTACCTGTCGATGCTCGCGGAGCGGCAGTGCCAGATCGGTCACCTCGAAGCCGCGTGCGACACCTGGGGCAAGGCAATCGACATCTATCCGCATGTCCAGTCGGCACAGTGCGACGAGCGGATGCGGGAGATGTTCTCCCGCATCCGCCCTCACCTGGGAAACGCCGCCGCCCGACAGCTCCACGAGCGTGCCCGAGCCGTCGCACCCGCGACGTTGTCGGCCTGACGGGCGTCAGCCGCGCGGCACCACCGTCGACAGGACCTGCGGCAGGGGGTACCAGTCGGCGGTGGCGAAGCTCGCGTGGGAGCGGGCCATGAGCGAGACGCGCTCACGTGCCTGCGCCTCGGTCGGACGGGTGATGTCGATGGCGGGCGCCACCTTGTGCGCGTCCGTCATGACGACGAGGTAGTGGCGCCTGTCGTACCAGGCGGTGTCGATGCCGCCCGCCGTGTACGCCGTGGCGTCGCCGTCGAAGACGACGAACCACGGACGGATCGTCGCGTCCGCGTACCGCGTGCGCGGGTCGCCGGCGGCGGCGTTGTGCACGGCCGGGAAGGCGGCGGCCTGGCCGATGCGGCCGGCGGCGGCGAGGTCGCGGAGGTGGGTGGCGTACTCGCGGTCGGTCCACAGGCGGTCGAGCGGGTTGCCCTCCTCCACGACACCGGGGATCAGCTCCACGATGAACTTGCCCGCCAGCGCCGACCGGCTGGGCCAGCCGTCGGCCTGCACGGCCTCGTCCAGCGAGGCGTGCTTGCCCATCAGGTCGCCGGGGCGGTACAGCGCGTCGCCGAGCTCGGCGGACAGGAGGGCGTCGAGCTCGGCGGGGCCGCGGCCGCTGTTGGCGTTGAAGCCGTCCTTCATCTCGACCTTGAGCAGGATCGGCCGGTGGCCGGGGTTGGCGTCGTGCCAGGCACGGATGTCGGCGAGGCAGCCGGACAGCGGCTGGTTGCGGGCGCCGGTGCGCAGGGCGGCCGGCGAGCCGGCGTTCACGCAGTTGTTGTCGTTGCTCAGCGGCTTGGAGTGGGAGACCCGGAAGGAGCCGCCGCCGAAGCCGTTGGTCCAGACGTCGATTTCGAGAAGGCCCGCCCCGGAGTCGAGGGCGTCGGCGAAGTAGGGGTACTTGGCCGTGTCGTAGGCGTTGTGGACGCCGACCCCCGTCGTGGCGCCGTAGGACGGCGAGCCCTCCGCCCCCGCCGGAGCCGCCGGCACGGCCACTGCCGCGATCGCGGCAACTGCGGTCATCCCCGTACGTATCGCGGTACGCATGTCCCCCACCACTCTCCATCCGCTGATGTGAATGATCAGCAGGGTACGGGAGGGACACGAGCGGCCTTGAGGTGGTCAGGAGTTACTGTCCGTCGACGGGGATTCGGACCACACGACGACCGAGAGGCTGAGGCCGCGCCCCCCCTCCGACCGGGCTACCTCGAACGCGGCCACGCGTCCCTCCGTGGTGACGAAACAGGCGACGGAGCCCGGCTCGACGATGACGGCCTTCGGGGCCTCCCTCCTCCCCGTCAGCATGACCGCGCGGCACATGGACGGCGTCAGGTCCCTGACGGGCACGTTCACGCCCTCGGCGAATCCGCCCGCGTCGAAGACGACGCGCTCGGAAGCGGAATCGGCCGCCCAGAGGTCGTCGCCCTGGGAAGCCCCCCTCGGCTCGGGCGGCTCGCGATCCAGGTCGATGCCCGACGCTTCGGCCTCCGAAGCGGCACTGGGCGGCAGGAAGACCCAGCCGCTCCAGCGGACGCCGGCGCGCGGAGGGGACGCGGGGGACGCGACGGCCGTAGGGGGGAAGGGGGCCCCGGTCGGCGCGGAGGGGGCGGGCGCCTGGCGGCGTTCCCCGCCGGTTTCCATCACGATTCCCAGTCCGACCACCACCGAGGTCACCAGGACGCCCAGCACGGCGGAGACGACGCCCCAGCCCCTCCTCGTCCTTGAGGTGAACGCACCCACGACCACCACCCCGCCCTCCCGGTGAGACGGGTGCCGGCCACGGGCGGGCCGGCGTGAGGCGGCCGGTGCGGCCCTTCGGCCGGCCTCCGTCTCCACCCGCAGCCCCAACACCGCCGCCCACGTCCGGCGGACGGGCGACAGGTGGCGGACTCGGACGGGGGGCGTGCGCAGCCCCAGCAGCGCCGCCACCGTGCGCCGGGCGAGAGGGGATCCGCTCATCGCGCCGTCCCTCCCGCCGCGCCCTCCGGGCCGCCCGGACTGCCGGGCCGCGGCGCGGCCGGGCCCTCCGGGCCGGTGCCCAGCACCGCGTCGCTGATGGTGCGGGCCTGCCCGAGGTGGGTCAGGATCGTGGGGGCCGACATCCCCACGGCGATCGCCGCGTAGACGCCGTTGATCTGCTCGGACAGGCCGGCCAGGGCCGCCGCCCCCGCGCCGAGTCCCATGTGGACCACCAGGGCCGCGCAGGCCGGGATCAGGTCGTAGAAATCCCGCAGGCGGGGCGGCTCGCCCTGCTCTCCGGCCGGGGCCTGCCGGTACTGACGGCGGGCCTCCTGCCAGGCCATGACCTGGTGGTGCAGGTCGACCAGGCCGCGGAGCGAGCCGCCCGCCGCACCCAGCAAGAGCAGTAATGGCGTGTCCATGGAGCCCCCGTGCATCATGACGGCACTCCGGCGCAAAATCGCGGGAGGGCTTCACAAAGCGTAGTGGGCCTGCCTTTTCCTCGCGCCGGGCGCGACGGAAAAGGCAGGGTCTGCCACTTGCTGCGCCGGCGGCTCCCTATCCGGCGTAGACGTCCTCCACGTACCGCCCCGCGTCCGTCAGTCGGCGCAGCCACGCGTCGGCGCCCGCGGCGTCGACGCCCGTCCGGCGGCTGCACAGGTCGCGCAGTGCCGCACGTACCCCCGGGGCCATGCGGCTGCCGTCACCGCACACGTACACCCGCGCGCCGGCCTCCAGGAGGGACCAGACCTCGTCTCCCTCGGCGGCGATGCGGTGTTGCACGAACGGGCCGCTCTCGCCCGGGCGTTCGCTGAACGCCGGGCGCAGCGAGACCGCGCCCGCGCGTTCGGCCGCGCGGAGTTCGTCCTCGTGCAGGAAGTCCGCGTCCGGGGCGTCGCAGCCGAAGTACAGGAGGGCGGGGGCGAGGCCGGCGCCGGCCGTGGCGAGGGCGTGGCGGTCGGCGACCGCGCCGCGGAAGGGGGCCAGTCCCGTGCCGGCGGCGACCATCAGCAGCGGGGCCGTGTCCTGGTGGTCGATGCGGAACGACTGGCGGCAGGGCTGGACGCGGCCCCACACCGTGTCCCCGGGCCGCAGCCCCGCGAGGTGGTTCGAGCCTGTTCCCCGGAACTCGCCCCGGCCGGAGCGGGCGGGGGCCGCCAGGACGGAGACCATGAGGTCGATGTGGCGGGGGCTGTGGGCCGGGGAGGAGGAGACGGAGTAGATCCGGGGCCGCAGCGGCGGCAGGAGTTCGAGGAGGGCGGCCGGGCCGAGGACGCCCCGCAGGGCGGGGTGGTCCTCGATCAGGTCGAGCACGGTGCGCGGGTCGTCGGCGTGCACGGCCCTCAGGGCGGCCTGCTCGGGCGGACAGGGGTTGCGGTCGGCCAGCCAGGCGAGCTGACGGGCCGTCGGGCGCTGCTGGAGCTCCAGGTGGTGCGTGAGGAGCTCGCGGACGGTCAGCGGCCGGTCGACGGGCAGGGCGTCGCGGCCGGGGCGCCGCGGGTGCAGGGAGAGGACCGTGTCCGGGTGGACGCCGAGGAGCCCGGCGGCGCGCTCGACCAGCGCGGGGTCGTTGGCCGGCAGGACCGCGAGGTGGTCGGCGGTGCGGTATGCGACACCGTCCGGCAGGGCCAGCCGCAGGAAGCGCTTGGTGCGGGGATGGCCGGGTGCGGTCAGGTCGTGGGCCTCGGTGACCGTCATGGGCCGTACGTCGTGCCGGGCGGCGAGCGCGTCCAGGGGTCCGCCGGTGACCTCGGTGACGGTGTACGCGGGGGCGTCGGCGGCGTCCTCGGCGGGCTCCGCGCTCGCGTCGGGGTCGCCGTAGCGCTCCAGCAGGGCGTGGCGCAGTGCGCGGGTGAACTCCTCGACGGTGCCGGTCAGGTCGCCGGAGGCGTCGGCTGCGGCGCGGGGCAGCAGCCGGGTGCCGCCGAGAGCGGCGAGCCGTTCGTCGAGGAGGGTGGGGACGCGCTGGTAGGTGGCGGCCCAGTTGCGGTCGCCGACGCCGAGGACGGCGTAGTGGACTCCCTCGGCGGCGCCTGGGGCGGCGGTGTGCTCGGCCCATGCGGCGAAGTCCGTGGCGTCGTCCGTCGGCCGGCCGTTGTAGGAGGCGGCGACGATCACGACGGGGGTCTCGTGCGGAAGGGCGCCGACGCGTTCGTCCAGCGCGGCGACGGTGGCGTCGAAGCCCAGCCGGGCCGCCTCGTCGGCGAGGTCGCGGGCCAGGTCGCGGCAGGTGCCGTAGGCGGATCCGTGCAGGACGAGCAGGCCGGTGCCCTGCCGGGCGCGGGCGGGCAGGGCCGCGCTCCCGTCGGCGGCGGGTGTGCGGTCGTCCGTGGTGACCGGGCGGGGCCCGCGCAGGGCGGTGCGCAGGGCGAGCCGGTCGGCGGCGGTGCGGCGGGCGAGGGAGAGGGTGAAGCCGTCGGGCTTGAGGGTGAGGGTCTCCTTGACGCGCAACCGGTAGTCGGTGGTGTCGAGGAAGCGGTAGCGGTGGACGAGCAGGCCGAGCAGCATGGTCGCCTCGTGCAGGGCGAACTGGCGGCCGATGCAGGCGCGTTCTCCGGTGCCGAAGGGCTTGTAGGCGTGCGGTGAGCGGGCCGCCTCCGCCTCGGGGGCGAAGCGGGTGGGGTCGAACAGCTCGGGGTTGTCGCCCCAGACCGGGTCCCGGTGCAGCAGGGGGGTCAGGACGGTGACGCCCTCGCCCGCGCGCAGCGGGTAGCGGCCGCCGAGCAGCGTGTCCTCACGGGCCTCGCGGGCGAAGGCCGCGGCCGTGGGCCACAGCCGCAGCGCCTCGTTCAGGACCTGCCGGATCCAGCGCAGCCGCCCGATGTCCTCGAAGGTCGGCTCGGGGTCCTCGGCGTCGCCCCACAGTTCGTCCGTCTCGCGCTGGGCGAGACGCAGGGCGACGGGGTCCTTGAGGAGGTGGTGGAGGGCGAAGGAGAGGGCGCCGGAGGTGGTCTCGTGTCCGGCGATGAGGAAGGTGATGACCTGGTTGCGGATGTTGGCCGCGTCCAGGGTGGTGCCGTCGGCGGGGTGGGGGGCGCCGAGCATGAGGCCGAGGAGGTCGTCGGTGCGCTGCTCACCCGTGGCGGTCCGGGCCGCGATGACGTCGTCGACGACGCCGGCGAGGAACGCGGCGTCCGCACGGAAGGCCGCGTCCTCGGCGCTGTGGTCGGCGTCGGGGTCGCGCCCGAGCTTGTTCATGCTCCAGTCGAGGCAGCGCACCATGGCGCCGACGAAGGGGTGCGGTTCGTCGCGGGCGAACGACTCGAAGTCGTAGCCGAATCCGGCGAGCCCGATGGTGTCGAGCGTCATGCGGGTCATGTCCTCGGGCACGTCCACGGGGCCGCCCTCCGCCAGGCGGGCGTCCCAGGAGCCGGTGAGGCGGCGGGCCACCCGGAGCATGGCGGGGTGGTAGGCGCGCATCGAGCCGAGGGCGAAGGCGGGCAGCAGGATGTCGTGGGCCTTGGCCCAGTTGGCCTCGTGGTTGTAGGCGGTGAAGAGCCCGTCGGCGGTGAACTCCCGGACGTTCTCCAGCGCCGGCCCGACGTGTTTGGTGAAGCGCTCCTCGTCGGCCAGCTCGGTCACCAGGTCCAGGGAGGTGACGAAGAGCCGGTCCACGCCGTGCAGCCGGCGGCGGAAGACGGGACCGTGCCGGCGGGCCAGACGCATGATCTGCTGGAGCGGGGTGTCACTCGCGCCGACGGCCGAGATGTCGACGACGGGGATGGCGGCCACGGGGGCCTCGGTGACGTGGGTCATGTCTTCAGCGTGGCCGCCCCGGACCGGACCGCCGGGCGGGGGAACTGCATGATTGTGCAGTGGCCCGCGGCGCGTCGCTCTTGCGCGCGGGCGCTGACCGGTTCCGAGGACGGGGGTGTGGTGGTGAGCGGTGACGAGTACGGCGCGTGGCGCAACCACTTCATCGCCCTGCTGGACCGGCTGCCGATCCCGATCGCCATCTGTCACGCGAACGGGGAGGTGACGGTCGCCAATCCGGCCATGGCCACCGAGTGGGGCATGGCCCCGGGGCAGGTGCGCGGCCGCAACCTGCTGGAGCTGTTCCGGCCCCGGGCCGCCGAGCAGATCGAGCGGCTCACCGAGGCGCTGCGCCTGGGCAACCGCTCGCGCTACACCATCGACGTGTGCTGGCCGGCGGGCCACGGCGACGCGTTGCGGGAGGGCGAACTGCTGGTCGACCCGGTCGGCGAGCCGACGCGGACGTACCCGATGCTGCTGGCGGTCCTGCGGGTGCGGGAGGCCCCGGAGCCGGCGCCGGTGGTGGGGGTGAGCGAGGTGGAGGGCCGGATCCTGGCGCTGGCGGCGGCGGGGTCGACGACGGCGGCGATCGGCAAGGCGGTGGGCCTGACGGTGGACGGCGTCAACTACCACCTGGGGCGGCTGTCACGACGCTGGCGGGTGCCGAACCGGACGGCGCTGGTGGCGAAGGCGTACGTGCTGGGGGTCCTGGTGCCGGGGCGGTGGCCCCCGGAGGTGGGGGCGTGAACGGGCCCCCCTTTCTTCCGGGGCTTCGCCCCACCAGGCCGGTCCGGGGTTCCGGCTCGGGCTGTACGGTCTCGTGCGCTGGCGGGTGGGGCGCGGTGGGGCCGTCGCCGGAGCGCTGCGAGCGAGGGAGCCATCGCCACGATGCAGGCTCGGACCGGTAAGGTGCTGACCTTCGGTTGCCGGAAGCCGACCGGAGTCCTTCGAAGGCCGTGTCCACGATGAACCTCGACGTCACTCCCGCACGACTCCGGCTCGACCGCGCGCTGGACGGCCTGACCGTCGCCTTCCGCGGTATGACCGCCCGACCTGACGAAAGCAACTGCGCGTGCCATTGGGGCAGCGCGGAAGAGCTCGCCCAGCCGAAGGCCCCGGACGGGCGGCTGGACGCCGACCTCCTGCGGCGCACCTGGCAGGCCGTCGACTGGAAGGACCACGGCGCCGTGCTGCGCCGCGTCCTGCCCCAGTTCTCCACGGCTCTCGTCAGGGGGCTCGTCGAGCCGGGCTACGGCTTGGAGGAAGCCGCACGATCGTTCGCCCGCGGCCATTGGCAACGGTGGCCCGCACGGCACAGCGCGGCGGTATGGGAGTTCCTGCACGCCTGGTGGGCTCACACCCTCACTGAACCGGATCCCGTCGTACCCGCCTACGAGGTCCTCACCTTCTGCGCCGAGGCCTCCGCCACGATGAGCCCGTGGCTCACCGCCTGGGAGGACGCGAGGGGCCCCGTGGCCGACCAGCACCTGGCCGAGACGGCGGACCGGTGGCAGGACGACATGCTGTGCGACGAACTCCCGTGGGACGCCTGGGAGAACGAGGAAGAGATGCGCACCGCACTCGCCACCTGGTTGGTCACCCACGGCACCGCCCGGTTGCGAGCGCACGGCGTCGGCGAGGAACTGCTCGACCGGATACAGCTGCTCCGCCTCACCGGCCTTGCCCGCTGGGAGCACCCGCACTGGCCCTTTCCCTACCACTGAGCCGCGCGCCGTTAACCGGTGGCATCGCCCGGTCGGCCCTGGACAATGCGTCTATGCGTATGCGAGCAGTGCGCCTGGACGAGCTGTCCCTCCTCCAGGACATCGAGAGGGCCGCCGGGCAGTGCTTCCTGGACGTCGGCATGCCGGAGATCGCCCATGACGAGCCGTTCCCGCTCGGTGAGCTCAGGCGCTACCACCAGGCGGGGCTCGCCTGGGTGGCGGCCGACGACGCCGACGACCCGGTCGCCTACTTGGTCGCCGACCGGGTCGACGGCAACCTGCACGTCGAGCAGGTGTCGGTGCACCCGGGCAGCGCGCGCCGCGGCCTCGGCCGGGCCCTGCTGGACCACCTGGCGGATCACGCCGCGAGCGAGGGGGTGCCCGCGCTGACCCTCACCACGTTCACCGAGGTCCCGTGGAACGCCCCTTACTACGCGCGCTGCGGATTCCGGCTTCTGGACGACGACCAGCTCACTCCCGGGCTGCGGGAGATCCGCCGGCGCGAGGCGGCCCATGGATTGGACCGGTGGCCCCGGGCGTGCATGCGCCGGGCTTTGTGATCCACGCTGCACCGGTACGGGGCCGCAGCCGCGCCGGCGGCGCCCCGCCTTACCGCCCCCGCAACACGCAGTCCCCGCACAGCCCTCCCCCCGGCACCCGGTAGTACAGGCAGCACGACCGGCGGGTGAACGACGGAGCGCCGCCGGTGCGCAGGGTGCCCGTGTCGTGGAGCAGCGGGTCGGTGAGCAGGGACCGTGCGACGGCGACCGCGTGGGCCGCTTCCCGGTGGCGGCCCCGGGCCCCGCACCACGTGTGCAGGACGCGCAGGGAGCCGGCGAGGGACGAGGCGGCGTTGCCGCGCAACAGCCGCGGGGAGACGGGGGTCACCGTGCGGGTGACGTCCATCAGGGGGGCCAGCAGGCCGTGCAGGACGGTGGCCGCGATCTGTGCCGCCTGCTCCGCCGGTTCCGCCGTGGGCGGCAGTGCGGCCGGGCGGGGCAGGAGGAGGTCGTCGGGGGCGGTCGCGCCGGGGTGCCAGCGCAGGCGGCCGTCCGCGAGGTCGGGGACCGAGCCGGTCAGCACGGCGGAGGCGAGCGGGACCGACAGCAGGCGTCCGGCGACGCCCTGGAAGGCGATGGAGGCCGCGACCCGCCGGTCCGCCGTCCCCAGCCGCTCGGCGACGGTCGCCACCCGCAGCCGTACGGCCTCCTCGCCAAGCGGGAGGAAGCCGTGGGCGTCCGCTCCCGCGTCGTCGTCGGTGCGCAGGGCGAAGAAGGGCCCCACGGAGGCGGTTTCGGACAAGCGCATGGGCGGCCGTTCCCCTCGACTGGTTCCCACCGGTTCCGACGGGGTCCGGTGGAGTCCGACGGCACCCGTCAAGGCCCGGACGGACATTCGGGCTCTATGGTCGCTGGAACGTGACCTGAACACCACGCCCACCATCCGTCGCATCCTTGACTCCCTGTACGCCCCACGCAACCCTCTGCGCGGACACCGTTGTCGCCAAAGGGGCGTGGACGCATGAGACGGACCGTACATCCACCGCTGCGCCGCACCGGTGTCGTCGCCCTCGCCCTCGCCGCCGTGCTGGGCTCCACCGCGCTCGTGCCCCGGGCGCCCGCCGCCCCCGCGGCCCAGGCGCTCACCGGCCTGGTGAACCCCTTCATCGGCACCCAGAACGAAGGCAACACCTTCCCCGGCGCCGCCGTCCCCTTCGGGATGGTCCAGCTGTCCCCCGACACCGGCCACAGCACCGGCTACGACTACAAGGACGGCCAGATCCGCGGCTTCAGCACCGTGCACCTGTCCGGCGTCGGCTGCCGCCTCGGCGGCGACCTGCCGGTGCTGCCGACCACGGGCGAGGTGACGCAGACGGACGACGCCCGCTACGCCGCCGGGTTCAGCCACCGGGACGAGAGCGCCCGGCCCGGCTACTACCGCGTGCGCCTGGCCTCCTACGGCGGCATCACCGCCGAGCTGACGGCCACCGCCCGCACCGGACGGCAGCGCTACACCTTCCCCGCCACCGACAAGGCCAATGTCCTCCTCAACGCCGGCCAGTCGCTGCACAAGACCGTCTCCACCAGCGTCGAGGTCGTCGACGACCGCACCGTGCGCACCACCATCACCGGCCGTGGCTTCTGCCAGGACACCCGCCCGTACACCCTCCACACCCTCACCCGCTTCGACCGGCCCTTCGCCTCCTACGGCACCTGGAACGGCGACCACGTCACGGCCGGGTCGCGCACGTCGGCCTCGGCCGGGCGCAACGGGGCGTGGGTGCGGTTCGACACCACCCGCGACCGGGACGTGGAGGCCACGACGGCCCTCAGTTACGTCGACGCGGCCGGCGCCGAGCGCAATCTGCGCGCCGAGGAGGCCGGCTTCGACCGCACGGCCGCCGCGGCACGGGCGGCGTGGGAGCGCCGGCTGGGCGACGTGACCGTCCAGGGGGGCGGCCCGACGCTGCGCCGCACCTTCTACTCGTCGCTGTACCGCTCGTTCCTGGCACCCAACATCGGCAGCGACGTCGACGGCCGCTACACCGGCTGGGACCAGCGCGTCCACCGCGCGAGCGGCTTCACCTACTACCAGAACTGGTCGCTGTGGGACACCTACCGCACGCAGGCCCAGCTCCTCGCCCTGCTCGCGCCGGGCGAGTCCCGGGACATGGCTCTGTCGGTGCTGCGGATCGACGCGGAGGGCGGCTGGCTGCCCAAGTGGGGGTACGGCACGGTCGAGACGAACATCATGACCGGCGACCCGGTGACGCCGTACCTCACCAACGCCTTCGAGCACGGCCTGCTGGCCGGGCACGAGGAGGAGGCCTACCGGGCGCTGAAGAAGAACGCGGACGGCGTTCCGCCGGCCAGCTCGCCGTACGTCGGCCGCGAGGGCAACGCCCAGTACGTCCGTGACGGCTTCGTCCCGTACCTGCCGTCCGGGCCCCGGCGCAAGCCCGGCGACTCCGACTTCCACGAGGGCGCCTCCGCGACGCTCGAGTACGCGCTGGCGGACGGCGCGCTCGCACGGATGGCCCGGGCGCTGGGCCACCGCGCGGACGCCGACCGCTACGAGGCCCGGTCGCACAACTACCGCAGGCTCTACGACCCGGACACCGGCTTCTTCCGCCCCCGCGACGCCTCGGGCGCGTTCACCGGGTCCGCCGAACCGGCGCGGAGCCCCGGCTTCCACGAGGGCACGGCGTGGCAGTACCAGTGGCTGGTGCCGCAGGACCTGCCCGGCCTGGTGCGGCTGATCGGGGGCCGGGCCGCGGCGGACAGGCGGCTGGACTCCTTCTTCGCCTACGACCGGCTGCTCGCCGACCCGGCGCGCACCGCCCGCGAGGTGTGGGTCCACGGCCCGTACGACTACTACAACGCCGACAAGTACAACCCGCAGAACGAGCCCGACCTCATCGCGCCGTACACCTACCTCTCCACCGGCAAGCCGTGGAAGACGACGGACGTGGTGCACGCGGCGCTGACGCTGTTCACCGACTCCCCCACCGGCATGACCGGCAACGACGACATGGGCACGATGTCCGCGTGGATGGTGCTGTCGTCCATCGGGGTGTACCCGGTGCGGCCGGGCACCGACCTGTGGGGGCTGAGCACACCCGTCTTCGACCGGGTCGACCTGCGCCTGGACCGGCGCTGGTACCCCGGGGGCCGCTTCACGGTGACCGCGCCGGGCACCTCGGACACCGATCGGTACGTCCGCTCGGTGCGGCTCGGCGGGGACGCGTACGACCGCACGTACCTGACGACCCGGGAGATCCGCGACGGCCGGCGGCTGGACTTCACCGTGGGGCGGGAACCGTCGGGCTGGGGCACGGGCGAGAGGGCCGCGCCGCCCGCCATCGGCTGATCCCCGCGCTCCGAGCGGGGCGGCGGCTTCCGTCACCGTCCCGGCTCGGCCATGATGACCGCGATCGTCACGAACGACGAGAGGACGAGGGCATGGCCGGGCTCCGGGTTGGTCAGGGCGTACTGCGCCGCAAACCGATCGAGACGATCGAGGAGGCCGAGGAGACGGAGGCGCACGGCGAGCACCTGACCCGCACGCTCGGCCTCTGGCAGCTCACCGCGATCGGCGTCGGCGGCATCATCGGCGCCGGCATCTTCAGCCTCGCCGGCACCATCGCCAACGGCAAGGCGGGCCCGGCGGTGCTGGTCTCGTTCCTGATCGCGGGCCTGGCGAGCGCGGCGGCGGCCTTCTCGTACGCCGAGTTCGCGGGCATGATCCCCCGGGCCGGGTCCGCCTACACGTACGGCTACGCGGTGCTCGGCGAGATCGGCGGCTGGTTCATCGGCTGGGACCTGCTGCTGGAGTACACGGCGATCGTCGCGGTCGTGGCCATCGGCATCTCGGGGTACATCGACTTCCTGCTCGGCGAGATGGGCGCCAAGCTGCCCGACTGGATGCTGGGCGCCCCGGGGACGGGCGACGGGCACCGCATCGACCTGTTCGCGGCGGTGCTGTGCCTGCTGATCGCCTACCTGCTGACCATGGGCATCAAGAACGCGGCCCGGTTCGAGACGATCGTCGTGGGCCTGAAGGTCCTGGTGGTCCTGCTGGTGATCGTCGTCGGCTTCTTCCACATCAACACCGCCAACTACTCCCCCTTCTTCCCCTTCGGCGTCAGCGGCGCGTTCACGGGCGCGGCCACGGTCTTCTTCGCCGTCTTCGGCTACGACGCCATGTCCACGGCCGCGGAGGAGTCGAAGGACGCGCAGCGGCACATGCCCCGGGCGATCATGTACTCGCTGGCCGTGTCGATGGTGCTGTACGTGCTGGCCTGCCTGGTGCTGACGGGCATGCAGAACTACAAGGACATCGACAAGGAGAGCGGCTTCTCCACCGCCTTCAAGTCGGTCGGGCTGGGCGGGATCGCCGACGTCATCGCGGTCGGTGCGATCATCGGCATCCTGACGGTGATGTTCACCTTCATGCTCGGGGTGACCCGCGTGTGGTTCGCGATGAGCCGCGACGGGCTGCTGCCGAAGTGGTTCGCGCACACCCACCCCACACGGCACGTGCCGACCCGGGTGACCTGGATCGTCGGCTTCGCGTCGGCGGCCATCGCCGGGCTGGTGCCGATCGGCGAGGCGGCCGAGCTGACCAACATCGGCATCCTGCTGGCCTTCGCGGTGGTGTGCACCGCCGTGATCGTGCTGCGCTACCGGCGCCCGGACCTGCCGCGCTCCTTCCGCTGCCCGTGGGTGCCGGTCGTCCCCGGCCTCGGGGTGGTCGCGTCCATCTGGCTCATCACCTATCTGGCGTGGCAGACGTGGGTGCGGTTCGCGGTGTGGTTCGTGATCGGCCTGGTCGTGTACTTCGCCTACTCCTACCGGCACTCGGAGCTGGCGCACGCGGACGAGCGCGGGATTCCGCGGGACTGACGGGACGGGAGGCACGGGCGGCGCCGGGAGCCCGCGCCCCGTCCGGGCCGCGGCCGCCTCCGCCCGGCGCGCGGCTCACTTCAGCAGCTTCGACAACCGCCGGTCGGCCAGCGGCTTGCCGCCCGTCTGGCAGGTCGGGCAGTACTGCAGCGAGGAGTCGCTGAAGGAGACCTCGCGGATCATGTCCCCGCACACCGGACAGGGCTGCCCCGTCCGCCCGTGCACCCGCAGGCCCGTCTTCTTCTCCGCCTTCAGGTCGGCGGCCGCCTGCCCGCGCGAGCGTTCGACCGCCTCGCGCAGCGTCGTGCCGAGCGCCTCGTACAACACGGCGGTCTCCTCCTCGGTCAGGCCGGCGGCGAGTCTGAAGGGCGACATGCGGGCGGCGTGCAGGATCTCGTCGGAGTAGGCGTTGCCGATGCCGGCGATGACGCCCTGGTCGCGCAGGACGCCCTTGAGCTGCCGGCGCCCGCCGCTCAGCAGCCCGGCGAAGACCTCCAGGGTGAACTCGGGCGCGAGGGGGTCCGGGCCCAGCCTGGCGATGCCGGGGACGTCGGCGGGGTCGCGGACGCAGTAGACCGCGAGCCGCTTCTGGGTGCCCGCCTCGGTGAGGTCGAAGCCGCCGCCTCCGGCCAGCCGCACCCGCAGCGCGAGCGGCCCCTTGCCGGGGCGCGGCGGGGCGTCGGGGAGGGTGTCCCGCCAGCGCAGCCAGCCGGCGCGGGCGAGGTGGAAGACCAGGTGGGGGCCGTCCCCCGTGGCGAGGCCCAGGAACTTGCCGTACCGGCGCACGGCCGTGACCTCCCGCCCGTCCAGCGCGCCGAGCGGCGGGTCGTACGTCTTGAGGACGCTGACCGCCGCGGGCAGGACGCGCTCGACGGTACGGCCGACGAGGCGCTCGGTGAGGAAGCCTGCGAGGGCCTCGACCTCGGGCAGCTCGGGCATGGTTCAAGTCTGCCGCAGCGGGGCGCGGCGGCAAGTCAGCGCACCGGGGCGTCCCAGTCGACGCGGTAGCCGGTGAGCCAGTCCGTGCCGCCCCCGGTGTTCCCGGCCGTGCGGGCCGCCACCTCGGCGTCGCGGGCGCGTCGCTCCTCGGCGGTGCGGGCCGCCCGCCCGGCCAGGGCGGCGCTCATGGCGACGACCCGTTCGACGCGCTCGCGCCGCAGCCGCTCGTAGGCGGCGAAGGCCCGGTCGGGTGCGGGCAGGTCGCGCAGGCAGCGGGCGAGGACGACGCCGTCCTCGATGGCCATGGACGCGCCCTGGGCGGCGTTGGGCGCGGTGGCGTGGGCGGCGTCGCCCACGAGGACGGTGTGGTGGTCGTGCCAGACGGGAGTGGAGAGGAGGTCGTAGACATTCATGCCGACGATGTCGCGACCGGTGGCGGCCGCGATGGCGGCGGCGGGCGTGCGGTCGTCCGCGAAGGTCTCGGTGACGCGGCGGCGCCACTGGTCGGGGGTGTGCGCGGCGAGCGCCGTCTTCGGCACCTCGGGACCGGGGATGTTGGCGAACCAGTACGTCGTGCCGTCGGGGGCGGTGGCGCAGCCGAAGAAGCCCCGTCGCCCGTACATCATCCGGTAGGTGTCCGGGGGCGCCGGGTGGCCGGTGTCGCGGGTGCGGCCGCAGACGGTGAGCTGGCCGGTGTGGCGGGGGCGGGGCGCGGTGGGGTCCAGCAGGGTGCGGGTGCGGGAGTGGATGCCGTCGGCGCCCACGACCAGGTCGCCCTCGGCGCGGCTGCCGTCGGCGAAGAGGGCCGTCACCGTGCCGCGCGGGCCGGTGCCGGTGGCGACGAGGCGCTTGCCGTACTCGACGGGGATGCCGCGCCGCGTGGCCTCGTCGCGCAGGGCCCGGTAGAGGGCGGAGCGCGGGAGGGTGCGGGGGCGGGGCCCGCCGGCGGAGCCGGCGAGGGGGCGGGTGCCGAGCGTGCCGCCCGTGTCGCTGAGGAACTCGACGGTGCCGGAGGGGAAGGAGCGGTCGTGAACGGTCCGGTCGGCGTCGATGACCGCCAGGGCCTCCAGCCCGTTGGCGAACAGGACGAGGAACGCCCCGGCGTGGTCGGCGCCGCTCGGGTACGCCTCGTAGACGGTGGATCCGATGCCGGCCCGCTGGAGGGCCATCGCCGTGACGGGCCCCGCGATGCCACCACCGATGATCAGGGCATGGGCCATGGTGCTCCGTCCCGATACGTCGAATGCGAACGCCTGATCGCTGGAATCACCGATCGCCCGGTCGAACATCTGCTCACGACGTAACCAGACGGAGTGCGGCACGTCCAGAGCCGGGGTGATGGCCGGAACTCGCTCTCTCCCCCGGCGGCGGCGCGACGGCTTCCCGACGTGACGCCGTCCCTCGGGGGGGGGCGGGTCGGGGGGTGGTCCCCGTGTCCGCCGGGGAGCACCGGCGGACTCTCCGGCGCTCGTCCCCGCCCGCGCGCCTTCCCGCACCCCTCGCGCTCCGGAAGGGAACACGGGGTGCTTACCTGCGTCCGCCACGGTTCGTCCCGGCGCGCATACTGGGTCGCGGCACTGGGTGGAGCAGACCGGGGTGGGCACGGCTCGGGGGATTCGATGCCAGAGCAAGGCGTTTCGCTACAGGAATTGATCGCTCGTCAACACCGCTCGGGGATCGTCGGCCGGCAGGCGGAGCTGGCCTGCTTTCAGGACAACTTGCGCCAGCCGCCCGACGACGCCTCTCACCGGTTCGTCTTCCACCTCCACGGCGACAGCGGAGTGGGCAAGACCTTCCTGCTCCAGCAGTTGATCAGTGGCGCACGGGCGCAGCGGGCCCTGACGGCGTGCGTCTCCGACTCCGTCCGCAGTGTGGTCGACGCCATGGAGACCGTCAGCGCGGAACTGGCGCAGCAGGGCTTCCCGCTGCGGAAGTTCGACGCCCTCCTCACCGCCTACCGCCGCAAGCTGCACGAGGCGGAGGCCCTCTACCACTCGGCGCATCCCCCACCCGGCCGGCCCGTGGACCGCACCCGGGACGGCCGCGGCCCCCAGGACGGCGCCCCCTCGGCGACGAGCCGGGTGGCGGCGCGGATCGGGCTGGCGTCGCTGGCGCTGGTGCCCGGCATCGGCTTCGTCGCCGGGGCGGTCGACGCCGCCGAGGTCGCCCAGGCCACGGACCGCCTGCGGGAATGGCTCGGCGGCCATTTCCACAACCGTGAGGACGTCGAACTCGTGATGTCCCCGGAGAAGACGCTCACCCCCCTCTTCGCCGAGGACCTCCGTGAGGCCGCGGCCCGCCGGCCCTGGGTGGTGCTCTTCTTCGACGACTACGAGTGCACGGCGCCGGTGCTCGACGACTGGCTGCGCGAACTCCTCCTGAGCCGCGTCCACGGAAAGCTCCCCGCCAACACCGTCGTCGCCCTCGCGGGACAGCAGCCGCTCAGCTACGCCGGCTGGGGCGACCACCTGGGCCTGGTGCAGCACCTGCCGCTCGACGTCTTCACGGAGGCGGAGGCCCGGCAGCTGCTGGCCGCCAAGGGCATCACCGACGAGCTGAGCGTCGGCGTGATCCTGCGCGAGTCCGGCAGACTGCCCCGGCAAGTGGCCCTGATGGCCGAGAACGGCCCCGACGACCCGCACAGCGCCGACGTCAGCGGCGCCACGGTCGAGCGCGTCCTCAAGAACATCGACGACCCCGTCCGGCGGGCCGCGGTGCGGGCGTGCGCCGTCCCCCGCCGGCTCGACGAGGAGGTGTACCGGGCGGCGGTCGAACCGGAGGCCGCCGTCTTCTCCGGCTGGCTCCGCACCCTGCCCTTCGTCACCGACCACGGCGGCATCTGGCAGTACAACGAACCCATCCGGGCGGCCTTCCTGCGCGACGAGCGCAACCGGTCGCCCGAACGCTGGCACGACCGGCACCGGGCGCTGGCCGGCGCGTTCGAGGAGTGGCGCCTGCGGCTGGAGGAGACCCTGCCCCCGGAGGACCGGTGGGCCGACGACCGCTGGGTGGAGTTCGCCCTGGAGGAGCGGTACCACCACCTGTGCGCCTTCCCCCAGAGCTTCCTCCGTACGACCGCGCGCTTCCTCGTCGACGCCTGCGCCTGCGAGCCGGCCCGGATCAGGCGCTGCGCCGACATGCTGGCACAGGCCGGGGAGGCGGCCGGCCTGGAGGCCGCCCGCAGTCTCGGACAGCGCCTGCTTGCGGTCCTGCCGGACGAACGCGCCGACGCCGTCCCCGCCCTGGACACCCTGCTGGCCGAACCCGGCCTCGACACCGCCGGGCGCGTCGCGGCGCTCGTGGCCCGGGGGGAGCGCCACCGCAGGGCCGGGCGCGCCGAGGAAGCCCTCGCGGACTACCGCCAGGCCCTCCAGCTGGATCCGACCTGCCCCCGCGTCTTCACGGGCCGCGGCGCCCTCCACCGCGCCATGGGCCGCCTCGACGAATCGCGTTCGGACTTCAGCCGCGCCCTGGAGCTCACGCCCGGCGATCCGGCCGCCCTGGCCGGGCGGGGCGCCACGCACCGGTTGATGGAACGCTACGGCGACGCGCTGGCCGACCTCCAGCGGGCCGTCGCGATCCGGCCCGAACTCCACTGGGCCCACGCCGAACGCGGCTGGACCTACCTCGCCACCCGCCAGCTCGACGAGGCGCGCGCCGCTTTCACCAGCGCGCTCGAACACCGGCCCGACGACTCCCGGCTGTTCATCGGGCGGGCCTCCGCCCACCGGTACATCGGCGACTACGACCTGGCCCTCGCCGACTGCGGGCACGCCCTGCGCCTCAAACCGGACTCGTGGTGGGCGCACGCGGTGCGCGGCGCCACCTACCGGCTCCTGGAACGTTACGACGAGGCCGTCGCCGACCTCACCCGGGCCATCGACCTGCGCCCCGACTACGACTGGTGCCTGGCGGGGCGCGGCGAGGTCCACCGGCGCGAGGGCCGGTTCGTGGAGGCGCTGCGCGACCTGGACCACGCCCTGCGCATCCAGCCGGACAACGACTGGGCGCTGGCCCGGCGCGGCGCGGTGTACTGCGCCCAGCAGCGCACGCAGGAGGCGCTCGCGGACTTCCAGCGGTCCTGGGACAACATGCCGGACTACGACTGGGCGCTGATCAAGCCGGGCCAGACGTACCGGCTCATGGGCCACGAGTTCGACTGGTACTCGGCCCCCGGGTGACGCCGCCCGGCCCCCTAGCGGGCCCGCCCCAGCGCCTCCGCCAGGTAGGGTGCCGTCGCGCTCCCGGCGGCCCGCGCCACCTCGCGGGGGCCGCCGGCCGCCATGACGCGCCCGCCCTCCTCGCCCCCGCCGGGGCCGAGGTCGATCACGTGGTCCGCGCCGGCCACGACGGCCATGTCGTGCTCGACGACCACGACCGTGTTGCCGGCGTCCACCAGTCCGTGCAACTGCCGCAGCAGCACCTCCGTGTCGGCCGGGTGCAGCCCGGTCGTCGGCTCGTCCAGCACGTAGAGCGTGTGCCCGCGCCGGGTGCGCTGGAGCTCGGCGGCGAGCTTGATCCGCTGGGCCTCGCCGCCCGACAGTTCGGTGGCGGGCTGGCCCAGGCGCAGATAGCCGAGCCCGACGTCCTGGAGCGTGCGCAGGCTCCGCCGCGCCGCCGGCACGTCGGACAGGAAGCCGGCCGCCGCGTCGACGGTCATGTCGAGGACCTCGGCGATGGTCCTGCCCCGGTGGGTGACCTCCAGGGTCTCCGGGTTGTACCGCGCGCCCCCGCAGGCGGTGCACGGGGCGTACATCCCTGGCAGGAACATCAGCTCGACCGCGACGAACCCCTCGCCCTGGCAGACCTCGCAGCGGCCCCCGACGACGTTGAACGAGAAGCGCCCGGCGCCGTAGCCCCGGGCCCGGGCCTCGTCCGTGGCGGCGAACAGCTTGCGGACGGCGTCGAACAGGCCGGTGTAGGTGGCGAGGTTGGAGCGCGGGGTGCGGCCGATGGGCTTCTGGTCGACCTTGACGAGCCGGTGGACGGCCTCCAGGCCGTCCGCCTTCCCCACGGGCTCCCCGCCGTCCAGGTGCGCGGCGACGGTGTCGGCGAGGCCCTGGCCGACCAGGGTCGACTTGCCCGAACCCGACACGCCGGTCACCGCGGTGAAGACGCCGAGGGGGAAGTCCACGTCGAGGCCTCGCAGGTTGTGACGCGTCACGCCGCGCAGCCGCAGGACGCCGGAGGGCTCGCGGGGCGTACGGGCGGCGGGCGCGGCCCCGTCGGGGAAGACGAACCGGCGCGTCGCCGACTCCGCGACGTCCGCGAGACCTGCGACGGGGCCGCTGTAGAGCACCCGGCCGCCGTGCTCGCCCGCCTCGGGGCCGACGTCGACGATCCAGTCCGCGCGGCGCACGACGTCCATGTGGTGCTCGACGACGAACAGCGAGTTGCCCGCGGCCTTGAGCCGGTCCAGCACGGTCAGCAGGGCGGCGCTGTCCGCCGGGTGCAGCCCGGCGGAGGGCTCGTCCAGGACGTAGACGACACCGAAGAGGCCCGAGCGCAGCTGGGTGGCGAGCCGCAGCCGCTGGAGCTCGCCGGAGGACAGCGTGGGGGTGGGCCGGTCGACGCTGAGGTAGCCCAGGCCCAGCTCGGTGAGGACCTCGATGCGGGCGACCAGGTCCCGCGCGAGGGCCGTGGCGGCGCCCTCCCCCGCGCGGGCGGCCGGGCGCAGCGTCCGTGCCAGCGCGGCCAGCGGGAGGGCGGCCAGGGCGGCGATGTCGTGCCCGGCGAACGTGACGGCCAGCGCCTCGGGGCGCAGTCGGCGCCCCGCGCACACCGGGCAGTCCCGGCTGACCAGGTGCCGCTCGGCGCGGGCGCGCAGGGCGGCGCTCTTGGAGTCCGCGAAGGTGTGGAGCACGTAGCGGCGGGCGCTCATGTACGTGCCCTGGTACGGGCGCTGGATGCGGTCGGCTTCGCGCACGGGGTGGACGGTGACGACGGGCTGCTCGTCGGTGAACAGGATCCAGTCGCGGTCCTCCCGCGGCAGGTCCCGCCAGGGCCGGTCGACGTCGTACCCGAGGGTGTCGAGGATGTCCCGCAGGTTCTTGCCCTGCCACGCGCCGGGCCAGGCGGCGATCGCGCCGTCGCGGACGGACAGCGACGGGTCGGGGACGAGGGACTCCTCGGTGACCTCGTGGACCCGGCCCAGGCCGTGGCACGCCGGGCAGGCGCCGGCGGCGGTGTTGGGCGAGAAGGCGTCGGAGTCCAGCCGCACGGCGCCCTCGGGGTAGCTGCCGGCACGGGAGAAGAGCATGCGCAGGGAGTTGGACAGGGTGGTGACGGTGCCCAGGGACGACCGCGACGTGGGCGTGGACCTGCGCTGCTCCAGTGCGACGGCGGGTGGCAGCCCGCTGATCTCCTCGACCTTCGGCGCGCCGACCTGGTGGATGAGGCGGCGCGCGTAGGGGGCGACGGATTCGAAGTAGCGGCGCTGGGCCTCGGCGTAGAGGGTGCCGAAGGCGAGGGAGCTCTTGCCGGAGCCGGAGACGCCCGTGAAGACGACGAGGGCGTCGCGGGGGATGTCGGCGTCGACGGCCTTGAGGTTGTGTTCGCGGGCGCCGCGGACGCGGACGTAGGGGTCGTGCGGCCGGGCCTCCGGCCGCGCTGCCGGGTCGTGCATCGGGGTTCTCCGCGGGTCGGCGCAGGGGTGCGGGCCGATCTTATGTTCCCCGGTCGTGTCCCTTTCGGGGAACCGCGGCAGGTCCCCGGCCGGGACCGCCGTGCGCAGAGCCGCGGGCCGGCACCGCGCCGGGCGGAAAGGAGGAGATGCCAAGCTGGCCGCATGTACACCGCCGCACCCGTCCTGGTCGTGGACGACGACCCGACCGTCGCCGAAGTGGTCACCCGTTACCTGGAGCGGGCCGGCTTCGCCGTCACCCGCGCCGCCGACGGGCCCACGGCCCTGGCGCGGGCCGCCGAGGAGCGGCCCGCGCTGGTCGTCCTCGACCTCATGCTGCCCGGCGGCGTGGACGGCCTGGAGGTCTGCCGGCGACTGCGCCGGGACCACGGCCCCGTACCCGTGATCATGCTGACGGCGCGCGGCGACGAGGACGACCGCGTCCTGGGCCTGGAGGTGGGCGCGGACGACTACGTCACCAAACCGTTCTCACCCCGCGAGCTCGTGCTGCGCGTCGAGTCCGTCCTGCGCCGCGTCCGCGCGGCCGCTGCCGCCGTCCCGCCTCCCCCGGCGCCGCCGCTGCGGGCCGCCGGGCTGACGCTCGACACCGCGGCGCGCCGCGTGACCAAGGACGGCGTCGAACTCGCCCTCACCGTACGCGAGTTCGACCTGCTGACCTTCCTGCTGCGCCAGCCCGGGCGGGCCCTGGGGCGCGAGGAGCTGATGCGCGAGGTGTGGGGCTGGGAGTTCGGCGACCTGTCGACGGTCACCGTGCACGTCCGGCGGCTGCGCGCCAAGGTCGAGGACGACCCGGCCCGGCCGCGGCTGATCCAGACCGTGTGGGGCGTGGGCTACCGCTTCGCGGCGGGGCCGGGAGAGGCGGCAGGCCGTGCGTGACGTGCTGCTCATCGTCCTCTTCGCCTTCCTCGGGGCGGCCGTCGCGGGTCTGCTGGGGGCCCTCGCGCTGCGCGTCCTGCGCCGCCGCTCGGTCGTGGTCTCCCTCGCCGTGGTGGCCGTGGTCTCGGTGACGGCGATGCTGGCCGGGACGCTCGCCGTGGCGCGGGCGATGTTCCTGTCGGCGCACGACCTGCGCGTCGTGACGACCGTGTGCGCGACGGCCGCCGTGGTCTCGCTCGCCACGGCGCTGCTGCTGGGGCGCTGGGTGGTGGCCCGCAGCGCGGCCCTGACCCGTGCGGCCCGCTCGTTCGGCGAGGGCGGCTCCTTCGCGGCCCCCGACGGCGGGGCCACGGCCGAACTGGACGCGCTCTCGCGGGAGCTGGCGGCCACCAGCGCCCGGCTGGCCGAGTCGCGGGAGCGCGAACGCGCCCTCGACGCCTCGCGGCGTGAGCTCGTGGCCTGGATCTCGCACGACCTGCGCACGCCGCTGGCCGGGGTGCGTGCGATGTCCGAGGCGCTGGAGGACGGCGTGGCCGAGGACCCCGGGCGCTACTTCCGGCAGATCCGCGTCGAGGTGGACCGGCTGGACGCCATAGTCGGCGACCTCTTCGAGCTCTCGCGCATCCACGCCGGGGCGTTGCCGCTGCACCCGGTCCGCACGTCGGTGTACGACCTGGTGGGCGACGCCCTCACCGGCATCGGGCCGGTGGCCCGCGAACGCGGCGTCCGGCTGGCCGGCGACGCGGTGGACGCCGCGACGGTCGTGGTGGACGGCAAGGAGATGACCCGCGCCCTGGGCAACCTGCTGGTCAACGCGGTCCGGCACACGCCCGCCGGCGGCACGGTGACGGTGACCGCCCGGTGCGGCGAGGGCGACGGGGGCACGGTCGTCGTGTCGGTCACGGACGGCTGCGGCGGCATCCCGGAGGAGGACCTGCCGCGCGTCTTCGAGACGGGCTGGCGCGGTTCGCAGGCCCGGACCCCGCCGGGCGCGGGTCTGGGCCTAGCCATCGTCCGCGGCATCGTCGGGGCCCACGCCGGCAGCACGACGGTGCGCAACGTGCCCGGTGGCTGCCGCTTCGAGATCACGCTGCCCGCGGGCACCGGAGGGGCGGCGCTCCCGGACGGGTGACCGGTCGTCAAGGCGCTGACGTGATCAGGGCCCGTGCGCGACGATGCGTCCACGCTCCGGCAGAGCGAGCACCGCCGAGGGAACGGGATGGGCCATGTCCGACACCGACGCCGACCCGCTGCGCAGGATCGCCGCGACGATCGACCGGGAGCGCGAGCCCTCGTCGCGGGTGTGCCTGTCCTGCGGCGGGCCCGCCCTGGTGGTGGTGACCGAGGAGCCCGCCGGGAACAGCCCGCCCGTCATCAGCGTGCGCAAGGAGTGCGCGCACCGCAGGTGCGAGCACCCCTGACCCCGGGCGGGCTCAGCGGGAGGTGCGCGCCGCCCAGCGCTGCTCGACCTTCCCCAGCCGCCAGTAGGCGAGCGCCGCCGCCCACACCACGACGAACAGCCCGACGATGACGAAGCCGACGTTGTCGAGGTCGAGCGCGGCGATCCAGCCGCTCACCGGGTCGTGGAGTCCGAGCTTCTCGTGCAGGACGCCGACCAGCTCGATCGTGCCGATGAGGAAGGCCACGGCGATGGACAGACCGGTGATGGTGAGGTTGTAGTAGACCTTGCGGACGGGGTTGGAGAACGCCCACTGGTAGGCGAAGTTCATGAACGTCCCGTCGAGCGTGTCGAACAGGCTCATGCCGGCGGCGAACAGCAGCGGCAGGCAAAGGATCGCGTACCAGGGCAGGCCGGCGGCCGCGCCGCTGCCCGCCATCACCATCAGGGTGACCTCGGTGGCGGTGTCGAAGCCGAGGCCGAAGAGGAAGCCCAGCGGATACATCTGGCCGGGGCGGGAGACGGAGCGGGTGAAGCGGCCCAGGAGGCGGTTCATGAAGCCCCGCGAGTCGAGGTGCTCCTCCAGCTCGGCCTCGTCGTAGCGGCCCTCACGCATGGCGCGGAAGACGCGCAGGATGCCGGCGAGGGCGACGAGGTTGAGGGCGGCGATGAGGTAGAGGAAGCCGCCGGAGACGGTCGTGCCGACCACTCCGAGCGTCTGGTGGGTGGCGGACCCCTCGTCCATCAGCACCCCTGCCATGTGGGTGCCCCCGGCCACCAGGGCCGCCATGACGACGACCACGCTGGAGTGGCCGAGCGCGAACCAGAAGCCGACCGAGACGGGACGCTTGCCGTCGGCCATCAGCTTGCGGGTGGTGTTGTCGATGGCGGCGATGTGGTCGGCGTCGAAGGCGTGCCGCATGCCGAGGGTGTAGGCCGTGACGCCGAGGCCGACGCCGAAGACCTTGGAGTCCACGGTGTAGTGGTTCGGGACGACCAGCAGGAAGAGCACGCCGAAGGCGACGACGTGCAGGGCGGCTATGACGGCCAGGAGGCCGGCGGTGCGCACGGTGTCCTGGCGGCGCCAGCGGAAGGCGGGCAGGCCTTCGGGCGCGGCCGCGGCGGGGGTCTTGGTGGGCAGGGTCATCTGCGGGTCACGCTCCAGCACCTCGTGGATCTTCTCGTGAGATGCCGTGGCCGGTCTCCTGGCTTACGGGTCGTACAGCGCGC